>JASUTF010000010.1 GCA_030445695.1 Candidatus Iainarchaeum sp.
GGCACGTCGTAGGGGATTTCTGCGCCCGGCACGTTGACGCTCTTGTTGTTCTTTATCGTTCCACCCTCTATGACCGTGCACTCAACGTTTTTGCCGTTAACTGCCTCCACTTCGAGCTTCACCGCTCCGTCGTCTATTAGCACTACATCTCCGGGCACCACGGTGCTTGAAATATCCCTGTTTGTCTCAAAGTCCTTCCCTATGACTACAACGTCGCCCTTCTTAACGGTTATGACTTCTTCCACCTTGGTACGGATAGATGGGCCCGTAAGGTCGAGAACTACGGGCTTGTTCGGGGCGATCTCCCTCCATATGTCTATTTTTGGCTGGTGCTCTTCGTAGTCCCCGTGGCTCATGTTGATCCGCATGGCGTCCATTCCCGCCTCGAGCATTCTCCTCATGATCTCCTCGTTGGCTGATGCCGGTCCGATGGTTGCTATTATTTTTACTCTGCGGGGCATGTTTTCAGAATCGCCAGAAGAAGTTAAAAGGGGCGTGTGGAAGCGTTTTTAACGTTTACACAATCCAGTTATCCACTCTCTCTATCTTTCCCCTTCTGTAGAGCGTGTAGAGCACAGCACCGACGACTATGAGGAAAGAAATCGGCACGTATACCGTGTAGTATATCGTCACGTCTCTGAGCAGCTTTATTTCCGTAAAATTAAAGCGCTCCCTCCAGTATGCGACCCAGAGGAGCAGGGCCACGTATCCTGCCAGGTATAGCGCCAAGTATTTTGCCGCAAGGTATACAAGACCCGCGTAGAACAGGTAGAGCGTTGCCGGGAAGAACACGGTCAGCGTGGATAGGAAAACGGCTACGAGCTTTTCCATATACCTGTTCGGGAGCAGCAGGAGGGCGGTGTATATCGGGCCAGCCGGTGCGTAGGCAAGTGCCTGCACGCCCACCGGGATTATGTTCCTTATCAGCGTCTTCAGATGCACCAGTACTGCCTGCGCCCCGCCTATATACCACCTCTTCCGCTGCTTGTACCATTTGTACCACGTTTCCGGGGCATCGGTTGTTATGCAGTGCTTGGGAATGAACACGGGCCGAAAACCGGCTGCAGATGCTCTTATGCCGAAATCCACGTCCTCCACAATGAGCCGGGCAAAGCCGTTGAGCTTCCTCACGACTTCACGCTTCGCGAATATGAACGCGCCGTTAAGACCGGAGGAGAAACGGAACTTCTGCTGCAGGTGCAGGGTCACGTTTGTGTTTAGGTAGTCGATCCGTGCGCACCTCTGCGTTATGGAGTTTCCCCTTATTTTTATTATCCCGGAGCCGAAATCTCCCCTTTCGAGCGCCTTCTCTATGTCCTGCAGGAGCGTTTCGTTCTCCACGGTCGCGTCTGAGTCAAGGAACACGAAAATGTCTCCAGAAGCGAGGCCGATGAGCTCGTTCAGCTTTTTTACCTTACCCATTTTCTCTCTGTGAGCACGGAGCTTTATAGGGTATTTTCTAGCCATCTCTTCGAGTACCTTTAGTTCATCGTCAGGAACCGCCTCCGGGCCTATCAGAAACTCCACGTCCCTGCTCTGGGCATACAGTTTCTTTATGTTCTCCGGGATCGTGCCTAGCTCCTTGTAGGTGGGAATGATGATGCTGAACCGTGGCACGTAGAACTCTGGTAGCATCTGTTTAAAACAGTCCGTTCAATATGAATCTGCTGCGCAGGGTTTCGCTGTTGCCGGGGTGGCCGAGTGGTTAAGGCGTCGGACTCGAGATCCGATGGGGGCAACCCCGCCTGGGTTCGAATCCCAGCCCCGGCGTTCCCTCCTCTTCTCTTCACTTTTACCACTGTTCTGTTGTCCTACCCGCCTTTTTAACATCCGCAACGTTCTATTATCGTGCGGCTCGTAGAAGTGTCCTTTGAAGTGGGAAACAAGGTAGGTGGCATACACACCGTTCTCGCATCGAAGTCACGGCTCATGGTCTCTCTTTTCAAGCCATACCTCGCGGTGGGCTATTACGATCCCCGAAAGTCCCCGCGGGAGTTTGTGGAGGAGACGCCCCCCGACACCATGATGCCCGCCATCGAAGCGGCAGAGGCGGCCGGTGCGGAGGTTCATTACGGCTCCTGGCTCGTCCCAGGGAAGCCAAAGGCAGTTCTCATAAACCCTGGGAAGGTTCTGGAGCGCCTCAACGATATAAAGTATCATTACTGGGAGTGGTATGGCGTTGATTCTCTACGTGCGGATGATTGGTTCAACGTTCCCGTGGCGTGGGGTTACGCTGCGGGCATCTTCCTCGAAAAGCTGCTCAGGGGCGATCCCGGTTCCGTGGCGATCTTCCACGAGTGGCTAAGCGGAGCAGCCCTACTCTACCTTAGAAAGCACGCCCCCGAGATACCGACGATCTTCCACACCCATGCCACGATGCTCGGTCGCGTTCTGGCGAACAGCGGGTACGACCTTTACTCCATGATCGACTCTGGGAGCGGAAATCCCGACGAACTGGCATACAAGCACAGCATTGAGGCGAAGCACCTCATGGAAAAGGCCTCTGCACAGAACGTCCACGTCTTTACAACTGTTTCCGAGGTTACTGCCCGTGAGGCCGAGTTCATACTGGGCAGAAAGCCGGACCTTGTCCTGCCGAACGGGCTGGACATGCAGATCATTCCGCCCATGGAGGAACTCTCATACCTCCACGTACAGAACGAGAAGAAGATCAACGAATTTGTTCTGGGTTATTTCTCCCCATACTACAACATCGACGTGGACAAAACGCTTTACTTTTTCTTCTCTGGCCGCTACGACGTCCGAGTGAAGGGGATTGACGTTCTCATAGACGCCCTTGCCTTGCTGAACGAGCGTCTGAAGAAGGAAGGCAGTCCGAAGAATCTGGTGTTCTTCTTCTTCGTGGCACGCGAGGGCTACCGCGTGAACCCCGAAGTTCTGGAGAACCTTTCTGCGTTCCGTGCCATCGAGGACTACTTGGACAGCTACCTCCCGAACTTCCGCGAGCGTCTGCTGCGCGCCATAGCGACGGGGGAGACGCCTGACCACCACGTTTTTGACGAACACTTTACGTATGATGTTCGCCGGCTCATACTCACCCTGAAGCAGCGTAAGGGTGGTTTTGCACCGATATCCACGCATATGACGTCCCCTGATGATTTCCTGGTTCGTCGTCTCCGCGAGGTTGGTTTGAACAACGCTGCGGACGACCCCGTTAAAGTTATCTACTACCCGGCGTACCTCTCCCCGGGAGACGGGCTTCTTGGGCTGTCCTACTACGATATGGTTGTTGGAACGCACCTCGGCGTGTTCCCGTCATACTACGAGCCGTGGGGATATACACCGCTTGAAACCGCCGCCTGGGGCGTCCCTGCCATTACGACGGATGTTGCAGGGTTTGGCCAGTTCATCCTCCGCGAGTACGGTGAGTTTGCAAGGAGATCCGCCATCTCCGTCCTGCCCCGTCGTGGCGTCCCCGACCCCGAGTTTGTCCGCCAGCTTGCGGACGTGATGCACTGGTTCTTGACGATGCCACGTCGCGAACGCCTTGAGAGGAAGATAGAGGCAAAGCACATGGCGAAGAAGGCGGACTGGGAAGAGCTGATACATGCTTACGTCACTGCTGCTGAGCGGGCGCTCCACCTCGCTCGCTCTTGATCCTTTCGACGAGGAGATCCTCGAAGTGCTGCAGCGTGTTCATGTACGAGATGAACGCATCGTAGGGCGTCTCAAAGGCCTCGTTGCGGAAGTATGCGTGTATGTCCCCGTCTTGATTGTATTTGAGGGACATGTAGTAGAAGTGGTCGGAGGTCTGCAGCAGACGCCAGATGTGCGTCATTTTCGGGTCGTTCACCTGCTGGACGAACTGCTTCAGCTCTTTTATCTTGTTGAACGCGGCCCACTGGAGTTCGTTGGAGAGCCATGCGCTCAGATCCCTGTCCAGGTCAGCCCACGTCACGGGCGGGTCGTAGTTCAGCTCGTCCCTGACGGGGTATCGCTCAAACGCCTCTGAGAGCGTTACGAAGTCCATGCCATTCTCAAACACCTTGTATGGGAGTGCCTTCAGGAACTCGAAGATGCCCGTTACCGGCCACATATGCTCTCCGAACGTTTCGTAGTCCATGAACAGGCCGATCACGTCGCCCCCGGACGCCTTCAACCACGCAGCATACTTGTCCGCGGTGAGGGGATACTCTTCCCAGTTCGGGTTTGCAAAGCGGAAGCCCACGTCGTCCGAGAGGCGGTAGTTCCTCGGCAGGAGCTTTATGTTCGAGCCAACCGGCTTGTATATGTAGTTAGGGCTTCTCCACCCCAGAACGCGGTCCGCACCCTCTGCGACAACGCCTATGTACCCCATATCTTCGAGGATCTTGCCCAACTCGTTGTAGAAGAGGCCCTCCGTGTTCCTGAACACCTTTGGGCGGACGCGGAAATGCTCCCAGATCTTCTTTCTGTGGAGCTCTACCTGCTCCTTGAATTCGTCCACGTCCCAGAGCGATGCGAAGGAGTGGTAATACGTTTCATCCATTATTTCCACTGCTCCTGTCTTCACGAGCTCCCTGAACGACTCTATGATCTCCGGTTCGTACATCTCCGCCTGCTCAAGGAACGTCCCTGTCAGCGAGAACGAGACGCGGAACTTCCCGTCTGTGTCCTCTATGAGGTGAAGGATAATCTCGTTCGTGGGGAAGTAGCACTTGGACGCCACACGCCGGAAGATCTTCTCATCCTTCTCGTGGTTGAAGTAACGCTTCCACGGGTCGTCCTCCTTGTCGAAGAACGAGAACTTCTTCAGCCGGAACGGCTGGTGGACCTGGAAGTAAAACGCTATGGACGTCATTTAAGCACCCTCTTATACGTTCTGAGCGTCAGTTCCGCGGCAGAGTCCCACGTGTATCTCTTTATCTCCATGTATCCGTTCTTTGCGAGTACTTTCCGCAGGGGGCGGTGACGGAGGACAGAGATGATCTTGTTCGCCAGTTCGTGCGTGTCCCAGAAGTCCACTGTGAGCACATGTTTTACGAGGTCTGTTACACCCGCGTTTTTGGAAACGATGACGGGCGTCCCCGCAGCCATCGCTTCCAGCGCGGTTATGCCGAACGGTTCGTAAACAGAGGGCATCACATAGACATCCGCGTATCTGTAGAGCAGTGCCTTCTTCTCCTCCGGCACGTAGCCCAGGAAGATTACCTTATCCGCAATACCCATCTGTGCCGCCTGCTGTATGAGTGACGGGAGGAGGAACCCCTTTCCCGCAACTATGAAGCGTACTTCCGGCATTACCTCTGAGACAAGCTTGGCTGCCTGCAGGAAGAACTCGGGACCCTTCTGGAAAGTCAAACGGCCGAAGAATAGGACGATGGGGTGGTTCTTCTTTATGTCCGAGAGCTTCACCCTTTCGAACGGTTCCGTATCTATGGCGTTGAACACCACGTCTATCTTTTCCGGATCCGCTCCCAGGCGTTCCACAAGCTCTTGTTTAAACTTGTTGGACACGGCTATAATCCTGTCTGCTGCATTTATGGCGGCCTTCTCGATTTCCAGTATTTTATCATACGGTCGGTCTGCGGTTCTCGAATACTCAGTGGAGTGGAACGTGACCACGAGGGGGATTCCGAGCACTTCCTTGAGTTGTATGCCGGCCAGGAACGTGATCCAGTCGTGCGCGTGGATAAGATCGAACTTCTTCCCCGTTATCTTGATGTATTCGAGCACAGCACGCACGACGTTCTTCGCATACTTCTTTGCACCTTCCACGGGATCCGCGGGGTATTTGTCCTCCCCGAAGGCGGTCTTGAATGAGCCGTCACCCAGGACCTGCAGGTAGGGGCCGATGTCCCCCTCCACGGGGACCTGCAGAATTTCCAGCCAGGGGGCAGAAACCTTCACGCCCTTGTAGGGCATGACGTAGAGGAGTTCCACGCCTTTCGGGGCGAGGTGTTTCGTCAGATAGTATGCGTGGACTCCCAGTCCACCACTGAAAAACGGTGGAAACTCCCAGCCAATCATCAGTACTCTCATGTCTATCCTCGCCCCCTACCGCAATATTGAAACTTCTCCCCTTTTATTTCCGATCTTCGGACTGTTACCCCCCTCCAGTGGTGATTTAACCGATGGCTATGTGCTTCATACCCCCTTTTTCCCACCTTATTCTTCTGATCTTGCTCACGTCTGGCGGGATCATCCTTTTGTTGACCATGACCTCATCTATTGCCCTTATGATGAGGGACGCCGACCAGAGCTGCACATCGGCTCCCAGTGGTTCTCCTGTCCTTGCATCCCATACCTCGTCCAGGAAGTGGGTCCATTTTGCCCGTTTCAGCAGAGCGTCGCGAAGTTTCAAAGCGATATCCCAGTCGCCTGCCTCCATTGCCACATACATGCCTGCCGCCGTCGTCAGGCCCCATATTGCCCCCGTGTGGTACCCCTTTGGATCGTATTCCGCCTCCAGCGGCGACCATGTCTTTACTCCCTGCTCGTCGATTAGTTTCCACTCCCTTGCGAGCTCCAGCGCCTCTTCCGGTGGAATGAGCCCGTAAACAGAGGCGAGCAGTATGTTGGCGCTCCTTTCCATCAGGTATTTTCTCTTTTCTCTCTCCCAGAGATCCTTGATCTCCGTGTACATCTCGGATGGGATCGCACCGAGCCCTGCGAGGCCCCTTACGGCGTTTACGATGTAGGCCATGACCTCAACAGGATACCTCCTTATCTCGAGCGTGTCCATCCACGTATCCTTTCCTCTGCTCTTTGGCGGGATGTTCTCCGTGTCATAGAGCCAGAGCAGGGCCTCCACAATGTCCGTCAGGTTCTCCGATACGAAACGGTAGTCCCCGGAGAGGTTGACGTATGGGATCACTGCGTTGAGGAAGAGCGGGTTTGTATCGATGCTCCCGAATTCGGGCACGCCGTTTTCCCTTATGAGACGCGGAATTTCGCCATCTACCTTGCTGTAGAGGAAGTCGAGGAGCGTTCTCTTCACGAGGGGTGCGTATCCCTCTCTGACAAGGGCAGGCACGGATATAAACGTGTCCCTCCCCCAGTACTGGACGAACCAAGGGAGACCCGCGTACCAGCCCCTTCGCTTTGTCAGAATTCGTATGGTGGCCTTTGCCCTCCTGTAGAGTTCGTTCCACTGGTCGGAGTCGGAGTGGAATGATGCATTCGCAGTTGATACCGTCCTGACCAGCCGTGTGGGGCTTCTGCGGACGTCAATCTTTGCCCCTTCCCTGAACGGAACGCGTATCACGCGTATTAAATATTCTTTCTCCCCCTGTTTGTGCACTCTTTGACCGAGATCGTTCGCACTCGGTTCTCCGTTGTCCGGGGTTATGAGTATGCTATTCCTTCCTGCCTTCACGTATTTCCACTCATCCCCGATTATCTCTACGTCTCCACATTGATCATCGTAGGCGTGTCTGCCACACACCCCGAGCTCCAGCTCGTTCTCATCGGATCCGTCCACCCGAATCTCTATCCATTCCAGTTCTGATCCTCTGTGCGGATGTTTTCTTATCGTGAGCTCTACACGCACGGGGTGCCCGTTCACGTCGTGGTGGAACGTAATACCCCCCGTTCCGTACACCGTTTTCTCTGGAATTGCGTTCTCCGGCGCTGCCCACCCCCACTTCGTTTTCACAGCAATGTAGTCCATTACTTTTTCGTCCAGATCGTATAGTCCGGACCACTCGTCGCGGAATGAGAAGTCGGGGTACGTGATGAGCGTGAGCCGTCTTCCACCTACGTATACTCGTTGCATACGTAAAAATTGGCGTTTAAGCCCATTTAAGCAGGGTAGGACAACGCCGCGGTGGTAATTGTTTTACGGGAAATTCACAAGGGAGTGCGGGGGCGGGGATTCGAACCCCGGAAGGCACTCAGCCAGCGGATCTTGAGTCCGCCCCCTTTGGCCGCTCGGGCACCCCCGCACCATTTCATGGTGGCCGACGGTGTATGCGGCACTCGCCTTCGCTCGGCCGCATTCCCCATTGTACTTTCCAACCCTTGAATACCTGCGCAGCGAATATTTTACTGTGAAGTGACGGTTAAAAACGGGTCGTTCTGCACGCTTTATATTTTTTGTTTGCGCATATATATCTGATGGAAAACGGCCCTGTGAACGCTGCGTTTTTCCGGTTCGGATTCCTCGCATTCATTTCACTACTTGTCGGTAGTATTGTTTCCAGTATCGGCCTCCCCAGGGTCATCGGCTACTTGATCACGGGAATCGCCATGGGGCCCAGCGGTCTGGGCATAGTAACGGACCAGACCCTCATAGATTATTTATCAGAGCTCGGCGTGCTTCTTCTGCTCTTCTACATGGGTCTTGAGATAAGTTTCAAGAAGTTCAGCCGTGCCGGTGCATATGCCCTTTTCCTCTCGCCCGTTAAGAGCGGTATCGGGTTTGCCCTCGGCTTCCTGGCTGCCCGGCTGATGGGGCTTCCAACACTTCTGGGAATTGTTTTCGGAGCGTCCCTGGCCGTTTCGTCTACGGCCATCATTTCTCAGATTATATTGGAGAAGCACTGGCAGAGCGCCCTTGAGGCGCAGATCGCCATGGCCATGCTTATTCTGGAGGACATCTTTTCCGTGTTCGTGATCGGATACCTGCTCGGCGGGGAGGGCGGAATATCTGTGGGCAAGATCCTGCTCAACTCCTTCGTCGTTCTCTTTATTCTGTTTGTAATCGGGAGCCGCCTTTCCAAGAAGTTACTCCACTTCGTTATGGTGTATGGAAAGCCGGAACACTTCTCCCTCTACGCCTTTGCCCTTCTGCTCCTCTTTGCCTATGGCGTGAGCTATGTGGGTATGTCCCCGCTCCTCGGCGCGTTCTTTGTGGGGATGCTTCTATCGGAAACGGTTCACGCCAAGCGTATCGAGGAGGAACTGGCCGGTTTCCGGAAACTCTTTGTTGTCATATTCTTCACTGCCCTTGGCCTTAAGTATTCCATCACCTTTGGCCCCCTGGCCGTTAAGCTGTTCCTGGCAGGTCTTGGAATAATTCTGCTCCAGCGTATTGCCCTCTTCCTCTTCGGTCCCCTCTTTGGTCTGGAGCCGCGCCGTTCTGCGAAGCTGGCCATCATCATGTTTCCCCTCGGTGAGTTCTCCCTGTTTACCGCCGCTGCAGTTCAGGCCATCAACTTTTCAGATCCGCACATACTCAACTACTTCGGACTGACATCAACGCAGGCGGCCGCCATTCCTGCCGCCGCTTCCGAATTGATGGGCGCCACGTTTGCGCTTATCGTTCTGAGCACGGCGATTAGCGGACTCATATTCCGCAGAGAAGAGGACATCGAAAGCATTCTACTCCGTATTGTTCCCGACTCCGTTTTCAGGTTCGCCGAGCGGCTCTCCCCCTATTTCCGTTTGTTCCCGTCCGTTCAGGGGAGGGCAACATCCCCCGCGTTCACACTGCTCGTGGAGAAGAAGACGCAGAGGATCGTGGAATACGCCATGGCCATCGTTGCCGTCACGTATCTCATGGGCTACGCAGCTTCTGAGTACCCGCACCTCGCCCTGCCCATATATGTCATCGGATACCTGCTTGCCGCCAGCCCTCTTGCGGGGATTGTTATGGCGATTTACGCCGTTATGACGAAATATGCAGAGGAGTTTACAGCGTTCTCCGGCTTCCCCCGCGATTTCAACAGGAAGATTGCCCGGGGGATGGCATCCGTGTTCGTGGGTGTGGTGCTGTTCGTATTCGCAATCATCTCGCTTGCGGTGGCGGAGGGGCAGGATGTCCTTACGTTCCACCTGCTCTCCATTCTCCTCGTGGCCGCATCGGTGGGGCTGGCCGCATACGGCGTCTATGAACTCCTTTTCATGTTCCTCCAGCCCCTGCCCCCGCCTTCTAGCCGAACCACGCGTCGAGGGATGTCTGGGCGCCGCTAGCGGGTGTTGCCTCCTCTAAACGCTGCACGGCCCTTTCCACACGCTCGGGCGAGAAATCGTGCTCCTCCACGAGGATTTCAAAGATCTTTTCTCGGTCTGGCCTCCTGAATGCTATCCTGTAGTCGTCCGTGACGTCCGGCTCAAGGAATATGCGTTCCACCGCTATCCAGTCGAAGTTAGGCCGGTAGCCGATGGCCTTGAAGATCTCTTCCAGCGAGTCGTACTCTTTCACGAGGGCCAGCGCCCTTTTCGGCCCTATTCCCGGCACCTTTTCGTTGAAGTCCGTGCCAATGAGTATGCCGATCCACACGAGCTTTCTCCTGTCGATGCCCAGCGTTCTCAGGACCTCTTCGAGTTCCACCTTCTCCGGCGGGACGTCCACGTAAACATCCTTTCCGGGCAGTTTTCTTTTCCCCACGATCGTCAGGTTCCTTATGAGGCGTGGTGTCCCGAAGAGGAGCGAGTCGTAGTCCTGTGAACCGGAGGCCCATACATCTCCCTTTGCAGCCATGTATGCCGCCTGTGCCTCACCTTCGGAAGGTGCCTGCACGTAGGGGACTCCCATGGCATCCAGGAGCCGCTTTGCATCTTCCACCATTTCTTTAGTCAGGCGGTGGGCTGCCTGTGCGTATTTTCTCGCCTCCTCTATGTCCCCCTTCTCCAGCGCCTCCTCCCATTTCCTTTCTGCCTCCTCCCGGGCGGCTTTCCTCTGTTCTATCGTTCGCATCTTGAGTTCGGGAGGCGTTCCGTCGAACACGTATACCGGCTGCACCCCCAGCTCCATAAGCTTTATTGTACGGTAGAAAAGTCCTGAAAGGTGGGATGTGATCCTCCCCTTCCTGTCCATGAGGGGCGTACCGTCCGGCTGTCGGATGGCCGATAGAAACTGATAGAGCGCATTGTAAGCGTCCAGTGCGATCTTCTTTGCCCGCAGCTCATCGAGCGGAATATCGTGTCTGGGGATGATGTCCCCCAATGCGACGCCCATCAAAGATATATGTGCTCAGGCCCTTTTTCTACCTTCGTTCTTTTGATCTTCTCCATGGCGTCCCTGATGTCCTTCTCCGTGATGCTGCGGTGTCCCCTTCTTATTGCCAGCATTCCCGCCTCTGTAACTATCGCCTTGAGGTCTGCACCGGACGCACCCGCCGTGATCTTGGCTATCTTCCGCAGATCGACGCTCTTGGAGAGTTTCACGTTTCTTGTCAGGACCTTGAGGATTTCGTAGCGTGCCTTCTCGTCCGGCAGGGGCACCTCTATAACCCTGTCGAAGCGGCCGGGGCGCAGCAGTGCCGGGTCGAGAATGTCTATGCGGTTCGTGGCTGCAATAACTGCAACGCCCTCAAGCGGCCGGAAACCATCCATCTCCGCAAGCAGCTGCACGAGCGTCCTCTGAACTTCCCTGTCTCCCCCCGTGAGGGCCTCCGTTCTTACAGCACCTATGGCATCGATCTCGTCTATGAATATGATGGACGGTGCCTTCTCCCTTGCCAGCTTGAAGAGGTCCCTGACCAGTTTTGCCCCCTCTCCTATGAACTTGCGGACGAGCTCAGATCCGACCACGTGGATAAACGTCGCGTTTGTCTCGTGGGCCACTGCCTTTGCCAGGAGCGTCTTACCCGTCCCGGGCGGACCGTAGAGGAGGACTCCTTTCGGCGGCTGGATACCCATTTGCTTGAAGACCTCGGGCTTCTTCAGAGGCAGTTCCACAACTTCTCTGAGTTCCTGTATCACGTCTTCGAGGCCACCGATGTCCTTGTATGTGACGTTTGGCCTCTCTATGATCTCGAATGCACGTACACGCTCGTCCTTCTGTTCTGGGAGGATCCCAACGACGGCGAGCGTCTGCTGGGACAGGGCCACCTGCTGGCCCGGCCTCAGCGAGTCGTAGACGGAGGAGAGGACGTTGACCAGGAATGTAACCCCGTTGGAGTTCTTTACAACCGCCTGGTAGTTGGGAAGGACGTCTACTACTGTGCCCACCATTAGCGGCGGCTGCACGAGCCGATCATACTCCCTTTTCAGTTCAACGTACTTCTTCTGCAGGAGGAAAGTGTGGCTCTCCAGCTTTGCCCTCTCTGATCGCAACGCCTTCAGCTCTTCCTGCAGTTTGAACAGATACGACTCGAGGGAGTCCCTTTCATCCCTGCTCTCGCTCTCAACCATCAATGCTATATAACCTTGGTCTTTCTTTTAAGGATATGCACTGCGAGATCTGCGGGCGCGAGATTTCTTGGGGATACCTTGTTGAGATCGAGGGGGCCCGTCTCGTGGCCTGTGCCGAGTGCGCGGAGCGGGGAGTGATTATCCGTAAGGTCCGTGAGCATAGCGAGACGAGAAAAAGGGTTCCGCGCCAGGAAGGTGAGGAAAAAGAGGTGGTTCTCGTAGACGACTACGGCCGCAGGATACGGGAGGGCCGCGAGCGTCTCGGAATGTCCATAGAGGATCTGGCAAAGCGGCTGCGCGTGCGGGAGGGATATTTGCACAAGATCGAGGAAGGAGAACTCACCCCCACCGATGGCCTTGCCCGGAAGCTCGAGAAACTGCTGGGCATCCAGCTCTTCGAGGAGATCTCCGAGGACGAGGTCGAGCTCCCCCTCGATGAGGAGGGCGCCACCATCACGCTGGGCGACGTCGTGAAGCTGAGCTGGAGGAGAAAGGAGTGAGCGCGCTTCTATGGGTTTTGCTTTTCGTTGTCCTGTCCATTCCAGTAGCTGCCAGAATAAGGAAGACGCGACCGAACGTTTTCTACATGTGGCCCTGGGACGGACTTGTGCGCATGATCACCCGCCTCTCCACGGTTTTTGACTGGTCTCTTTACGGTGACGTTGCCCTTACCCTCGTCGTGGGGCCCTTACTCGCGTATAAGTTCATCAGGCACCGAAAGGAGTCCTTAGCATTTTTCTTCATTTACGTCTCCTTTCTCTTCCTCCTCCTTCCTGCAATTGGTGGCGGCACTTCTCTTATCGGTCCTTCCCTAGCCAACCTACTTGTCGTAACGCTCCTGGGCTTCGGCGGTTACGCACTTCTCCTTGTGGGGAGTTCCGCACTGGCTATCGTTCATGGGTATCTCTCTGGTGTCCGCCCTTCCCCCGGCATTGCTCCCGCTCTCCCTGGTGTTAGTGTGGGTGGCTTCCAGATTCCCCTGGTCGAGGGGATCGTCGCCCTGATCGTGGCTCTCTTCGTTCACGAGGGCGCCCATGGCGTGGTATCCTTGCGTGAGCGCATCCCCGTGGAGAGCGGAGGGGTCATAACCGTGGGTCTTCTTCCCATAGGCGCATACGTGGAGCCCAAGGAGTCCGTCTTTCGCAGGGCCCCCGTTCTTTCCCGGGTCCGTGTCCTCTCTGCGGGACCCGTGGCAAACCTTCTCGTTTTCGCCCTCTTTGCACTTCTCCTCGTGGCATCGCTGCCCCTTGCTGATTATCTAACCCGTTACGACTGCTCACACTCCATGGGTGTTCGCATCCTCGACGTTCCGGAGACGCTGGAGGTGGGGGGCAAATACATCAAGTCCTCCGCCCACGGCGTGCTCCAGCCGGGCGACGTCATAGTGGAGATAAACGGTGTTGAGGTAAATTGCGTAAACCAGTTTATGGATATGCTTCTTCCCTTGCAGGAGGAAGAGGCAAACGTATCTTTGCCCCTTCTTGTCCTCCGGGGCGGCGAGGAACTGAACGTAACCGTCACGACGAATTCGGGCTATCTGGGCATCAAAGGTGTTGAGAACGCGTACGAAACGCCCCTCCCGTTCTGGTATCATGCCCTCTCGTTCCTCCTGTCCCTTCTGACATGGGTGGCGTTCTTGAACTTCATGATCGGCCTGGTGAACATGCTGCCCCTCCCGCCGCTGGACGGCGGTTTCATATACAGGGACGTTCTTGGCTCCCTGGGGGCAGAACGGCTCTATCGCGCGGTTCTCTGGCTCACCGTAACAATACTTGTGATAAACATCCTGCCTTGGTTCGTGTGATCAGAAATAGAAAAAGGGCCGGGAGTGGCCCTCAGCGCATGTACTCAAGCCCCGGAATTTCCTCTTCTATGCCATAGATGCCGGACCGCGCTGTGGACGATTCCCCGACCGGACTGCGGATGAACGGGGACGTCACGCCCGTGAAGATGGCGATCACGCGGATGCGGTCCTGGAAGCTCGGGTCAATTCTTGCACCCCAGACCACCGTTGCCCTCGGGTCTACCTGCTCCGTCAGCAGTTCACCGACCGCCGCTGCCTCACCCAGCGTGAGGTCCGGTCCACCTGTGATGTGGATCAGCACACCTGTCGCGCCGGTGACGTCCACGTCAAGCAGCGCGTTCTTTAGAGTATCGTCCACGACGTCGTGGATCTTGTTCACGCCGCGACCCTCGCCGACGGATATCACCGAGAGTCCTCCTGAGCCCATGACCGCGCGGACGTCGGCGAAGTCAATGTTCTTGAACACAGATGGCTGGGTAATGGTCTCGGTGAGGCCCTGAATGGTCTTCGCAATGACCTCGTCTGCCACCTTTAGGGCATCGTTGAGCGGCAGGTTGGGGACGAGCTCCACGAGGCGGTTGTTGTCTATGACGATGATCGTGTCGGAGTGCTTTGCCAGCTCGTTCAGACCCTCATCTGCGTTCTGCATCCTTGCCCTCTCGAGGCGGAACGGGTATGTGACCATGGACACGACAATGGCTCCCTGCTCCTTGGCTATCTGTGCAACAACGGGAGCAGAGCCGGTACCTGTACCGCCACCGAGGCCTGCCAGTATGAAGACAAGGTCAGCTCCTTCTATTACCTGCTCCAGTGCCTGGCGGGAGACCTCTGCTGCCTTGCGACCTATCTCGGGGTTTCCACCTGCGCCGAGACCCCTTGTGACGCTGCTCCCGATAAGTATCTTCGTGATATCATCAGATATCATGGCGAGGTGCTGCTTGTCCGTGTTTATAGCGATCAGCTCGGCGCCTTTAACGCCCATCTGGGCAATCCTGTTAACAATATTGTTCCCTGCGCCCCCAGCACCAATAACAACAATTCTGGGCTGTCCAAATTCCTCCGTTTTTGCGGGTGCAGGTGCATTCTTTCTCAGCGCATCTTCAACAAGTGACTTCACCTTTACTCACCTCTCGAGGCTCTTTCATCGGGCCAACTCCCGTGTAAATTTGTGCTTTCCTTATTTAAATAGGTTTCCCTGCGGGCATTGGACGATTGCCGGTTATGTATAACTGCTTTCCGTTCATATTTCGGGAAATGTTTCAAAAATATCGTTATGTATAATTAACGTGTGAGCCCACGTTTTTAACGACGAAGGTGCATAATCTACTGGGCGGGCAGGCCGGGGGGTTAGCGGTCCCCTGTAACCGGAAATCCGCTTATGCCGGGGCCGATGCCTGCGGGGCGGCGGATTTCCGCGCTCCGTTGCCCTGCCGGTGACCGACGAAGGCCTGTCCTGCCGGGTGGTCGGGCCGGGTGAATCGGCCAGGCCCGGAAGGGAGCAACCGTGGCCCGGTCCGGTCATGCTGGCAGGGTTGCAGGCCGGAGGGTAGCCGGTAGGGTGGCGGGGCTGTCGGTGTCCGTCCACCCGCAGGTGCCCGCCCATTCATGGTGATTGCATGCGCCTGTGGTGGTATGTGCTCCTCGGAGCGTCCTTTCTCGTTCTTCTTGCCAGTTTTCCGAGCGGTCAGGAGGACTGCGTGACGGTCAATGCCCTTGGCTACGACGGCGTGTCCGGCGTGCTCGTCCCCCTGCGATTCTGTGCTGTTCCCGGCGATGGCAGCGTTTATATCGATGCCGGACACGTTTACGGCGATTCCTTCCAGAGGGCTGTCCAGACGGCAATCTCTGTATTCAAACAGAGGTATAGATCCCCTGACGTATCCGTTCTTATCCGTGTTCACGGTGCCCCGGAATACCTTGACGGGCGGTCCGTGGCCCTCGCCACGTATGCAGGTATGTTCTCCGTGGTTTTTGGTTATGATCCATCGATGTATGCGTTCACGGGCGACCTTTCTCCAGACGGCTCCATTCTCCCCGTCTCCTACGTCCGGGAGAAGGCATCCGCGTTCGAAGGCCCCGTTGTCGTGCCGCAGGGCAACTGCGGAGACGGGCTGATCTGCGTGTCCGACGTTTCAGATGTCGAGGAGCTCATCGCTCAAAAAGGGTTTAAAGGATAACTCCACGTATTTGCTATGCCTTCTCGTTGGTGCCCGGGTAGCTCAGGGCCAGGTTCTCTGGCCGCGCGAGCGCGGGTGGGATCTTCGATCCCACGCACGTCCGGGCTGTTGGGGGTGTTGGTGCCCGGGTAGCTCAGTTGGTAGAGCGGCCGGCTGTTAACCGGCAGGTCCCAGGTTCGAGTCCTGGCCCGGGCGCTCATTCTCTCAACACACTTGCTTTAAATCCACTTTCCCTGTTTTTGTTGCGGTGAGGAAGGTGGCAGGTGAACGTCTTTGGCAATGATTTCGTTGTGACGCCCTGGGAAGTTGAGGGTGAGATCGACTATGAGAAACTGTTGGAATACTTCGGCGTGGATAGAATTACCGAGGAGATGGTGGAAGAAGTCCGAAAACTTGTGGGGGATGTGCACCCGTTCCTGCGCCGCCAAATCTTCTACGCACACCGCGATTTTGATAAAGCGTTGAAGGAGTATGCCTCCGGGCAGAAGTTCTTCCTCTACACGGGCATCGCCCCGTCCAAGGGCCCCATGCACTTCGGACATCTCGTCCCATTCCTCTTCACGCGCTGGATGCAGAGGGCCTTCGACGTGAACCTCTACATCATGATTCCCGACGAGGAGAAGTATCTGGCAAAGAAAGTGGACTCCCTGAGGGAAGTGGATGAACGCGTCGCCGCCGTTGAGCGTATCATCGCGTCCCTGGGCTTTGACCCTGACAAGACATTCCTCTTCCGCGACAGGGAGTACATATACCACCTCTACGACGCAGCTGTGGTCGTTGCCCGGAGGATCAACTACTCCGTCGCTCGTGCGGTCTTTGGCTTCGGGGGCGACACGAGCATCGGCCTTGTTTTTTACCCTGCATTGCAAATCGTCCCCACGCTCTTTGAGAAGAACCGTCCTGTCATCCCCTGCGCCATCGACCAGGACCCTTACTGGAGGATACAGAGGGACATAGCTGAGAAGATCGGCTACAAGAAGACGTCCACTGTTCTCTCAAAGTTCATGCCCGGTCTGGACGGGCCCACGGGTAAGATGAGCGCCAGCAAGCCGGAATCCACGATCTTCGTCACGGACGACGAGAAAACGGTCAAGAGGAAGATCATGAACGCTTTCACTGGCGGACAACCCACCATCAAGGAGCAGAGGGAGAAGGGAGGCAACCCCGAGATCTGCTCCGTCTACAAGTGGCACACGCTGTTCACGGAGGATGACAAGGAGTTACAGCAGATATACCACGACTGCAGGAGCGGTGCTCTGCTTTGTGGCGAGTGTAAACTACGTCTCCTCAACAAGGTCCAGGGTGTTCTGGACGAGATTCACGAGAACGAGAAGCACGCGGAGAAGGCACTGGAGAAGATCAAGTACGACGGCGCCTTGGCCTCAAGGATGTGGGAGTGGAAGTTCGACTACGATTAAATACCACCCTTGCCCTTCTTTTCACGTGGTCCGGCGCGAAGTGCTTCGCAGCTACGAGCGTAATCTGAAGACGTTTTCCAGGGTATACCGCCAGGCGTTCAGGCGGGCCAGAAAGGACGAAGCCCTTGCAAAACTGCTATACTTCTCCGATTTCAAGGTGCGTGAGGTGGAGCGGAACCTCCAGAGCGAATCCTTCGCGAACAGAAGCAAGCAGATACTCGCAGCACGTTTGGGCATGGACCCTGGCCGCGTGCGCTACGTTCGTGACCCGGACTCCAGAGCCGTGGGCAAGATGGATTACGATCCCTGGACCGCCATTCTAACGGTTCACGGGCCGGAAGCCCTTTCAAGGGCAATTGTGACGAGGCGTTACGTCGAGCACGAGCGGCACCACATATACCGCTTTGTGCCGGACGAGGCCGTGGACGAAGTTCTGGCGAGCCACAGAGAGTTGAAAGAGTATTTTGATGTGTTAAGGCGGTATGCACGCGGCGAGGATGCCGATCCAAAGATGGTAGCCAATGCGTTGTTGAACGTGCCCGATTACTTTAGGATTTCTCGCTACGGAGAGCACCTCGTATACCATATCCTCCCCGTCGCGCACCTGCACGAGGAATCCCCCGATGCCGGGCGTGTTCGAAAGGAGATAGACACAATGAAGCGAATGCCCGTCCTGACCATCTCGAAGACCCTGCCCCGCGTGCTTTCGGTCGCTCTTGCAATTCCTGCATGGAAATATTTGTTGAGAAAGCGGTAATATGCAAAAATTTAACTGCTGTCGGATTGGAGAAAATTTGATGAGCGAGGTGCTGGTGATGCCGTCCCAATTTTAAACACTGGTAACCAAAAGAAACTCATGGACGTTGAACGTCTGGCGCTTTCTCTCTCCGGACTTGAGCGGAAGGTTATACGCCATGTCGATTCCAGGCGCAGCGTTGCAGAGATTGCCAAGTCCGCGGGCCTGTCCGAAGTAGAGGCCATGCGCGGGCTCCAGTACCTGTCCAACAAGGGCATTGTCCGTCTTGTCCGCGAGGAACGGAAACGCTACGTTCATACAGAAAAGGGGAAACAGTATGTGGGCAGGAAACTTCCCGAACGCGCTATTCTCGATGCCCTGAAAGACGGGCCAAAAAGTATCAGCGAGCTTCCCGTCACGGAGGAAGAGTTCTCCGGTGTTGTTGGCCTTCTCAAAAAGGAGGGGCTTGTGGAGTTCAAGAAAGGGAAACTCACGCTCACCGAGAGGGGAAAGACGTTTATGTTCCCCTGGGAAGAATGTTATGACACGCTGGACTGCCTGGACGAGGAATCCTATAAAGTGCTCAACCGCAGGGGCTTGGTGACTACAGAAGAGAGCGTCGTCTGGTATGCCGAGCCCACGAAACTCTTGAAAGATGTGCTTCCCCACGTCCGCGACGACGTTATTGATGCCATCACGCCGGAGGTACTTCGTTCCGGTGCGTGGAGGGAGAAAGAGTTCCGTGTCTACGACGTCACGTCTCCCGTCCCCAAGGCGTATTACGGTAAAAGGCAGCCATACTACGAGTTCCTCCGCCGCGTGAAGGATAGGTTATACGCTCTGGGCTTCCAGGAGGAGGAACCAGGTGAGATAGTCCTCCCCATGTTCTGGAATTCCAACGCGCTCTTCATGCCGCAGGATCATCCCGCTGCGGATATACACGATATATACTTCGTCAAATCGCCCAAGAAGTATGCCCCTATCCCAAAGGAGCTCGTGAAGAGAGTGCGCGAGCAGCACGAGCGTTCCTGGGGCTACAAGTGGGACGACGAGAAGGCAAAACGCTTGGTCCTCCGCTCCCACGCTACTGCCCTCTCTGCCTTCCTCCTGGCAAGCAAACCGAAGATCCCTGGCAAGTACTTCACCATCTCCCGCGTGTTCCGCCCCGACGAGTTCGACTACAAGCACTTGCTAGAATTCAACCAGCTGGACGGCGTGGTCCTATCCGACGACATCACGTTTAGGGACCTCTTGGGTCTCCTGAAGGACTTCGCCCGCGAGTTTGCAGGAACAGATAAAGTAAAATTCAAGGCGGGATACTTCCCGTTCACCGAGCCGTCCGTGGAGCTCTTCGTCAAGCACCCCGAGAAGGGGTGGATGGAGATAGGTGGGGCGGGCATGTTCCGCGAAGAATTGCTGGAACCATTTGACATCCACGTGCCAGTCATCGCGTGGGGTCTGGGAATAGGGCGATTCGCCATGATGGAGCTGGGCATCCAGGATATTCGTGAGTTCTACTCGAAGCGGCTGTCATACTTGCGTAGTGCCAGGAAGGTCTGGAGGGTGTAGCATGCCGAAGTACGAAGTGCGTCATGATGATCTTGAACGCCTCGTGGGGAAGAAGCTCACGGTTGAGGAGATAGAGGACATACTTTTCGACCTGAAGGCGGAGCTGGACGACTACGAGGATGGTATAATAACCGTGGACTACTCCGATACGAACAGGCCGGATATGTGGTCCGCCGAGGGCCTTGCACGCGAGATGAGGGGATATCTGGGCATTGAAAGGGGCTGCCCGAAGTACGAGGTGACCCCGCCGAAGCAGGAGGTGCGTGTTGACCCCTCCGTTCAGAAGATTC
Source organism: Candidatus Iainarchaeum sp. (assembly GCA_030445695.1). GTDB lineage: Archaea > Iainarchaeota > Iainarchaeia > JAADDC01 > JAADDC01 > SZUA-1452. The sequence goes on from JASUTF010000010.1 coordinate 20,016, forward strand.
GTCCCTACATCGCCTCTGCCGTCGTTCATGACGTGAACCTTGGCGAGGCGGGATATGAGCAGTTGATACAACTTCAGGACAAGGTGATGCTCACATACGGCAGGAAAAGGAGGAAGGTGGCAATAGGAACGCACAACGCCGACCTCATCACGTTCCCCGCCATTTACACGTCTGCACGGCCCGAGGATGTTTCTTTCGTTCCCCTCTGGGAGAACAGGGAGATGACACTCGCAGAGATTCTCGAGCACCACGAAAAAGGCAGGGAGTACGCATACATACTGGAAGGACTTGATAGGTATCCCATCCTCCTTGACAGCAGGGGTAAAGTGATCTCTTTTCCACCCATCATAAACTCCAACGACATCGGCAACATAGGGCCGGACACGAGGAACATCTTTATTGACGTGACGGGTCCTGACGAGAAGGCGGTTATGATTGCCCTGAACGTTATCGTTGCTGCCCTCGTGGAGCGTGGCGGCAGAATCGAGGCGGTCAGGGTCGTTTATCCAGATAGGACCGTGGTGACGCCCGATCTGTCCCCGAAGACGTTCAAGGTAAACAAGTCATATGCAGAGAAGATATCTGGCCTGCGGTTCAGCGACTCCGAGTTTAGGGACTTGCTGGAGCGTGCCAGATACGACGTGGTTCGCGTTTCCGGCGACGAGTGGACCGTCCGGTACCCCACATACAGGGCAGACATTATGCACCAGCGCGACGTAATAGAGGACATCCTCATCGCACACAGTTACAACCGCGTGGAGCCGAAACTGCCGAACTTCATGACCAAAGGTGGCGCCTCCGAGTACGCGAAGCTGGAGGACGCGGTAAAGGAGCTGCTCATCGGAACAGGGGCACAAGAGATTGCCACATTCATCCTCACCTCCCGTTCTGTCATAGAGAGGGCGAAACACAGTCCTGTTGTGGAGCTTGAGAACCCGGTAACTGAAACGTTCTCCTTTGTCCGCCCGGCGATTCTCCCAACGGTCATGGACTTCCTTTCAGCCAATACCACGGAGCCGTATCCGCAGAAGGTATTTGAAGTGGGTGACGTTGTCGTCGCAGACGAGAAAAGGGATACCGGCGTCAGAACGGAGCAGCACGTGGCTTATGCACTTGCCGACTCGTCAGTGACGTATACGGATGTCCGCCAGGTTCTCGAGTTCCTGCTGGACAACCTCGGCGTGGCATATGAGTTGCGTGCCAACGACTATCCGTGGTACATTCAGGGGCGTTCTGCGGAGGTCGTTTCAAAGAACAAAGTCCTCGGCCATATTGGAGAAGTTCATCCTGAAGTCCTGGAGTCGTTCGGGATAGAAATGCCCGTCGTGGCGTTCGAACTCTCATTAACGAAGATCCTGGAGGTGCTGAGATGATTGACCCCGTGCTTGCTGTGGTTTCATACATTTTGGGATCAATTCCCTTTGCATATGTCCTTGCCCGGCTGCACGGTAAGGACATTGCGAACTTTGGCGACAGGAATATAGGCGCGACGAACGCGTACTATGCCACTGGCCGCCTCTGGGTATGGGTCGCTGCCGCCGCACTCGACGCACTAAAGGCATTTATTCCAGCATACTTCTGGGGGCCATGGTACGGTGTGATTGCCGTATTCGGCCACATATTCTCTGTGTTCGTCTGGATAATCCTGAGACGCTTCGTGGCAGGTGCGGGAACAGCGTCGTCCATCGGTTTTTGCCCTTGCGGTTAACCCATGGCTGATCCCGCTGGCCTTTGGCATATTCCTGATTTATTATCTGGTGATGCGGCCCGGCGGAGGGCTCATGGACTTCTTCGCGTCAGAGAGGGGGTATACTCCGGGCATGGTGATGCTCTGGGCCACGTACACCATTGCTGTCCAGTACGGCATGATTTCAGGTGATGCAGTGGATGCCATGTTTGTCCTGGTGGTCTTCGTCTCGCTGACATACGCGTACAAGTTAAGATATCTGTATCAGAAGTGGAGGATACTGGAGTACAAGTGATCACTCCAGCGCGTATTTCTCTTTTATTTTCATGTTCTCGTCGAACTCGTAGACGATGGGCAGACCAACCGGGACCTCCAACTGACGTACCTCGTCGGGTGCGAGCCCATCGAGTTCCATGATTATTCCGCGGAGCGTGTTTCCGTGCGCCGCCACGAGCACCGTCTTCCCTGCCTTTAACTCCGGTATGATCCTCTCTTTCCAGTAGGGTAGGACGCGTTCTATTGTATCCTTCAGCGATTCTGTCGCCGGCAGGAGGTGTTCTGGCACGTTCTTATACCTCTCGTCGAATCTTGGGTGCCTTGGATCGTTCCAGTCCAGGGGTGGTGGCGGAGTATCGTAACCGCGTCTCCAAGCCCAGAACTGCTCTTCACCCACCTCTTTTCTCACTTCGTCCTTGTTTCTCCCCTGCAGTGCCCCGTAGTGTCTTTCGTTCAGCCGCCAGTGCTTCTCACAGGGTATCCAGAGGCGTCCCATCTCCTTCAGCGCAAGAATACCTGTCATGATTGCCCTTTCTAAATACGACGTGAACCAGATGTCCGGCTTTAGCCCCGCTTCTTTCATTTTCTCTCCTGCTTGCCTTGCCTCTTCCTCCCCTTCAGGGGCCAGTGGGACGTCTGTCCAGCCGGTGAATATGTTCTCTTTGTTCCAGATGCTCAGCCCGTGGCGAAGAAGGATGAGGGTGGGCATTTATTCCACCCTGTACATGGAAACGATTTCTCTCCAGTCCCTGTTTCTTTCTCTCTTCCAGAACGGGCCCTTGCGGACGGAGGGCCAGCCATCCTCGTAGGGCATCTTGCTGTCATCTACGTAGAAGATACCTACTGGAACCCTGGCGTTGGGGTCAAGGTCGTAGTTCCACTCCAGTGCCCTCTTCACCGCCGCGTCAAAGTTATGCACGTCGTGGCCCTCGTCCTCCAGGCGGTATGTGTGCTCGCGGAAGTACTGGGTAGTGTCGTGGAAGGATACACAGGGCTGGAGCACCTCGACAAGGGAGAACCCCCTGTGCTTTATGGCTGCCTTGAGCGTTTCCTTGAGGTGTGCCACGTCGTAGGCAAACTCCCTTGCAACGAAGGTTGCACCGGCCATGAGTGTTAGCACTATCGGGTTCAGCGGCTGCTCAAAGGTCCCTAGGGGTGTGCTCTTACCCTTGAAGCCACGCTCCGTGGTCCCCGTTGCCTGCCCTGTCGTCAGGGCGAAGACCTGGTTGTTGTGGAGGACTACAGTGATGTCGGAATTGTACCTCGCGGCGTGGAGCAGATGCGATATCCCCTCGTTGACAAGACCGCCGTCTCCACCATAGGCGATGACCTTTAACTCCGGGTTCGCCAGTTTTATGCCCACCGCTGGAGGTATTGTTCGTCCGTGCAGGCCGTAGAAGCCGTTTACATTAATGTAGTCGTATATCTTTGCGCCACAGCCGATGTCCGCCGTTATGACAAAGTCCTTGTGCTCTGCAAATCCTTCGTTGACCAGTTCGGCAATGGCCATCTTGGAAGCGGTCAGTATGCCAAAGTTACCACATCCTGGGCACCAGGTGATGGGTGCGGGCGTGTTCAGATCGTTTGGAGTCATGGCGCACATTTTCACAACCTCCTTATGATGTATTCGGGGGTGAGAGGCCTCGCGTCGTAGCGAAGGACCTTTTCATCAATCATTATCCCGGTCTTCTCGGCGATTATCTGTCCCAGCAGTCCAGTAACGTCGTTCTCCACGAGAACAATCCTGTCAGCACCCTTTATGGCTTCCTTGAACTGCTCCACTGGGAACGGCTCGATGTATGATACCTGCACGAACTTCCAGCCGTTCAGGCGACGGATTGCGTCGAGTATTGCCCCCTTGGTGCTTCCCCATGAAACGATAACGTTGTTCCCTTCGCCGTAGACGCTGACCGGCTCGAGCTTCGCAATCTCTTCCGCGATATACTTCACCTTCCTGAAGCGTTTGTCGTTCATCTTTATGGCCCACTCGCCCTCCTCCCTCGTATATCCGTATTCATCGTGCTCGTAGGACGTTGCACGCACCGGCACGTCTGCCTGGCCAGGAACTGCACGCGGGGAGACGCCCGTTTCCGTGATTTCATAACTCTTGTAGTCGGGCGGGACGGTTTCAACAATGTTCCTACTGGGTTTCACGCGGGGTGAGAAATCCTCGATGGTGTATGTGGATTCTGCCAGGTGCTTGTCTGAAACGATGATGGAAAGCACGCGGTACTTGTAGGCAAGGTAAAACGCTTCTATCGTCCTCTCAAAGGCCTCCCTTGGGTCTCCCGGGGCGACCACGACCTTCGGGTACTCTCCGTGACCGATGTTGACGGCCATCTTCAGGTCGCCCTGGCCCGTGTATGTGGGAATGCCCGTTGACGGTGCGTTGCGCATGGCCAGATACGCCACGAGCGGGATCTCACTCATGCCCTGCATGCTCATGGCCTCGCCCATGAGGGCAAACCCGCCGCCAGACGTTCCCACCATGGTCATGGCGCCGGCATAGGATGCACCCAGAGCGGCGTTTGCCACCGCAATCTCGTTTTCCAGTTGTATGACCTGATAGTCGTACTTCGTCTGCAGCGCGGCAAGGTAGTGGAGCACGGGCGTTGCGGGCGTCATGGGGTACGCAATGTAAAGGTCGATGCCTGCTGCTATTGCACCAAGAGCGACGGCCTGGCTGCCTGAAATGAAGTATCTGGGCTTCTTCTCCGGCCGCTCGCCAATGGGCTGAGATGAGTCCACAGCATTATATCCCCGCCTTGCCGCTTCGACCGCTGCCTCGTTACCCTTCAATTCTTCTCTTATGGTCTTCTCCAGCGACTCGAAGGGCATGCCAAAGTGCTTCCACGCCGCCGCAATGAGTATTGTGTTCTCCATGATGCGGGGTACGTTCAACTCACGGATTATGGCCTCCGTATCCACCGTTATTTTGTTCTCTGCGTTCACGCGATTTGGAGCGAGGATAACTGTGTCGTCCTTCATCTCCGCGGCGTGTTTAACAATGGTGTCGTCGTTCAGGGCGATTACAACGTCGTGCCCCTCAAACTCGTGGGACATGATGGGCTCGTCGGAGATTGCCAGGACATTGAAGTTGTGCCCGCCGCGTATGAGGGACGGGTAGTCCCTGTAGTTGAAAACGTAGAATCCTTCGCGTACGAACGCTTTTCCGAGAATTTCAGCGGCCTTGGCGATGCCCTGGCCTGCCTCTCCTCCAATCAGTATCTGCCGATGCATGGAAGTAAAATAGTACCAGCATTTAAATGTCTGATTGTATTTTGCTACATGGCTGAGGAGAAGAAGGGGCTGGATCGCGGCATACTTTACGTCCTTATTGCCCTGATATATGTCTCTGCCGGCATTTTCCTGTTAAATAAGCTCGACTGGAACCCGAAGATGCCCAACTACAGCCAGTACCTCGTCAATGTTTCCGGCACCTACACGGACGGTGGGGTGCTCGGTAAGAGCTACGTGTTCCTCGTGGATGTGGATGACAACAGGGGCATGCTCGTAAAGACGTCCGAAAATGGTGAGGTGCTCGACGCATACGTTTTTGAGCCAGCGCCGGCCTCTGCCATGCTGCTGGAGGATGTTATATATCTTATTTTCGTTGAAGGGAACCGTGTGGAACTCGTGCGTTATGATGGCAGGAGTATGAGTGCGGTGTTTGCGGGGGAATCGAGCTGGAGGTTCAGACCGCTCCACCCCGCCAGGTTTGTCGAGGGGCCGTATGCACTGGCGTATACAGAACGGTCGGACGGGCTGAGGGGTGTTGCTTGGATATCCATAGAGAAGAACGTGTTTGACCCCGTTGTCAAGGCATACTTCTGCCGCTCCTGTGAGGTCTCGCCCATGTATGTTCTGCGTGACGGATCTGTTTTTGCTCTCGTTTCTAGGAACCCCGTGCTCATCACGCCGTCTGCAAAGGGCGTTTCCGCGGTGGAATACCGTTCCACGCCGGCAGTTGTTGTCACGGATGTTTGTGATCGCCAGTTTGTCGGCTTGAATGCGAAGGGGCGGCTCGTCTTTGGCAGGAGCGGTTCTAACGTGCTCTATGAGGTGAATCTTCCCGCGGCTTCTTTCCCCCTCTGTGAGAACAACAGAATGTTCCTTGTGAGCGGGGGCTACCTGACGGTGGTCTCTATGGATACGAACTCACCCACTGTGCTCTCCAGCGCGTCGGAGTTCCAGCCCGCTTCGCTGTTTGAGGACGTTCCCTACATCGTGTTTGCGGGCAAGGACTCGGGCAACCCTGAGTTTTTAAGAACGATAATCTCCGAGTTCCGCTGTCCTGACTCGGTGTTCCCCCTTGAGGAGAACGTGTCTGTGGAGAAGTTCCCCATCACCATACGGCCTTACGGTGGACTGAAGTGGACTACACTCGTTCTGGAGGAGACGAACGCCTTTGTTACGGCAAAGCGAGTGTCCATCGACGAGGACTTCCGCTGCTACAGGCCGTAGTCCCTTATTTTTTCCAGCACCTTCCTGTGAACCTCTTCCGGGTCGCCCCTGCCGTCGATGATAATGAATCCCTCCTTTTCTGCAAGTTCCAGATACTTCTCTCTCACCTGCCGCAGGAATTCAAGCCGCTCGAACTGCTGGATAAGCCCGTCGTTGCCGTGCGCCCTTGCCGTTACGCGTTCCAGTGCAACCTCGGCGGGAACGTCCACGAGGATAGTTATGTCCGGTCTGGGGAAATCCCTGTTGATGTAGTGGACGAACCCTTCCTCCACGCCCTGCAGCACCTGGTAGACGAAGGAGGACCAGAAGTATCGCTCAGAAATTACGATCTCCCCCGCCCTAAGCGCCGGCTCTATGACCTTTTTCACGTGTTCGTTCCTGTCTGCTGCCATCATCAGTGCAACGGTCTTTGGATCCGGGGTATCCTTTGAGCGAAGAAGTATGCGTGTAAAGTAGCCGGTGAAGAGTTCCTTGGTCGGTTCCTCGGTCAGAACGACTCTCCTGCCCTTTTTTATGAGATGGTCCGCCAGCAGACGTGCCTGCGTCCCCTTTCCGGACCCGTCGATACCTTCGAACACGAAGAACATGGTGGTAGAAGGGCATGGAAGAATAAAAGGGACAGGGTTAGCGGGTCAAACCCGCTACTTCTTTTTCCTAACCACGGGGATTTCGTGGAACTCCTTGGGCATGTATGGGTGCAGGACCTTGGGGATCCTCACGACTTCGTTCTCCGGGTCGTAGTGGTTCTCAAGTATGGCCAGCATCACGCGCTGTGCCGCCAGTGCCGTGCTGTTTAGCGTGTGGACGTAATCCGTGGTCCCGTCCTTCTTGCGGTAGCGGATGTTGGCCCTCCTCGCCTGCCAGGCAAGGCAGTTCGAGCAGGAGACCACTTCTCTGTATCGTCCCTGGCCCGGATACCACGCCTCTATGTCGTGTTTTCGTGCCGCCACCATGCCCAGATCTCCCGAAGATATTTCAACGACCCTGTAGGGTATCTCCAGTTTCTGGAGGAGTTCCTCGGCGTTGCTCTGCAGGAAATCGAACTCCTTCCACGAGTCCTCCGGGTATACGTAGGAGAACTGTTCAACCTTGTGGAACTGGTGGACGCGGAAGATGCCCTTGGTGTCCTTGCCGTGTGCCCCTGCCTCCTTCCTGAAGCAGGGTGACCAGCCCGCGTATCTCTTGGGGAGCTCTCCGACCTCGAAGATCTCGTCCATGTGGTATCCCAGTATGGCGTGCTCTGCCGTGGGGATGAGGTAGAGATCCTCCCCCTCTATCTTGTATATGACGTCCTCGAAGTCCGTGAAGTATGTGGCCGCCTCCTCGACGCGGCGCCGCATCATGTACGGCGGTATCAGCGGTTCGAAGCCCTTCTTCATGAGCTCCTCCAACGCCCATCTTGCCAGTGCAAGGTCCAAAAATACGAGGGCTTTCTTCTCGTAGTAGAAGCGGCTTCCCGACGTCTTCCCTGCCCGTTCGGTGTCTGCAACGTCCAGCATCTCGATTAGATCGTAGTGGTGGGGCGGCTCCCATTCAATGATCTCGTGTTCCACTTCGTATCCGTCCGTCTCCTCCCTGAACTGGTCCTTGTAGTTTATCCATACCTTCGGCCTGCCCCAGAACTTGATGGGCTTGTTATAGGAGTCGTCCGGACCGATGATAACCTCAGGGTGCAGGAAGTTCGGCAGGTATCTGAGGTTCTCGTCAATCAGCCGCTTCAGTTCTGCCTCCTTCTTCTCCATTGCCTCGATCTCGCTGTCAAGTTCCTTCGCCCTTTCTTTCAGCTTCTCCGCCTCTTCCCTTTTCCCTTCGCGGTAAAGCCGGCCGATCTCTCTGGATATTTTATTCCTCTCCGCTCTGAGTGCGTTGAGCTCCTTGAGAAGGGACCTCCACTCCACGTCCAGACGCCCGATCTCCTCCACCGTGGGGATAAGCTCTTCCAGATACCTTTTCTTCAGGACCTCTATGACCTCCTCTTTCCTCTGCCGTATGTCTTCAATGCTTAACACGTTTTACACCTCCAACAACTGGGGCGATGAGAGAATAAGCCCGGAGCGTTATGCGGATTGGTACGGCATCGCCCTCCATAGAAGAAGGGGAAAGGTGGTTTTTATATCTTGACTATACGCACGGGCACCGTCTTATAGGACGGAATCTTCGTGTCCGGGTCCAGGTCCAGAGGCGTTAGCACGTTGATGGGGACGTCGTGGAAGTGGAACGTCGTGGCGACGGAGCCCTCCGGCAGGGTCTCTGACTTCTGAACGGTCATCTCCAGTGATCCGACGGGTGACTCGACGCGGACTGCATCGCCGTCCTTGATTCCCTCGCGCTCCATGTCCCTCGGGTTCATCCACAGCACGTTCTGCGGGAACATGTTCCTCAGCGTCTCTGACGTTGTTGTGAGATCGCCCGTGTTGAAGTGCGGCATCCTCCTGGCGGTGAAGAGTGTGTAGGGGTAGCCGGGGTGCTCTATGATCCTTGGGTTCAGCGGGTAGAACCGCCTCTTGCGAATGCCCTTCTCGGCAAAGACGTCCTCGCCCGAATACACGGTCTCCGGGTCTATGTGCAGGAACCCGTCAACCCTTGTTGTAATCTCATAGAACACATCCTTTGCACTTCTGTATCCCCAGTCCTCGCCCATCATGCTGGCCAACTCTGTGAAAAACTCCCACTCTTGCCTGGCGTTCCTCGGCGGGGGCACGACTCGCCTGACGTAACGGACACGGCGCTCTCCTATCGTCACCGTTCCTTCCCTTTCGTAGAGCAGGGGTGTTGGAAGGACGACGTCTGCGAACTCCGTGGTGTCGTTGAAGAACGGCGTTGCGTGGACCACAAACGCTCTTCGTAGGTTCTTCCAGACCAGCGTCAGGTGTGGCATAGAACGTGCGGGGTTGAATATGCTGTTGAAGAAGAATTCCACGGGCTCTGTCGTTAGGAACTCTGTGAGCGTTAGCCCGTATCTCGGGGCGATGCCCATGTCTCCCGCTCCCTGTATGTTGATCTTCCCCCTCCCTGTCACGATCTTCCCGTTCTTCAGCAGTGCTATGGCGGTCAACGCCTTTACGGCGTCCGTGCCGTGATACGTTTGCGTGTATTTCATGCCGTGCATCACACCTATTCTTTCGGCGGAGTAAACGGCCTCACCCATCTCTTCAATCTTCTCCGCCGGTACACCTGTGATTTCTGCCACGGTCTCCGGGTCAAAGGGCTTCACGCTGTGTGCCAGTTCGT
>JASUTF010000011.1 GCA_030445695.1 Candidatus Iainarchaeum sp.
TTATTCTATCCGTGGAGGACTTCAACTTCGTTTCCAGCGATATGGTGATTGTCGGCAGGAAGCCGTCCGTTGTACAGGAGTTCGGCACGCGGGGGACGGGCTTCCTCGGCCGCGTCGTTCTGAGCAAGGGTGAGAGCCCTGTTCTTGGAAGGAAGGTGCTCATCGACCTTGCCACTTCCCACGTGATACTGGTTCTCGGGAAACGTGGCTATGGAAAGTCCTACACGCTCGGCGTTCTGGTGGAGGAGCTCGCGTCTCTCCCCTACTCCGTGAAGAGCAGGACGGCGGTTATCGTCATCGACACCGTGGGGATCTTCTGGACCATGAAGGTGCCCAACAAGGAGCAGGCAGACCTCCTTCAGAAATGGGGACTGGAGCCGAAGGGCTTTGACGTGAACGTTCTCGTTCCGAAGGCGGCCCTACCCTTCTATTTGGAGCACGAAATCCCCGTGGACGGATACTTTGCCATAAAGCCGTCGGAACTAGGCGTGGAGGGCTGGCTGGGGCTCTTTGATCTGGACCTCGACTCTGAGGCGGGATCTCTTCTGGCAGGTGCCGTTGTTGAGGCGGAGGAGAAGATCGGTGAATACGATCTTGACGATCTTATCCGGATCGTTCAGGAGATGGACGCGTCGCCCCATGTGAAGCGGTCCGTTTCCATGCGTCTTGCAGCGGCCAAGGACTGGGGCCTCTTCGACAAGGATGCACCGAAGATAACAGAATACGCGAAGGCGGGATCCGTGAACATCATAGACGTTTCCACGTTCAAGTCAGCCCTCGGAGGGCAGTCCATACGCGAGATCGTGGTCGCGGTCATCGGGAAGCGCATATTCGAAGAACGTATGAAGTACCGCAAGGTGGAGGAGATACAGGAGATGAAGACGGGCCGCCCCACGTCCGAGATGCCCCTCGTATGGATGATCATCGACGAGGCACACCTTTTCATGCCCAAGGACAGGAAATCGCTGGCAAAGGACGTCCTGTCTGACTGGATACGCGTTGGACGTCAGCCGGGCCTCTCTCTGGTTCTGGCAACGCAGCGTGTCGACCGTATGAGCGACGATGCAATCACGCAGGCGGACATAATCATCGGTCACAGGGTTACCAGCTACCTGGACATCCAGGCACTCTCGGCGGTTAAGCCAACGTATGCAGGCGAATCGCTGGACAAGCACCTTGCAACGCTGCCGCACACCCGCGGCCTTGCCGTTCTCATGGACGATATCACCGAAAAGGTCTGGGTGCTCCGCGTCCGGCCGAGAATGAGCTGGCACGGTGGTGGTTCTGCCACTGCACTGGTGAAGCTCTGATCCCCCTTTTTAAACCTGACGGGTATTTAAATTTATTCGAGGTTCATGCCCGAGAAAGACGGCATCAAATACAACGTTGAGAACATCGTTGCTTCTGCGTCCCTGGACGTCGACATCGACCTTTTCTCACTGGCTTTGACGGTGGACAACGTGGAATACGAGCCGGAGCAGTTCCCCGGTGCCATTCTGAAGATAGACGAGCCCAAATCGTCTCTACTGGTCTTCAAGAACGGGAAGCTCATATGCACGGGGAACAAGGACGAAAAGCAGATACGCGAGGCGATCAGGAGGACCGTTGAGATACTGAAGGAGGCGCAGCCGCACCTGAAGCTCCCCGATCCTGACAAGGTCCCCTTCAGAATCGAGAACATTGTTGCTTCTGCATCCCTTGACGTCACTGTGGATCTCTATTCACTGGCAGCAACGTTGGACAACGTGGAATACGAGCCGGAGCAGTTCCCCGGTGCCATTATCCGAGTCAAGAACCCCAAGGCCACAGTACTCCTCTTCAAGAACGGCGAGCTCATATGTGCGGGCGTCAGGAAGGAGGATGAAATCGTCGAGGCGATAAAGGCCGTTCGCGATCTCATCCAGGACTTTGTGCAGCGTCGCTGATAGTTTTTTAACCCTTTTTATGCGATAGATGTAACGGGTCGGCGGCCATAGCGGCGGGGAAACACCCGGTCTCATTTCGAACCCGGAAGTTAAGCCCGCCAGCGATGGGCCTTGTACTGGGTCCCCTCGGACCTGGGAAGGGCCCGACGCTGCCGCCCACTCGTTTTTTGCTTCTTGGTGATCACGATGATGGAGGCGATATTCAGGATTGTATTCGCGGCGTTCCTTTCCTTCTTCCTGGGCCTTGACAGGGAGAGGAGGGGCAAGCCGGCAGGCCTCCGGACGATGCTGCTCGTGGGAACAGGTGCTGCCCTCTTCACAGTGGTCTCCATCTACGGCTTTCCCGGGAGCGATCCCTCCCGCGTCGCGTCCAACATCGTTACCGGCGTCGGTTTTCTCGGTGCCGGCACGATCCTCCGCGTCAAGGAGAAGGAACGAATCCTGGGCCTGACGACTGCGGCCACTATATGGTACGTGGCGGCGGTGGGGACCCTCGTGGGCGTCGGCATGTATGCGGAGGCGGTTGTCGCCACAATCCTCGGGTGGCTTATATTAGAATCCAAGCAGTGGGGCCTGCCCTTTTGATCGATCGTTTCGATTTTTTATGATCTTGATATTCTTTGGTATGTTCGCGAACCCCATTTCTGGCGCATCTCTCATACCCATTCCTTCTTGCAGGTATTTTCCAACTTCCTCCCTGCCACGGATAGCGCCAATAGCAAAGCCCGCCAGCACCCTCTTCTTGAGCTCTGGAGGGACTTTGGCAAGGGTGAGGGCGGTCTTCAGGACGTGGTAGACCTCCTTCGCTTCTGGATCGTTTGCAGTTGCAAACAGTATCGCGCGGTATAGTTTTTTCGGGTGTTTGACCAGTTCGTTTATGCGTTTCAGGTCTGCGTCGTGCATGATCCTTTTTTGCAGCTCTATCCGTTTCTCAGGATCCAGATCTCTCCACCGGATGGGGATTTTCACGGTTTCTTGAACGGTATGGAAAATCTTTCTTCCTGTTCGTGTGGATCTTTCCACTCGGAACCTGTCTTCCAAGAACCTACGTATATAATTCAGCACTTTTTTTGCTTTTTCTTCATCTGCCAGTGCCAGAATTCCGATCATTTTCAGCGAGGGCCTCAACATCTTAACAAACCATCTCCGGTCGAGTTCATCGATTTTATCCCAGTATCGCATCATTTCTTCCGCTTTCAGTACTCTGAAACGGCGGTTTTTTGATATTTTCCGGAGGAATTCTTGGCCCTTGAATATCATGAGGGGTTTGAGGGAGTGTAAAGAGTGTGCAAATGCGCTTATATCTTTGTCTGCGACGACTGTATCTTCGCGAATGTCCCAGAGTGCCGAGGGGATTCCCGCTTCCCATAGTCGCCTGTACAAGATCTTTATTGCCTTGTCAAATTCACCCGGTTTGGGATCCTTTATTACGACGAAGGGATCAACGTCCGGTATCGTGCCCAGGTACGTACGGATTTTCGGTTTGTCCCAGTGCCCTCCAAAAGACCGCTCCTTTTCCCGAACCTTCACAGGGATCGTGGCTGCGTTTCTGGCAGCCATGCCGCCGCGAAGGGCAAACAGAAGTAACCTGTCTCCAAACGATTCTATCAGGTCGTTGTGTGCCTTCACAAACGCTTCTATGACTTTTCTCTGATATGGTATATACTGGAGGGCGTTCCCCTCCCCTACTGCGACCCTGCGTGCCTTTGTTTCACCGCTTTCTACAAGCTTTTTTACTTCTTCTTCAACCTCCTTTACCTTCCCTGGCGGAGCGTATATCTGGGCATCTGCTGTGTTTGCCTCCAGAAATCCCGGTGCTGCCACGGGTATAAGGACCTTTTTACTTGTTCTCTCATGAGCATTTGTCCAGTACTCCCCACCGTATTTGCCGAAGATCCTGTCGAACTCCTCGAAGGATGTCTCCTCGTTGATTTTCCCGTCTGGCATTCTGTGTTTCTCGATTAGTTCGTGGATCTTTCTGAGCTGTTTGTGTTCCAAGGGAAAGAGATCTTCCATATGCAGAAAAAGAAGGCAGTGATATTTATTCGTTCTCACCCTTCTGAAACCCTTTTAAAATCAACGTCAAGATCGTATTATTGCTCCTTTTGCCCTGTTGGGCCGGTGCCCGAGTGGTGTAGCCAGGTTAGCATGCGGGCCTGTCGAGCCCGCGACCCGGGTTCAAATCCCGGCTCGGGCGCTACCACTACCTATGCATTTTCACTCTTTTTTCTGCAATATTCTTGACAAACAGGGCGAGTTCCGGATCTTTTAACTCTTTTTTAATTCTACCCGCAAACCGGCTCGCGTGCCGGGCGTACGTAAAGCCCCTGAGGTGTTTCTCCAGCTCTTTCAGGTAGCTCTGGACCAGTTTTTCTCTCAGATTTGGATCTTTCGTGTTCCTGAGGATGATCAAAAGCCCATTTTCCGCGGCGGGCCCATAGTTTGCTGCCAGTTCCGTAAGAACCTGTGCAGCACTCTTTTCGTCCAGTATCCCGTTCTGGATGCCCCTGTTAATGGCCTTTGTTGCTATATTAACGCGCTCGAGAATCTTTTTGCTCGTTTGGTCATCTACGCTCAGTTCCACGTCGTGCCACAGGTTTTTTAGCACCTTTCTTACGCCCATTACGAACCGGTCCTCCGTGCCGTGATACTGGCGTACGAGATCCCGATCCGCGTGTTTCATGGTCTTCTGGAGGACGAAGAGCGCCTCCTTTGCGAGCCCGTGGTATGTGTTGTAGTGTTTCCTAAACTCTTCTTCCGTCTCGGCGTTCTTTGCGAGGTCTGCGTGGTGTTTTGCCGCCGCGAGTAGCACGTTTGACAGGTCCTGCCCCAGCATGACCAGGAGTCGCTTCACGAACTCCTTGTTTGTTCCTGTGTAGGCATCAATACGTTTTCGTAACAGTCCATACGCCTGTGCAAACTTTCTGGCTCTCTCCGGTGTTATATTTGCCGTTGCCGCCCTGAATACGTCGGAAAATACGTCCAGCGTTCTCTCTATGCTCTCTCTTCGCTTCAGATTTGTTCTCGCTATGTCTATGAGCAGGTCCAGCGCGTCGTCAGGGTTCTGGAGGAACGCCCTCTTCAAGGCCTCCTTTAGTTTCCCATAACTTATATCATCCATTTTTACGTGGTATTCCTGGAGGATAACGTGCCTGACAAGGTCTTTCTCCGATGTCACGGCCCCGAGAACCCGGGGGTTCGTCAAGAGTTCCGGCTCCTCCCTGAATATTCTGTCAAGCAACGCTTTCTTTTCGGAGATTCCCACATCCCTGCCGGTGATCTTGGCGATCCGCGGGTCCATCTTTTCCTTCTCCACCTTCTTTTCCGGCTCCTTCCCCCTGCCAAAGATTCTCGGAACCATCACATCCACCCTATCTTCTTGAACCACCACCACATCCCAAAGTAGAGGAGTACCATGAACCCGTTTATGATCCAGAACCCGTAGGGGTGCTCTGCAAGGGGCAAGTATCTAAAGTTCATGCCATATATGCCCGTGACGATGGTTATGACCGCGAGAATTATGGAAATGGCCGTTAACCGCTTAATGAGCAGGTTCAGTTCCATGGAGAGTGCCCGGTCGTGCAGATCGAGAATGGAGTTGGCTGATTTGATGGTCAGGCCCACGAAGGACAGGACCTCTTGAACGTCCCCCTTGATGTCCTCTATTTCCTCCGGTTTCAGGAGAGGCCAGCGCTTCAATTTCATAATCACTTTCCAGAAGTAGGCGAGCTCCCGCCGCACGTCGTGGAGCTCAAGGAGGACGTCGTATACGTGGAGGACGTGCTCCGTGTTTTCCGACCGCAGGTTGCGCGACATGTCCTTTTCTACCCGTGTGACGATCTTGTGTATTTCCGAAACGTGGTCGTGGATAATGTCCAGCTGCTTCTTGATGGCCCTGTAGACGAACGCGCCTGGGTTCTGCAGGAACTTTCTCTTCTTTTTTATACTGTTACGTATCCACCGCAGCAGGTCCGTATCCTCCTCTGCGACTACTGCCACCACGTTTTTCTTGACCGCGATGAGCGTGCTCTGGTCCATGAAGTTCAGGTCAACCACCAGCGTCCCGTCTACAAAATAGACGTCCGGGACGTCCTCTTCCTCCCAGATCTGCTCAATCTGCTCTCCGGGCAGGCCGATCCGGTTCAGTTTTTCCCGCAGGTTCTCCGTGTTTCTCGTGATGTAGTAGATCACTTCACCCTGCCTGCTGCCTCTCGCCACGGATAGAAAACGTCAGCCCTGTATATAAATGGTTACCGTTGATTGCCGAACCGCCGTAAAACACAATATAAACGTTCCCCCGCGTTTTCCATCGTGGTGCGGGACGTCATCTTCGTCAAGTGGGGAGGAGCCGTCATAACCAACAAGTCCGGTGTTAAGGAGCCGAAAGTGGGCATCATCCGTCGTCTGGGCAGGGAGTTGCGGCCCCTCCTTGACGAGTACAGTATCCTGCTCGGTCACGGAAGTGGCTCCTTCGGCCACTGGGCCGCCGTGGAGTACGCAGATCTCAAGAGGACGAACCCTGCCCTCTACGCCGCGAAGGTACACACCGTGGCCGCCGAGCTGAACCAGATCGTCGTTAACGAGCTCGTTTCTCTTGGCATCCCTGCCATTTCTTTTCCGCCATCGGCAATAGTGTACTCCAGAAACGACCATCCTTCCCGTCTCTGCCTCGGTGCCCTGACGGAGGTGCTGCGGACCGGGAAATACCTGCCGGTTACTTATGGCGACGCGGTGGCGGATGGTGATCTCGGTGCAGCCATTTACTCTACGGAGCGTATCTTCTTCACCCTCAACCCCGTCTTCAAGCCGAAGCGCATAGTGCTGGTAACCAGTGTGGACGGCGTTTACACGGCGGACCCCCTCAAGCATGAGAACGCTGAAAGGATACCGGAAATAACTCCTGATAACTTCGACGAGGTCCGGGGTGCCTTTGGCGATCCGGAGGGCCCCGACGTGACCGGCGGTATGCTTTCCAAAGTGGAGACAATGCTTGCCCTTGTCAAAACGTCTCCCTGGCTGGAAGAGGTCATCATTACGTCCTCTGAACAGGGGAAGATGGCGGCGGCAATACGGGGAGAGCGTGTCGGGACAATAATTCACCGCTGAGCGCCTATCCACTTCTCAATCTGCTCCCACGACCGTTCCGGGCCCCCGCTGTTGTCAACGGTGGTGTGGAAGAAGGGTGATTCTGGTATCTTTCCAGAGAGCACGTCGCTCAGATTCTTCTGGAGGTCCTTTGCGGCGATGCGGTAGACCATCTTCCAGAAGTTGTCCTGCACGATGTCCGATATTGCTCTGTAAACCTCGATATCCGCCCTGGTTCTCTCTATCATGCTTTTCAGGGCGTCTTCGGGGCTGTTGTACGGTTCGTCTCCCTCCCGTCTTGCAGAAAAGACGCGCTGGCCTACGACTTCCGGCCTGCAGTATACGAGGAGTGCATACGCGTTCGGCCCCTCTGCGTGGTATGCCGCGAGGTTCGAATCGATAACCAGAACGTTGTTCACGCTTCTCTCTGCCATGATCTCATGGATCCTCGTGTCCACCGATATGTTCAGCGTGTAGAATCGCTGGGGGTCTTCTATCTGGAGTTTCATGAACTCATCTATGCTCATTCCGTTTTCTTCGGCGATCTCCCGGAAGATCTGCCCTGTGGATACGCGCTCCGCCGGGTACCCGGCCGCAACGATCTTCTTGTATGTCATATCTGCCAGAAAGCTCCTGCCCGAGCCGTGGAGTGCCGACCCGAATATGATAACGGGATATGCCCCCGTCTCTTCCACGACCCGCTCCACAAACGCCCTGATGCTGTCCACGTAGAGAGACGGCGTAGGATATTTAAAGAACCGACGCCTTGTAGTAGCATGATCGTAGTAGACCTGAACAAGAAGAAGATCAAGGAACTTCGCATGTCCGCCTCTGGAGCGGTTGACGCGGGCCTGAAGATACACCAGGATGAGTATGAGACGTATTCTCTGGACGTTTATGACCCGAAGAACGCCCTTGTCTTCGCAGCAGGCCCCTTTGCACATCCCGACGTGCAGGGCGGCAACAGGGGCGTGGTTTCCTTCCGCTCACCTCTGACCGGTGGCTTCTTCGTCTCCTCCGCTGGAAACCTCGGCCACTACATATCTCTGACGGGCGATACTGCCGTTACCATTGTTGGCAGGGCCGAGAAACCGTCCATCGTTGTGCTCTACGGCGACAAAGCAGGCACGACGCTCAGGATATTTGAACTGAGCGAGTTCGACGACTTGGCCGGCAACGTGTTTGCCTTCGACGCGTTCCTGAGAAAGGAATTGGGAGACGTGTATAACGGTGCACCCTTCAGGGCGGTCATAGCGGGACTGGCGTCTGCAAACACTGATTACGGTGCACTTGTCTCCGTGGATCCCGTCATGAACACCCCTGACTTCTTCGGGCGCGGCGGTGCCGGTTCAGTTATGGTGCGGGCACACAACGTTTATGCGGTGGTCTTTGGCGGGGAGGCAGACCCCGCGTTCTCAGAATCCGACGAGTTCAAGAAGATCGTGGAAAAGGCGACGGGAAAGGACTTCATACAGGCGATCACGGAGGCCACCACAAAGTACCGCCTCTCCCCCAAGGACGGCATCGGCGGCACCATACTGAACTGGGCGCACATGAAGACGGTGCTTCCCGCCTACAACTGGCAGATGATCTACATGAGTGAGAAGGACCGCGAGCGTCTCTGGGAGGAGAAGATTGCCCCTGCGGTGGAGCGCTTGAGGCAGATGTTCAAGGAAGGGACCATGAAGTCGAAGACCTGTGGCGAGAAATGTGCCGCTGTTTGCAAGAAGATATGGGATGAGAGAAAGCTGGACTACGAGCCGATAACGTCCCTCGGGGCACAGATGGGCATATTTGATCTTGAAAAGGTCCGCGAGATCGTCCACCTTGCAGACGCACTGGGCTTCGATGCAATAGAGGCGGGCAACGTCGTTTCGTGGGTACTGGAACTCAGGGAAAGGGGTATTATCACTCTGGAGGGCGTTCCTGAGACGAGCATGCGTCCCTTCGAGGTGGACGAGGACAAGCAGGCGGAGGCGGTGAAGAGGATCCTTCTGGCCATTGCCCGCGGGGATCTTCCCATGCTTTCCGGTGGCATTAGGAGGGCCGCGGACCAGATAAAGCCGGAGGCAAGGGAATTCGCCGTATATATCCCGTTCTCGTCCGGGGGCGAGATCGTGCCCCCACAGTACTGGGTTCCCGGTTTCCTTGTGCCGCTCCCGCTCCACGGCAAGTTCATGACATACTACGGTTCCGACTGGCTGGAGCCGTATGAACTCGGGAAGAAGTCGTGGGAGCGGTTCCACGCAGAACTCATGATCGAGAACGCCGGGTTCTGCCGTTTCCACCGTGGCTGGGTCGAAAAGGTGCTGCCGGAGGTCTACAAGCGCTTCTACAACATAGGGATAGATATAGAGATCGAGCGCCTCGCCACGAAGATCATACAGTACCAGCGTGCTGCAAACGCAGAGGCACAGATTCCAGAGAGCCAGAGGAGCAGGGATCTGATTGCAGCGTTTGCCCGGCTTCACGATCAGGGAGAATGGGCAGAGAAGCTGCAGACAGAGGATGGACTGCAGGCATACTTCCTAGAGGTCAGGAGGGGAATCTCCAACGCGAAATCTACAATCCTGAAGGGGTGACGATTTCCCCCTCCTGCACATACCACTCCACTATGTCCATGGCGAGTTTCGCGGCCCTCCGCAGGTCCCCCGTCTTCAGTAGTGCCCAGATAAAGCCCGCGTTCCACGTATCCCCCGCACCCGTTGTATATCTGACCACTATTTTTTCCCAGGCGGGCGTGTAGATTTCGGAATCCTTTGTGATGATCTTTGCACCCCTCCTCCCCATGTGGAGGCCGATCGTCGTGTGCTTTCTCAACGTTTCGATGGCGTCTCCAAGTTCCATTCCGGTCAGCGCGGTTATCTCCTGCTCGTTCAGGAATATGAAGTCGAGATGCCCCCTCTCTATGGCGTCAAGTATGTATCTGGACTCTCTCCAGTCCCTGTTCCACGATCCCACGTCAAAGGACGTTCTCATGCCCATCTCCTTTGCAGTTTTGAGCAGTTTTCCTATCTCCGGTCGCAGTTTGGTCAGGTGCCAGTAGCCGGATACGTGCAGCCACTGGCCCCGCAGGGATATGGGTGTACTGTCCAAGAATTCGTTCGATCCCCTATACGTGAACATGGTCCTCGTGCCTTTGAACTCTATGGCGGACGTGATGCCGGTGGGTGCGTCCACTCTCATGAGCCGTGCCTTCACTCCTGCCCTCTTCAGTTCTTTCTCACAGAAATCCCCCATAAAGTCCTTTCCCACCGCTCCGTAGAAGTTTACCTTCGCACCAAGCTTTGCCAGCGCGTATGCCGTGTTCGCAGCAGACCCCCCAAGTTTTATACGCAGGCCCTTCGCGATTTCTTGGCTGTCAAGGACGGGAAAGCCCTCTACCTCGTATAGGATGTCCGGATTCACATCGCCTACCACTGTTACCTCCACGGTATTACAACGTCCTTCTGATACATTAAAATATCGCTTTGCCGTTTTACCTACATGGACCTTCCAGCAGTTGTCATAAACTTCAAGGCGTATGCACAAGCCATGGGCCAACGGGCCGTAGTGATCGCGAGGGCAGCGGAGCGTGTTCACAAAGAGACGGGCGTTTCCGTTATCGTTGCTCCCAACGCCGTGGATCTCGTGAAGGTGCGCGAGGCAGTGGACATTCCCGTCTTTGCCCAGCATGTGGACGCCTACCAGCCCGGGGCGCACACGGGCTCTGTCCTCCTCGAGATGCTGGCGGAGTGGGGCATCGATGGAACGATAATAAACCACTCGGAGAGACAGGTAAACTTCTCGTGGGCGGAATACGTTGTTCACCGTGCGCGGGACCTCGGCCTTGAAACAATCGCGTGTGCAGCAGATGAGATAATCGCCCGGGCCGTTTCGGACCTGCAGCCCAACGCCGTCGCAGTGGAACCGCCGGAACTCATAGGAACGGACATATCCGTGTCAAAGGCAAGGCCCGAGGTCATAACGAAGTCCGTGGAGATGGTCCACGCGCCGGTCCTCGTGGGCGCCGGTGTCAAGACAACGGAGGACGTCAAAAGGGCGGTGGAACTGGGAGCACAGGGTGTTCTCGTTGCTTCCGGGGTCACAAAGGCGAAAGACCCCTACAAGGCAATAATGGAGCTGGCCGAGGGCATCATTCAAGCACGACACGGATGAGGTGCGTGTGTAACTTTCCATACAGCACGAACTTGCTCTTTTCTATTCTGTATCCCACTTCTCGCAACGCGTCCTCCATCCACTTCCACCTGCTCGTTATGGTGGTTACTGTTGGGATCCCGACATCCGCGGCCCTCTCCGCGAAGTCGTGGTAAAGATCGTAGACGACCCTTGGGTTCGCTATCCTGTTCCCGTAAGGCGGGTTTGTGACGACAACGTCCCCATATTCTCCCAACCTTGTGGCATCTCCCTTCTCAAAGACAACAGTGTCCGCCACCCCTGCACTCCTTGCATTCTTCCATGCCCCTTTCACGTGCTTCTCGAACTTCTCTATTCCCTTCGCGTTAATCTTCTTGCCTTCAGTGACTTCTGCCAGCAAATCCCCCCGCACCCTCTCTGTCACGTCCTTCGGGACGATTCCGCTCTTCTCGAAGAGGAACGAACGAAAACGAAACCAGGGGATCCTCCGTGCGTAGAGTGCCGCCTCAATGGGTATGGTCCCACCGCCGGCAAAGGGATCGAGAAGTGATTTATCCTCACTCCAGCCCGATTCGAGGGGCATGGCAGACGCGAGAGCAGCGTTCAGTGCGGCTGGATGATCGTAAACGCGGTAGCCCCTCTTGTGCAGCGCGTCGTAGCCCGTTGTGTCTATGGATATGTAGAGGACGTCCCCCGTCGAGGTCTGCACGCACGATGACGTCCGGTTCCGTCAGGTTTGCCCTGATTCGCTTTCCCGTTTCTTCCAGGAAATAGTCCACCACCGCCTGCCCCGCAGTCCTCTCTATATCCAGTGATGTGAACGAATGCTCTCCCATGCGGTCGGAACGGCACGCAAACGTCTCCTCCGGCCCGAAGTATTCGGAAAAATCCTGGCCCTTTACTGCCCCGTACACGTCTTCTAGCGTTTCTATTCCGTCAATCACGTCCAGCACGATCATGACACGCTCGAAGGTCCTTCCGGAGTAGTTCAGGCGTGCGACGTCCTCCAGATCTCCCTTGACGACAACCCTCCCGTTTCTCAGCTTTTCCCCTTCCAGTCCGAAGCGCTGTTTCGCCTCCTTCAGCACCGTTTCCTCCAGTCCTACCATCGTCGTGAGAAGAATGTCCACGTTACCATCAGGGTGAACGTTATTATTGAGTTTGTGGTAGTTATCTACATGGAACTTCGATACGATAAAGACGCTGATGCAGTGTATATTCGGCTGCGCGATGCTCCTGTGAGCCGTTCTGAGGAGTTGGAAGAGGGAATAATCGTGGACTATGATGATAGTGGCCGCGTTGTTGGCATAGAGATTCTGAACTTCAGCAAACGTGATATTGACGCCAGAAAGCTCATTACTGAACCGTCCTCCGTTCTGCCTGTTGCGGTGGTATGATGCGGATTGTTTGGACGGTTCACGCTCTCGAACGTCTTGCACAGAGGCGGATTCGCAAGGAATCGGTCATTTCAGCCATCAAGAATCCTGATGCAGAGTCAGAGGACGCACAGGGAAACAGAAGGGTAGCTAAGCGCACAGATGGCCAAGTCCTTGTTGTTATCATCCGGGACTGCGGTCCGAACTGCGTAAAGGTGATCACGGCGTACGTTACTTCTCGAGTAGAGAAGTACCTTGGGTGATATTACATGCTGTCTGACGTGCACAACCACCTCTACGCCGTTGCTGATCCAGATGAGGTGGTTCGGGAATCACGGGAAAGGGGAGTGGGCCTGATCGTCACCAACGCCGAGGAGATCGACACGGCGAGGAAGTGCATCGCGTTGGCCCAGAAGCACGACATCGTCTACGCCGCCGTTGGAATCCACCCCGAGTACGCGTTGAAACTGCCCGAATCGTCGCTTGCAGAAGTGGAGCGCCTTTTGAACGAGGAGAAGGTCGTTGCCATCGGGGAAATCGGCCTCGACTACAAGTTTGCCCGGAGCAGGGAGGAAAAGGATCGCCAGATGCTCTTCTTCTCAAAACAGCTCGCCCTCGCAAAGGAGTATGACCTTCCCGTGATAGTCCATTCCCGCAGGGCTCACCGGCCCGTTGTGGAGACGCTCATCGATTCGGGTGTTACCGCGGATCTCCACTGGTTCTCCGGGCCGATCGACGACGTAATAAACGCGGTGGACCACGGCATTTACTTCTCCTTTGGCCCTGCCGTCCTTCACTACGATGCGTACAGGGCGGTGGTGGACGTCGTTCCCTTGGACCTTATGATGCTGGAAACGGACATGCCCGTTCGTTTCGGGGGAGGGGAGGCCCGTCCGTGGTGGGTCCGACAGGTCGCCGAATTCATAGCAGACGTTAAAAAGACGTCCGTGGATAATGTTATCGAGCATACCTGGAAAAATGCCAGGAGGTTCTTCCGTGTCTGAGACGCTCATCGCGCTTGTTGCGGCGTTTCTCATCGGAAATATCATAATCGACATATACGACCGTTACAGGAGGCGAACCAAATGAGAATAGGCGTTTACGGAGCCGGCAGAGAAGTCGGTAGAAGTGCAATTTTAGTGGAGGCATCGAAGACAAGGGTGCTTCTCGACTACGGTGTGAAGATAACGGAGACCGTACCCGAGTTTCCCCTGCCCTTTGAGGGGCTTGTGGACGGCATCATCGTGTCCCACGCCCATCTGGACCACACGGGATACGTTCCGCACTACTTCCAGGAGTCAGAGGCAAACGTGTTCATGACCCCGCCCACCAAGGATCTTTCACTCCTGCTGTGGAAGGACATGATAAAGGTGGCCAAAAGGAAGGAGATTGAGCCCCCTTACGCCATGAAGGACATTAAAGAGGCAGAATCCTTTACAGTGACGTATGACTACTACGAGATGGTCCCAGTAACGTCGGAGACGTCCTTTGAGTTCTACGACGCCGGCCATATCCCGGGATCCGCGTTCACGAAGCTCTACACGCCCGAGGGCAAGATCCTCTACACCGGTGACTTCAAGATAGAGGCGACACGGCTGCACAACGGCGCAGACCTGACGGGGATAGAGGCGGACGTCCTTATAATGGAGTCCACGTATGCGGATGAGGATCACCCGCCCAGAAAACTTCTGGAGCAGCGTTTCGTTGAGTCGGTGAAGGAGACGCTCGACGAGGGCGGTTTTGTCATCCTCCCGGTTTTTGCCGTCGGGAGAGCACAGGAGATGGTGGATATCCTCGTCTCCAACGGCGTGGACGCACCCATCTGGTTCGACGGCATGGCACGCGAGGCCACGAAGATTATCCTCCGCTACCCGGAGTACATTGCCAACCCCGGCCGTCTCAAGAGGATCATGCGCAAGGTCCACTGGATCCGCACGTCTGCGGATCGCAAGCGCGCTCTTGAGGAACCCGGGGTCATAGTAACGACGGCAGGCATGATGCAGGGAGGCCCCGTTATATTCTACACCACTGCCCTGCGGAACGACCCGAAGTCCAAGGTAATCTTTACCGGCTACCTCGTTGAGGACACGCCGGGCCGTCGCCTGCTGGAAGAGGGCGTATTCGAGGCGGACGGCTACGAGTTCAAGACGGAGCTGAAGGTGGAGCGTTACGACTTTTCAGCCCACGCCGGACGGTCGGAACTCTTCGAGATCGTCCGCCGCGTCAACCCCAGCCACGTGGTGGTGGTCCACGGCGACGAGGAGAACGCCATACGCTTGGCGGAGGAGCTGAACGAGCAGGAGGGCGTGAAGGCGTTTGCCCCGAAGCTCGGGGAGCGGGTCGACATAGACCTCTAATCCCCTTTTATTCTTCCGCGCAGAAATAGTTGTGGGCAATGATGATGCCGTCCCAGACGGATCGATGAAGAAAGGTGGTAACTGCTGAGCCCTATGCGATTCCCTCGCGCCTCGCCGTTTCGGAGAGCTGGGCAATGAACTCGGACAGGTGTTCAGCAAACTTATACACTTTGTCCTCGATCTCACGGGCCGATCTCTCCAGTTCCTTCACGGCCTTTTCAGGAATGGAGAAGTTGTCAATGGTGTCCGTGTCTATGTGCATCTGAGTGTGGGCACGGAGCACGTGTATGTTGTATAGGAGTTCGGAGAGCTCCACGAAGAGTTTGTCCGCCTCCAGGGCCAGGAGCGCCAGATCCGTGCGTTCCTTCTGCGGCAGGTAGGGGCCGAACTTGTCCAGATAGTAGTGTATGACGTCGTTCAAATTGTCAAAGTGCTCCTTCAGCTTGAATACGCGGTAGTGTAGGTCCCCTATGTGCTGGGAGAGGACCTCGTCGGCTGTCGGCTTCGCTGCCCCTTCTTTTCCCTCTTTCTCGGACATGATGGTAATATTCCCTCCATGATTTTAAAACAGAAAATGCCAGATAATCTATCATGGAGGAAGAATTGGGCCGCCTTAAAGATGCCCTCCGCCGACTTCAAATGGGCATTTATTACCTCAACACGTATCTCCGCGAGAGTTTTGAGATGAAGTCCACGCTCGAATCGCTTGAGCAGGCGTTCAGGGACTACAAAGAGCTTGTTGAAAAGATGCCAGACCTCGAAGGTGTCGCGGAGGAGTACGTCAGGGAACAGGACCTGCTGCCCGTGTTCAAGGAGATGAAGGCACGCTACGATGCGATCTCCAACCTCATGCGCAAGTATTCCGAGCTCATCGACGAGATAGATGCCCGCCTTGAGCGATACCGCTCTTACCGCTACTACATGTTCCCCGAGGACGACTCCGTGGCCCGCTTTGTTGATGCGGTCTTTGCCTCCAGGGGTGACATCACTGTCAAGCCCCTCATTGTCGGAGACGAGAACATCGTGGACGCCATGAAGAAGCTCGGCGGAGAACAGATTACAAAGTTCTCCTTTAAGTTCTCCGGCGACAAGGCAGCAAGCGTGGCGGATACATTTCTCCGCGATTTCGGCACGGCCGGGTTCATCATAGAGGATCACGAAATACGCCTCACGTGGAAACCGGAGATCAACGTGCTCCGTGTAGACGCACCGAAGGACAGGATATTCGAAATGGACGAGATCGCACGGCGTGTGGGTGCAACGATCCTCTCCGTCTAACGGCATTTAAAGAAGGGCAATTCGGCAAACGTCATATTTTTATACGCCACTTTCCCCTTAACTACGATGGAGAAGCTGGCACTGATCATAGCCGGCGAAATCGCCCTGTCAAAGGATCCCGGCTCATCTATGCGCAAGTGGAGAGAACTTTTCGGTGTTTCTCAGGCGGAGCTTGCACAAGAGCTTGGCGTTTCCCCGTCCACGATTTCTGACTACGAGTGTGGCAGAAGGAAGAGTCCCGGCATCGGTGTAGTCCGCCGTCTCGTGGAAGCGCTCATTGAGATCGATAAACGCCGCGGTGGAAAGTTTGTAAAGCAGTTGGAAAGACAGATCGTCCGCGGATACGACCGTGCACCCTTCGAAAACCACGACTTCTACGCAGCTATGACCGCAGAGGAGTTTGCCGAGAAGATAGAGGCAAACGTCATAACACACCCCGAACTACTGCCCACAACGAAGATCTTTGGTTACACGCTCATCGACTCTATTCGTACCATAACGGAGGTCAATGTGCACGACTACATGAAGCTCTTCGGATCAACCCCCCAGCGCGCCCTCATATTCACGGGCGTCACGACAGGTAGATCTCCAATGATTGCCCTTAAGATCGGCCGCTTCTGCGTGGACATGCTCCCTGCAATGGTTGTCCTGCAGGGCATCACCAAGCCGGACATCGTTGCCGAGAAAATAGCAGAGAACGAGGGAATCCTGCTCGTTACCACCCAGCTCGAGCCCAAAGAGATTGTAAGACGGCTACTGGAGTTCGAGTAGTTCCTTTGCCCTCTCTAATATTTTTCTGTGGTCAAACCCCATCTCCTCCGGCAGTTCATCCAGCGGGAACCATTTGTACTCGTAGGCCTCACGGTTGATTTTTATATCGTCGCTCTTCGGCTCAGCTATGAACACAACGCTCACCAGACCCCTTGGGTCTCTGTCTGGGTCTGAAAACACGCCCACGAACTTCTTGAGTTCAACATCAATTCCAAGCTCTTCCTTCATCTCCCGAACCGCTGCTTCCTCCACCGTTTCGTTCCGCTCCACGTGCCCGCCCGGCAGCACCCAGTAGCCCTCGAACGGTTCATGCGCCCTCTTCAGCAGGAGCACCTTTCCATCCTTCACGATAACACAGTCCACGGCGACTTCTCTACCCACGTAGATCTGACGTTTCGCCTACTTTTAAAACCATTTCTTTGCTCCCATTCTACTGCTGTTCTGGGGCTCCGGTGGTGTAGCCCGGCCAAGCATTCGGGCCTCTCGAGCCCGAGACCCGGGTTCAAATCCCGGCCGGAGCACTTCCAAACCATTTTTGTTGTTCACCAACCATCTCAGGATACTTGGTCGTGGGTACGGGTTCGAAGAACCTGTGGCCGCATTCGCGGCCCAATGAAATGGGCTTCAGGATCCCGGCAGGAGCACTACATTCTTATACTTCTTCTGCCTTTTCTTCACATGCGTGTCCTTGTTATCCAGTCGAAGGACAGCGACTGGGACTTCTCGGAGAAGATCCGCGAGGCGGTGGAAGGAAAGGTTGCTCCGCTGGAGCTGGAGTTCAAGACCGTCCCACGTTTCTACGACACTCTACGAGCTGTATCTTCCACCTACGATCTCAACATCGTCCTGTTCTTCCCGAGAAAGGAAGAAGCTGCCGTAGCGGGGCCATTACTTGCAGAACTGCTAAAGACGGGCGCAAAGGTCGTCTTTTACTTCGCGGAGGATGTTGGTGTGTACGAGGATGAAATATTATCCATGGTTCTTTCCTTCTTCGGCTTCTAACTCCCTTATCTTTCTCACGAGGTCTTCGTGCAGGTATTTGAAGAGCCGGTAGATCGTTACCATACTTCTGGGCACCTTTCTGTTCACATAGTGCTCTTTCACCTTTCTATAGATTGCTCGCTCTTCCCGTGTCCAAGCTACTTTCTCGAGTATTTCTATACCTTTTCTTGGATCTTTTGGCCATATCGCATGGCCGATTGCGTTCACGATCTCGTTCCACCTTCGCTGTGCATCTCCCTCTGTTTCCCCTGCCGCCTTAAACGGTCCCCATGGCTTCATCTTTGCCCAATCGTAGTAACTCACCTTTCCAGATAGTTCCTTCAGTTTTTGCTCGGCCCTCTCGAAGTCCCTCTGGTGCAGCGCCTCGAAGTACTCCATGATGCCCTCTGCCGCGTCCGAATAGAATGGGTGTATCTTTTTCAGCGTCTCCCGAAGAGGTTTCAACTCTCTCGGGTGCTCCTTTTCACAGGGAACGCATGCTTCAACCGTTTTTACCACCCTCTTTCGCGAGCTTGTCGACGATGTGGTGGTGTGCAAAGAGCATGAAGTAAAATGGGAGTAGCAGGGGAACGCGATCTTTGTTCCTCCAGTTCTTGAACGAGTTCCACATCTTCTCTCCGACCGGCCCGAGGTCCGGGTGGTCCAGCAGCCATATCCGCGTTTTCCAGAAGATCTTTTCAAGTTCTCGCAGTTCGCCCCCGGGGTTGTCGCCGGCCAGAAGAGCTAACAACGCCCTCGCCTTCCTGTTCTGCTCTTCGTTACTCCGGATAACTGCCATTCTTCTCGGGTTCAGCAGGCCATCGAGAATTCTGTCGCCCAGAGGTTCCTCAGAACCCCTCGTTATAATTGCGTCGATTTTCTTGGCGATTTTTTCCGCTTGCCTGGAGTCGTCAATGTAGAATACGGACTTTATTAGTCGTATCCTTGCCCTCTCTGCCTCCTGCAGGTTTCCACTGGCGAGGTGCTTTGCATACTCGCCGAGGTGCCTACACACGGGGTGGTCGCTCCTCGCAAGTTCCTCTCCCAGCTTAATGATCGCCTCTCTGTTATGCGGCATCTGCACACCTTTTACTCTTTAACTATCCTGTCCAGGCGGGCTGCATGGTTCCTGATCTTTGCCAGCAGCGATGAGACGTCTCGTTCTATTTCGCTAAACACGTCCTCCAGGCGGTCCGCGCGCAGGCCGTACATGGAGCCCTTTTTCTTTACGATCAGGCCGGAGTCCAGGAATCGGGAGAGGTATGTGGTGTAGAGTTGTGACAGTCCCAGGGAGACGCCCTCGCTCTGTAGCCAGTGGTAGAGGTCGTCCACCTTGATCGCCCCGTTCTTGATGGCTATCTGGCGGTTTCCTATGACGACCGTATCCTCTCTCTTGCCCGCGATCTTGGAGAAGATCTGTATGAGCTTTATGACCACGTCTGGCTTGCCCTTCTTCGGTATCAGGTCGAGGGACTGGGCAATGAACGTGGCCAGAACGTCTGCACTGGTTATTCCGTCGGGCACGGGGGGGACGTCCACAATGTGGATCTTTTTCACTGCCATATTCCAAAAATGTTTTGGATAATTAAAAAGGTTCTCCCTGTTCCATTTTATTCCGGTAGCGATCATTGTATTCTGTGAGTGTGCCAAGGGATTACAGGTACTGGAAGTCCGTCAGCAGGGCCCGGGAGCTCAGGGTAAAAGAGGGGCTCAAAAAGCTATTTCCGTCTTTTGAGGAGGAAATAAACCGGCTCCGTATCCGGCATCATATAGAACTGATGCCTCTCATCTGGGAGAAAGATAAACATCTGCGTGCGAGAGATCTCCAACAGGCGTTCCAAGACGCACAGCTGGCGAATATGGGCTACCCGAACAGTGAGGTACGTACCGTAGCAGACACGGAGTACTTTATATCAAAGACGCTTGGAAAGGGGCAGTTTTTCGGCAAGAGGACGTATGCAACGAGATATTTTCCCGATTCGTGGAAAGCGGGGATCGGGCTCCGGGATTCGGACGTGCACGAGTTTGCACACTACCTTACAAGTATGCTCCTGAAGCGGAACTTTGGCAAAAGGACTGTGCTTCGTAACGTCGTGCCTGCATCTGTTCATGAGGCCATTTCTTTCGCGTTTCAGGCAAGGTACTTGGAGGAAAGCACAGGTGGAAGAGCCCGGGTCGACCTCAATAAGATAGCGGATGCCTACGGGTTTAAGGGTATGGAAAGGGAGCTGTTCAAGGATGTATTCCGTAGCATGTACGAAGAGATAAAGAAGCACGGGCTTGACGGGGCTGCCAGAAGAATACCAGATGTTGTGCAGAGGCATCTCAACTTGCCCCGAAAGCAGTTTAAACAGCGTTAACGTTATTCATCCGTGCTCATATACCCTTGGAAGAACGGCGTGGTCGTGGATACCGGACTGGCCAAGATCGCCGTGGACACGCCGAAGCCCGTTCCGGGTGCCACGCATGTAGTCACGCATGCCCACTACGACCACACGGGCGCCGCGAGGAAGACGACGGTTCTTACCACTCCCGGGACGCATGAGATTCTGAAGGTTCTCGGCGGACTTTCATCAGAGCCCGTGCGGGAAGGAAGCATCCACTTTTTCGGCGATACGGAGCTCAGCTTTGCACCTGCCGGCCATATCCCTGGATCGGCACAGCTCATTCTGGACAATGGGAAGAGGGTTGTCATAACCGGGGACTGGAAGCTGGAGTCGGACATACTGGAGCCGGGAGCAGAAATAATCGATGACGTGGATGTTTTGGTCCTTGAGACGACCTTCGGAGCGCCCCAGTACCAGTTTCCGGACAGGAAGGAGATATACGGTGAGATGAAGCGGTGGGTACTTGCGAACCTGGGTATCAACAACCACGTGGTGCTTTTTGGCTACGCTGTTGGCAAGTCGCAGGAGCTAACGGCGTTGCTGAACTCGTGGGG
The DNA here is from genome assembly GCA_030445695.1 of Candidatus Iainarchaeum sp. GTDB lineage: Archaea > Iainarchaeota > Iainarchaeia > JAADDC01 > JAADDC01 > SZUA-1452. The sequence goes on from JASUTF010000011.1 coordinate 20,852, forward strand.
CATCGTTCCTGTGGTTCCCGATCGGACCCATCGCGTCAATCGACTTTTTGGCCTTTCCGACGTCTTGATTGGTTCCGAGGGCTGGAGGGAATACGTTTCGGAACCCCGGGTATTCGTGCTGCCGCCCAACTTCTCTGATATACTTTCGGCCCTTGAGGTGGAGCTCGGGAGGAAGATCGTTGCCCGTTCCTGCTCCGGCTGGGCAAGAAACGGTTTCCAGCTGTCCTCCCATGCGGACTTCTGGCAGACAATTAATCTTGTCAGGAAGACAGAGCCGGAATTGGTTCTTACGTATGGTGGAAACGCTGGGCAGGTGGCAACGGTCCTAAGGAGAATGGGCTACGACGCGCGACCCCTCACGCACACGGTAATGATCTAGAAACAGGTGAAAAGAAAGAAGGAGGTAAATACTCCTTCAACCGAGCAGTGCCTTGGCCGCAAGCTTGATGTCCTCTGCTGTGATGGTCTTCCTCTTTGCGTGGCGTGCATACTGGACTGCGGCCTCGGTAATCTGCTTTGCAAGGTCCTCGAGAATGTTTGCAAGGACCTCAACTGCCTTGTCAGAGACACGCTCTGCACCGGCCTTCCTAATAAGCCTGTCAACAGGCGCCAACTGTAGTTCGCCCATTTTTTCCACCTCCGCACTCTACAAATGGATTTACTCATATAAATACCTTTCGCTTCAGACGCCCTCAAATCGGCGATTTTGCCACAATCGTCAGGTGTCGAAGGGGATGGAGTATTAATCAGTTTTCATACCATATATGGATAATGCCTGAAACCCCAACAGTTGAGTACGTCAAGCACCCGCTCATAAAGCCGAAAACAGTGGAAGCACGGCTCTACCAGCAGCTCATAACGGTCAATGTCCTGGAAAAGGGCAACACCTTGGTCGTAGCTCCCACCGCTCTGGGCAAAACGATTATAGCAGCCCTGGTTGCTGCCGAACGCCTCAAGCAGCACCCCGATGGGAAGGTGCTCATGCTGGCACCCACCAAACCGCTGGCCGTGCAGCACGCCGAGACGTTCCGCCGCGTCATGAATATACCGGAGGAAAAGATCGTTGTCCTGACCGGCACCACGCCTCCCGAGAAGAGGGAAAAGCTCTGGACCGATGCGAAGATCATCGTGGCCACACCCCAGACCGTGGAGAACGATATCCTTTCGGGGCGTGCGGATTTGAGCAACGTCGTTCTCGTGGTCTTTGACGAGGCCCACCGAGCAGTGGGCGACTACCCCTACGTGTTTATAGCGAAGGAGTACATGCGATCGGCGAAGCATCCCCTGATCCTTGCCCTGACGGCGTCCCCGGGCGGTACGGAGGAGAAGATCCACGAGGTGCGCCAGAACCTCTTCATAAGGAACATAGAGATCAAGACGCCGGACGATCCCGATGTCAGACCCTACGTGAAGGACATCTTCGTGCACTGGGTGGGCGTTCCCCTGCCCGACGAGTTCCGCGAGATAAAGCGGCTTCTGGAGAACGCCATGCGGGTACGTCTCCGCCGTCTGAAGGAGATCGGAGTGGTTTCTTCCGCGGATCTACACGCATACTCAAAGAAGGACTTTATCGGTATGCAGGAGAAGATACAACAGCTCATACAGGAGAACCCGGATCGGGAGGAGCTCTACGAGGCACTCCAGCGTGTTGCCGAGATACTGAAAATACACCACGCCCTCGAACTCCTCGAGTCACAGGGTATAACGGCTCTTCACCGTTACTTCGAGCGTATGGAGCTTCGTTCAGTCCAGCCAAGAGCCCCCCGATCGCTCAGGAACGTTCTCCTTGACCCGGCGGTGAAGGAGGCAGCCCGCATAACGAAGGAGCTCTTCCACAAGGGATACGAGCATCCGAAGCTCGAAAAACTCAGGGAACTCCTTTCCACGTTCTTTGCGAAGAATCCGGATGCGAGGGCAATCGTCTTCGTTCAGTACCGTGACACGGCTCAGCGGATCGTCGAGGAGCTGAACAGGGTGGAAGGGATCAGGGCAGTCCGGTTCGTGGGCCAGGCAACGAAGGAGGGCGACCGTGGCCTTTCCCAGAGAGAGCAGCAGAGAATCCTTCAGGAGTTCAGGGAGGGCAAGTATAACGTGCTCGTTGCGACGTCCGTTGCCGAAGAGGGATTGGACATACCTGCGGTGGACCTCGTTGTTTTCTACGAGCCGGTCCCGTCGGAAATCCGACATATTCAGCGCAGGGGAAGGACGGGCCGCTTCGATGCGGGCCGCGTGTATATCCTCGTGACGAAGGGCACGAGGGATGAGGCGTACTACTGGGCAGCCCGTGCCAGAGAGCGGAAGATGGTAGAGACGCTGAAAAAGCTCAGAAAAACACTTGAAATCGTTCATGATAAGGGCCAGAAGACAATAACGGAGTTTGTTCGCCCCGAGAAGCCGAGGGATATCGTGACCGTTCTCGTGGACCACCGTGAAAGGGCTTCCGGTGTGATACATGCCCTCCGGGAGTTCGGGGACGTTATCATACAGGTCAAGGATCTCCCCGTTGGCGACTACGTTGTTTCGGATCGTGTGGCCATTGAACGCAAGAGCGCCGCCGATTTTGTCCAGTCGATCATCGACGGGCGTCTCTTCGAGCAGGCATCAAAGCTTGTGGATCACTTCGCGAAGCCGGTAATCATCGTGGAGGGTGAAAGCGTTTATACTGTGCGTAACGTTCATCCCAATGCCATTCGCGGTGCCATCGCGTCCCTCGTTGTTGACTACGGGATTCCGGTCATCTTCACACGGAACGAAAGGGAGACAGCTGCGTTTATTCGGGCAATTGCCCGCAGGGAGCAGTTGGAACTGAACAGGGAGCCGCGGCTCCGTGGCGAGAAAAGAATTCTATCGTTACCGGAGATGCAGCAGTTTATCGTGGAGTCCCTCCCATACGTCGGCCCGAAACTCGCAAAACAGCTGTTAAAGCACTTCGGCACGGTGGAGCGCGTATTTACCGCATCTGAGCGTGAACTTGCACAGGTAGAGGGCATAGGGCCCAAGAGGGCAAAGGAGATCCGGAGGGTCCTGACAGAACCGTACCAAGCCGAGGGAGATAAAGAAGGTATGCTTAAATAGCGTCAGGTTATACCTTATTCTCGTGCGTGGAGTATCGGAGATGTTGGTTGCGGTACTTACCATGCTGATAGCGCTCGCGCTTGTGATATTCTATGCGGTGTGGGCATGGGGCACGACGAGCAGGGTGACTGTAAGGTCTGGTGATGAGCTTTCGTCCACTCTGCTCCCGACCATACGAATCGCAGCAGTATCGGCATCTTACGACTCCAACAGCAATGAAGCAAACATATCGGTAATCATTACACCAACGGTTGAGGCAAACAGCGCTACAGTCGTTTTATCCACGTTTTCTGGTGTAACACGGGCGGTGGTGGACGGGAACGTTACGTGCTATGACGATTACTGCATCATTTATGCAAGGGCTACAGTGCCTTCTGGAGATTACCGCGTTTCCGTGCATCTGCCGGACGGCAGGAGCGATGAGTATCTGTATCCCGTGCGCATGAGCTAGCACAACCCTTATAAATCTTCTTAACCGCCTATTGTAAGGTAGAGTTCACACTCTTCTCTGGAGGTGTTATGATTGGCAGTTTGGCATGGCAAAAGCAGGCGACTGTTCACGGGCGGTCTTCGCCGCACACTCAGGGCCAGAATGAAGAGGAAGTATGAGATGGGCAGAATCACGGTTCACACAGTCCTTGCAGACGAGGAGGAGCGCAAGGTAATCCGTGTTCGCGGCGGTAACTACAAGGTCCGCGTCAGGAAGGCAGCCTACGCCAACGTGGCGGACCCGAAGACCGGTACGGTCAAGAAGGTGAAGATCCTGTCCCTCGTGGAGAACAGGGCTCACCGCCACTTCATCCGATCCGGCGTTATTACAAAGGGGGCTATAATTGAGACGGAACTTGGCAAGGCACGTGTAACGTCCAGACCGAACCAGCACGGCGTTGTCAACGCCGTCCTTATTCAATAATTTTACGGCCGTTTTCGTAAGGTGGTTAGGTGAGGAGCGGGACCATGACATTTAAAAATCTTTCGCCGGTGGGTAAATATCTGCACACCGTTAATCGCTATCACGTGATTCGTGGGGACGGAAAAAACGTGCCGAAGATCGGCGCACCGCTCTACAGCCGTGACGGAAAAAAGCTCGGCGTTGTGGCTGACGTGTTCGGTCCCGTCTCCCGCCCTTACGTGCTGGTGAAAGGTAAAAAAGCCCAGGAGTACTTTGCCCGTCCGTCGGACCTCCTGGGCAAGACGGGGGTATGATCATGGGTGAAAAGCTTGTCTGTCCGGAATGTGGTTCTCACAAGATCGTCTACGACCGCGCCCGTGGCGAGTGGGTGTGCCGCGAGTGCGGTTATGTGTTCGACGAGCCGGCAGTGGACTCTGGGCCCGAGTGGAGGGCCTTTGACTCCGAGCAGATGGAGGCAAGAGCAAGAACCGGTGCACCCATGAAGGAGACGAAGATCGGAAAGGGCCTGACAACGATAATTGACATGCACAACCGCGATACCCGCGGCTCCCAGCTCGCTCAGACCACAAAGGCCCAGATGTTCCGCCTGCGCAAGTGGCACAAGAGGACTACGGTTTCCTCATCCATGGAGAGAAACCTTTCCGTCGCACTCACCGAGATAAAGCGCATCGGCTCTTACCTGAACCTACCGGACGGCATAATCGAGGAAGCGGCAGCCCTCTACCGCAAGGCAGTGGAAAAGGGCCTGATCAGGGGCCGTCTAATTGAGGCGGTGGTTGCAGCCGTTATTTACGCTGTCTGCCGCATCTATGGGATCCCCAGAACCCTTGACGAGATCGCGGAGGCGTCTGGCCTGTCCAAGAAGGACATCGGAAGGACGTACAGGTTCATTGTCAACGAGCTGAAACTAAAGGTCCCACTGACCAACCCTGTATACTACGTGCCAAAGTTCGCCAGCGCTCTCGGTCTCTCCGGTGAAGTGCAGGAGGAAGCGATTCGCATCCTGCAGAAAGCCATAGAGAAGGGCCTTCTTTCAGGAAGGGGCCCAACAGGGGTTGCGGCGGCAGCGGTCTACATCGCGGCCCTCCTGAAGGGAGAGAGAAGGACCCAGAAGGAAGTTGCAGACGTTGCAGGGGTCACAGAGGTAACAATCCGCAACCGCTACCGCGAGTTAAAGAAGGAGCTGGGTATTCCCGTGAATGCCTAAACAACGAACTCCTCTATTCTCATAATTTTTTCTTCTGGAAGAAACGCCGCGAGGTATGCCCCGCTGCCCAGTTTTCTCAGGACGATTCTCCCCTCTAATCCATCAGGCACGGCAATGACAGTGTTCATAAAATCCGGTAACCGCTCTGCAAGCGTTCTTGCATACGTCACGACCGTGTTCGCAAGCCGGATATTCACATCGCCCCTTATCGGGGCCAGGATTTCATTATCGTAGATTACGTATACGTAATTGGTACCCAGAAACTTCTTCACCCGCTCGAGATATACATACACCGACTCGCCGGGCCGCACGTCCGGAACATCCATCAATAAATAACCGTCCTCCGCGTTTAAGAGCAACTAAGAATGTGCAGGTTATGGGGCCGCAGGGGCACATTTCATTGGGCCGCGAACGCGGCCACGGGTTCTTCGAACCCGTACCCACAACTGGGATCGGGCATAATAGGAAGTTATGGGGCCGCGGGGATTTGAACCCCGGATCTCAGGCTCCCAAAGCCTGAATGCTGGGCCAGGCTACACCACGGCCCCGGTCAGATTCGGCTACTTGTGATTATGGATGCTTTTTCTTAAAACCCTTGTGCAGTTCCCTGCGGAGATTAACGGACTCGCGTGCCAGGCGTGTCAGATCCAGAACGTGTTCGAACAGGATGCGGAGATAGCTGCTCCTGTGGATTTTCCACTCCTCTTCGAGCTTTTTTACAAGGTTTTCGAACTCGGAAATCGTCTTTGCCTCTGACGCAGCCCCTTCCACAGCATCCAGGTCAATTATAATCTTGTGTGCTATGAATCTCGGCAGGTTTTGCAAGAACAAGTATCTCTTTTGCTCGATCTTCCCAATGTGCCCCAGAAACTCTTCCGGTTCCCTCGTGTGTGCGTGGTCTATGAAAACGGGCAAGACATTGTCGTCATCGGAGATTTTGAACTTCAAATGCAGATTGTTTTTGCGTTTTGAGCGGATTGCAATGTGGTAGTGTGTTTTTCTCCTTTCCCTGAGTTTAATTGCTATCCAATCGGGTTCGTCGATCCTGCCGTCGTGGTGGTGGATGCGGATACTCATAGTTCCATCTCCCACTTCAGTATTCCTTCGTGTTCTTTTGTAACTTGGAATCCATGTTTTTTGTATATCGCGTTTGCCACATCATTATCCTTCTTGGAGTAGATAATCGCACGGCGGAAACCCGTTGCCCGCAAAAACCGGATAGCGAACTCGAACAACTTCTTCCCGATCCCTTTCCCTCGCATCTCGGGCCTAACGGCAAAGCCAGCAATGATCGCGGTGTGTTCGTCCTCCAGCGACGGTTCCATATCTATAAACCCGGCAAACTTCCCGTCTACCTCCGCTATGAAGAAGTAGTATCTGTGCATGCGCTCGAGGAAGAACGCGTCGGGGTGCTCGATGTAAGGAAACTCCCGGCTGCCCAGCGCGATGACCTCCCACCGGTCCTTCTCTTCTACCGGTCTTATTCTGACAGGTATTCCACTATCTCCTGCTCCGATACTGCACACCCCGCATACTTGAGTGCATACATGGCAGCTTCAACGAAATCCTTTCCCCTCTGCAGTATTCCTTCCTCATGGGCATATGCAACGAGATCCACCGAACGAAGCATGAGAACGTCCCCTACGATCTCCTGCAGTTTCTCCGCGTTCTCATGATCCATTTTAACTCGCCCGCCTGTTCTTATTCTTAGCAGATCCTTTAATTCGAGGGGATCTTCGATGAGCAGGCGGATCGTGCGCTCATCCACAAGCATGGCGTGGTCTGTCAGGGTTGCAAGGGCTATCGCTTCCGCCTCTCCCCGCTGTATGATCTTCAGGGGGCGGTTCCGGATGAAATACGTGTTGTTCGCTATGTGCTGGACCTTTGCCGCGATCTCCTCTCCCTTCTCACCGAGTGCTGTCTCTTTCAATATACCTCTGGCGATGTAGTCGCCTATTCTGAGTGCCGAGAGCTTGTAGTGTTTCGTGTGCCGCGGGAACAGGGATACCTCGTTCACCACCCAAGGGGGCAGCAGAAACTCGAATGGCAGTTTCTCCAGTAGCCAGAGGAAGCACGTGTTCGACATGGAAATCAGGGGACCGGCGTCAACCACTATTCGCATGCTGCATCCTCCTCAGCGCCTCAATCCTTTCTTTTATGCCGATCCTCGGTATGTGCTCGTCGTGGACCTTCATTTTGCCGATATAGTCCAGCAGGTCGTTCTTGTCCGCGTCGAAGAGATGTGCGGCAATGCTGGTGGAGATGCCGACGGAGTATGCTATGGCTGCCATCTTTGAGCGTGCCTTGTCCATGATGTTCTTGACGAAGTGTCCGTCTTCCTCGTCGATCCTGCGTATGGTTCGCTCCACGCGTTCGATTACGTTGGTCTCCCGGCCCATTTCTGCGTCTCTCAGCGCGGATATGATGGCGTTTCTGTACCTCGGCCAGTTGGGCGACTGCTTGAAGTGCGGCTTGGCCAGAATCTTGGACAG
>JASUTF010000012.1 GCA_030445695.1 Candidatus Iainarchaeum sp.
CAGTAAAAAAGTATGGGGTAAACGCAGAGGCAGTAATGGTGGATCACGGGCTTATGGCAGAGGAGGCAAAGAAAACGCCGCGGCAGTGACCAAATCCTTGGGCGTCCCGCTGAAGATCATAAAAGCGGACTACTCGGATATTTTCAGGGATGCCCTCCTCCGCAGCGAGTCCCCCTGCTCGCGTTGCTCGGAACGCACCATGTCCATTCTGAGGCGGTATGCAAGAGAGAACGGGTATAAATACATCATCACGGGGCACGAGATTCCCTTTGGAGGCAGGCCCTACCGTCTGATGAAGGGTGGAATCGTGCAGATCCGCCTGCTTTCCATGATGACTGAAGAAGAACGCATGAGAATACTGAAAGAATTGCCCTTCGAACTCCCCGAACTGCCGGGGTACACGACAAACTGCCTCATCATCGGCGTTACCGCCGAGCGCTTCTGCAAGAAGTATGGATACAGCCCGGAGAACAGGCGTCTGGCAACACTGGTGCGGCTGGGGCTCATGGACAGGGAAAGGGCCGAGGAAAGGGCCCGCTGCAGGGGCGCTCCAGAGTGGCAGAAAATGCTCGTATACCAACAGCTTGGATTAAATTTGGATGACGAGTAATTGATACATGGACTGGGACAGGTATTCTGAAGGCGGCGTGCGAACCGCGTTCAGGCGTGTTATCCTCTGGTACGGGGTTATGCTGGCAACGGGGCTCACCCTTGCGTGGATAATAGACATACACATAAACCCGGCCGCCATAGTCGCGGGCGCACTCTTCTTCTATGTGGACATCTTCGGGATCGACGGCGGGTCCGTATACGCCCTGGCGAAAATCGTGGGCGGTCGGGCAGGGTTCGAGAAGCACGTGGGTTTCGTCTCCTGGTGGAAACCGCCGATCCTCGTGCTCCAGGTACTGGGCATCCTCCTGGGCGTTGCACACCCCGCGGGCATCGTGATGTATTACGTATTCATAGCCGCAGAACTCGCCATGTTCTGGGTAACGTTCAGGAAGATACACCGGCTCAGCGCATGGAAGTCCGCACTCCTCGTGGCGGCAATCCTGGCAGTTATGATCCCAGCGTTCCTCACGGACACGGCAATTCGTGAATTGACGAATTTCCTGCTCTAAACATAAAAAGGAAGAGCATGTAATAGCATCATGGAACCGTGGCTCCAGTACCTGGCATCTTACCTCTACGGTTCTATCCCCTTCTCCTACATCGTGGCAAAGATCTGGTCAGGCAAGGACGTTTCTGTGGAGGGGTCTAAGAACGTCGGGGCATCCAACGTTGCTCTCGTCACAGGGAGCACCGCCGCGTTCCTCGTGGCCCTGATCCTCGATATGAGCAAGGGTGTTCTTCCCTCAATTATATGGGGCCCGCTGGCCGGTGCCTTCGGAATAGTGGGCCATATCTTCTCTATCTGGTTGATACTATTCAAGTTCCGCTTCCGAAGGATAAGATCGGGGCTCGGCATGGCCGCAACCATCGGCTGGCTCCTTGTAAACGCGTGGCCCATGGCGGTAATCGCTCTCACGGTGTTCGCGTTCTTCTACATAATCATGAACCCCACGGACTGGAGAAGGGAAGGACTGTACAAGTGGTATGCCATCCAAGAGGGGAACATAGAGACGGTCTTCGCCATAGGTGCAAGCGCTGCCATTTACCTGCTCCTGTTTAAACCGCCCGAAGACATCCAGATTGCCGTCACGATCATACTACTCTCCGTCTTTTACGCCTACGCCCGCATAATCCGCGAGCAGCTGCAGTACTTCTGGGACTGGGAGAAGAGTGAAGAATTTCTGAAGAAAGCACAAGGAAAATGAGCCGGGGGCGGGATTCGAAGGCCAGGTTCTCTGGCCGGACGTGCACAGGATCGACTACCCGTGAGTGCGATCTCAACGCAATAGAATGAGAATGAGCCGGGGGCGGGATTCGAACCCGCGTAGATGGGATCTGCAGTCCCACGCGTCGCCGCTCCGCCACCCCGGCACCGGCGTTATTAGTTTTGGGGAGAGAGTATAAAAGGGTTGGTACTTGGGCGAACTCTTATTCACGAATTATTGGACGGAAATGTCGGCTTTTCGCCCACTCCTCCCGAACCTCGTTATGGATGTCCCTAAACACATCGGGGCCCACGTGAGCAACAGGGTGAAAGTCCTCCGGCCATACCGTCTTCAAGGATACGGGCGAGTGGACTTCACGCCGGAACGGTTGAATGTGTGCTTCCGTTGTCCCGTTACGCACATGATACTCAAGAACAAACACCGCAACGTCTCGGAGTTTGAACTTCCCCGTTTCCGGCGCCACTTCCTGCAATAGCTTGTTTGCAAAATACGGATCCAAGTATTCCGGAAGCGGGGGATACCGTTGTCTTGCCCTGCGAGTTGATATGCGGTTTACCACATAGTCGTACGTTAATTTTTCAGGAACGTAGTGGTCCTTCGTCGAAAGCGCCGACTCCAGCGCCTCAAGGGCCGCGATTCCGTAAGGAGTATGCACACCTCTCTTCTTAAGTGCCTCAGCGACTTCCTTTCGGAGAGGAATCGTATGTAAGTACGCCTCCGGGCCGGAATACCCTTTTCTCACGTGGACAAGAAGGGGTATGTAGTATTCTCCCTCTCCTCCCTGTACCCTGTGAAGCACAAGATACTGCCCCTCGGGGATATGCCACCCAGGTGCGCGCTGCTGGTCTGAATTCAAACGTGAAAAGTGGTAACGCACAATTGCCCTTAACACCTCGAGTGAAAGACGCTCAAACGCCTCGGGAGTCGAGTAGTGCGGATGCCGGGTAGACCGAACCATGAGATTTAATGGAATCCCCGAAATAAAAGCAAGTTGGGTGGTGATAAGCGGGCCCGGGGGGATTTGAACCCCCGACCTTCGGCTCCGGAAGCCGACGCCATATCCAGGCTAGGCCACGGGCCCAGGTCAGATTCTCTGCCCTGGCGACGGACGGTCTTCGCTTCCGCTCGACCGCCCACAGCGGATGTGCGTGGGGTCGAAGGCCCCACCCGCGGGCGCCCCACCGAAGCACTCGGTGCCGGGCTAGGCCACGGGCCCGCCCATATGTCAGGAGTGCCCGCAACAAACCAAGGAAAGAAATGGTTAAAATTAGAGGATGAACCGGATTGCCAGGATAATAACAATGACAATCACTATGGCCACTATGAGAGCCACGTCCGGGGGCATGCCGAGGATCTTTCTGGTGCCCCTGTCTATCTGTTCGAGCACGTTCTCCACCACGCTCTTGTTCTGCTCGTCCGCTGGCACAGGTAGTTCGGGCGGTCCGGAAACGACGTTCTTTTCTTCAGTTGTGGTCTTTGGCTCTGGGGTTGTATCGGACGTTGTCGTTGTGGTGGTTTCAGTTGCGTTCGTCTCTGATGGAGGAAGGGCCGTCTCTTCCTGCGTGCTCGAGGACGGGAACAGTGCAGAACACGATGCGGAAAACGAAACGTTCGTGTCCTCCCCGTAATTGAAGGAAGTCGTCTCTGTATCGCAGTTGCTCCCGTTACAGAGCTTGAAGGTTATTGTCGCGCCTTCTGGAACGTTCTTCGCGTACCCGTCCACGGTGAATGTCTTGGATGTGCTCTTATCCCCTGAAAGCGAGGCGGGTGCCACGAGCTCCGTGGACCCGTAATACACTCCAAGCGTCGTGGACGAGAGGGAACCGTTACAGTTGGAGGGTAAAGTGACGTTTACCGTGTAGCTTGCGGCGGGGAAAAGGGACTTACATTCATCTGAGTTCATATCGAAGTGCAGGTATTTGACCTCTCCGGCGTTGCAGTCCTCCGTGCCCAGGATGTAAAACGCGTTATCGTTCACATAGAGAACGATGTTAGCGTCGGGATATGTGGAACAGTCGATCACTGCCTTCGGGTCGGATGCAGAGGGTCCACCAAAGCGGTAAATGTTGTTGCCCTCGTCCGTTATCGATAAAGACGTCAAAACCGTGCCATTATACTCAAAGCGTGCAAGGATGTTCGGGGCAAGGGTTGTCAGTGCACAGGAGGCGTTCACTTCCCCCCAGTAGAACGCTGGCAGTGTCGGCACGGTCTCCGCAAGCGCCAGCGGGAGCAGCAAAAGGAAGAAAAGGGCAAGACGCTTCACGGGATCACCTCACGGAAGGTTCGGCACGGAGACGCACGCGCCGTAGTAGTACACCGTGAACCCGTTCTGCACCCAGTTGGGGTTAATCCATACCCAGTAGGGGGACGCGGACGTCACAGTGGGGATTGCCCCGAACCCGGATACAAGCGTCCCTGTAGTCCCCTCAGAACCCGGTATCCCGTAGAACTGGTAGATCGGGCTCTTGTAAACCTCCATGCTCGTGGTGTTCACCTCAAGGAAGGATAGCGTCACGAGGGAACTGTTGGAGTCGGCACAGCTCGGCCCTCCGTCCAAGCAGAACACAGATATGAAAGACCAGCCTGTGGGGAGAGCTATGTAATTTCCGCCCTTGCAGGAAGACTTGTTGTAGTAACTGCTCCATCTGAGCGGAATCCACATGTTCGACTCAGAGTAAAAGTAGTATCCGTAGAACGTGTACGCCTCCGAGTAAAAGTCGGTGATGTTTGTATCCCACCCGCCGCTATACCTCGCCACGGTGTTCGCTTCAGAGAGTGCCTGGAAGGTATACGCGTAGTTCTCGTCGAGAACGTATGGAATTGTAACAGCGGTCCACTGTTTCGCTGGAACATACGTGTAAGCATCGGGCAGATTTGTCACAAGGACGTTAGTGTCATTGGGGATTGCACAGGATGAGGAAAAACCGCTGTTCAGCTCAAGGATCGTCCCGCGAACCACCTTCGTCAATTCTGACGTGGGAACAGTCACAGTAATGGCATTCGCATCGTTGACGTCGGGGATAGAGATGGAGACATCCCCAGAGGACGGCGTGTGGAGGACAACAGAGGCGGAAGACGTATTCACATCGCACTCGAAAGAGAGGGTTATGTTCATTTCGCCCGTGGCCGAAAGGGAAGAGACAGCAGCGTTGAACTCGTTGAAGTGATCCAGTGTAACGTTCACCGCGTTGCTCTCAAAGACGTTGCCGTCCGTCTTGTAGCCGATGATCTTTATCGTAAAGGGGCCGTTGCGGAGGAAGTTCCCGTCAATAATCTGCGTGTAGGAGCAGTGGTAAACGTCGTTGACGTCCGCCTGGCAGTGAGACATGTTCAGATCCGCCGTGTTAAAGTCCGTTCCTGTGATGAAGGCCACGTTGTAGTCCCCGTCGTTCTCAACAACCGTCCCGAACGAAAGGGAGACGACAAAGTGGTTCCAGTCCCCGTTGGCGTTGTTAACGTCCCAGACAATGTTGAAATCCGTCGTGATTGTGGAATCATCGGCGGGGGCGGTCAGAAGGACCGTATTCGTGTCAAGGGCATAAACAGAAGCCATAACGATAACGAGCCCGAGAATCACCATACTGCCGCGCATGTTAGAATATCGGCAGGCGTGAATAAAAACCTTGATAAAGAAGAACTTCGTCTTATCCACGTGCGTGGGTTCAACCTGTTTGCAGCATTCCTCGGCGTGGCCATGATAGCCATTGCCGTTGGCTACTCCATGTACGCACAGCAGGAGAAGTCGGCGAGATCAGACCTCATGGTTCAGGAGCTCGTGCGCTTCGATACGGCCGGTGTGGCAGAGGTAATCAAAAGCGATGTTTATAACACGTTGCTGGCGAAGATACGACAGGACTTTCAGGAATACTTCGAATCCACACCGCTCGATCCGCCGGAGGACGTGTGGAGCAGCGAAGAAACGTTCGTGGACTGGTTCGAAAGGGACTTCGCACGGTCCGAGTCCATGACGTACTGGATCGCGGACCGCATGATGTCCGAACTGAGGGGCATAGCGGCATCCACCATGTTCGGCGAGGAATACGAAATATCCGTCATCGGAAGCACGAAGGCAACCGCCGGCGCGCTCAAAGATGCAGTGAGTGCTAGCATCCTCGAGGATGGGACGTTCATATACATCATAGACACGGAGAAGATGCCCCCTGAGGCCTACGACAATCTCCCGAAGATCATGGTAAAGAAAAGGGGAGAAACAGCAGGGTTTACCACGGACGTTGTCCTGCCAAGGGGCAAATGGACGCTACCCGCGCCCCTGCGTGTTATGGAGGCGTACCGGGTTGCACGAGAGACCAAGGAATACATAGAATCAACGGGCAAGCAGAAATACCTTGCCCTGGCAGCAGGCCACTGTGACCAAGACAACCTGGCAATATGTGACGCCTTCGTTCTGGATGGAACGAAGTTAAAGCCGATGACCGTCAGTGAAAACTACTTTGAGAAAAAAACACCTGTGTCGTCCCTGGAGAACAGCGAAGGCCCAAAGGGACTCATTATCAGCCCGTGCAAAAAGCAGCAGATCGACTACACAAAAATCGTCAAAGAAACGGGAATGGGGTGGGACGATTTCACGAACCTGCTGAAGGAACAGATCCAGAGGGAAATCCAGTACGTCGAAGAAGCGCTGGAGAACACCGAGGACCCCAACAAGGTGGAATCACTGCAGAAATACCATCAAGAGCTTCTGGACGCCCTCGAAGAGATCAGATCCGGAGAGGCCACCGAGCAGTTCAAAAGCATGCCCTGCGAGGACAGCGTAGAAGGGATCACACCCGTACTCAACGCCGTCTCCGCATCGCTCACAAAAGACGCACTGGTAAACAGGTTGGCAAACCTGAGGGACTCCAGAGGAGAGGCACTGGCAGATAGCACGGACAACTTCCGGATCCTTCCAGATATAGAGGCATACAAACGCTACGAAACGGGAAAGGTTGTTAGGAGAACCGCTGTGAACGTGTTGAAGATCATATGCGAGGAGGCGGGTGGCGGAATCGTCAACATACTGTGTATGTTTGCCGGAATACCTGAGAACAAATGCCTCTGCGGGCAGATATCCGGGGCGGCTGGCTCCTACGGCACAATATCCTTTGATACCTGCACCGTATCGGACTCCGTCTACTGCGTGGCCCCTGAAAGGATCTCGTTCGTCGTCGTGTGGTCCGATCCAAACGAAAACTACCGGCTGGATAAAGATCGCCCCGCCACGTTCATGTTCCGCGTATCCCTCGGTGAAAACCCATATAAAAGAACGCTTGAGACGCTAGAGCGAGCCGCAGAGGAGATAAAGGTCGGCCAGAGCGACGATGTATCTGTAAGAGAGGAATGGAGAGAGATATGCCAGGAAACTGTCTCGAACATGGCATCGGTCCTCCCGCAGCTCACAGAGGGCTGCATCCAGCAGTACGCATCCACGCTCATCAGATGCAGCGGCACTGACGAGGGGACGCTTAACTACATCCTGACCGGCATACCTGAGTCGTTGCAGGAGACGTGCGCCCATTGCTCCGGTGATGATTGCCCAGAGGGGTGCAGGGCAGAAGGTGACCCGCTGGAGGGAATGTGCAAGCGTCTAAGCGGAAGGAAATTCCACGCAAGCATACCTGGGTTCTACAGGGGCGAAGGGCTCCCTGAGTTCGCGTGCGTGGCATCCACGGACCTGACAGAAGAGCAGAAGAACTGTCTCCAACAGCAGGGTATCCCCACGGGTGGCGAGACCGTCTGCTTCGGCGAGAGTGCGGCAAATGCCTGCGGCATGGCAGATATTTACAGCGCGAACGTGGTGGAGTCGTGGCTGAGCACGGTGGGGGACGACCCGTGGTTCTGTGATCCCTACGTCCAGGGATCCATCACAGACGCAGTGAAGAATGCAGTGGAAAAGGTAATGGATAAGATAAGCTCGTTCACGCAGACGCTCTGCCAGGTGGCAGGGGTAAGGAACATCAATGACGTGATCACCAACTGCGACGGGGAGAGATCCATAACGGACATTGTCAAGTCATTCTCCCCGCTGGGGCTTGCATGCTCAAATACGCAGCAGTACGGTGCGTACAAAGCGAATGAGCTATCCGCCGAGTACAACCACCTATACTACAAACACTTCTGGCCGACCATACAGGAGATAAGCCAGCAGGGATGGGGGATCTGCAGCCCCGATTCCCCCGAGATCCAGGCACTTGTGCAGGCATTCTCCGAGCCAGAGACAACGGAGCAGGGCATCAGCACCGGTGGAAACTGCCACCCCCAGCACATACTGGATCAGGCAACGCAGATCGCTGAGATGAGGAGGAAGTCGGTGCACTGCGACGTGGAGGGGCCGAAAGACCAGACGCTGTTCGAGACGACGTGGATGCACATCGGAAGCGAGATATACGCAACGTGCAGCGTCGGAGAGCCAAGACCGTAGCGAATATATATCATAAAGGTGTTATACGCACATGCGAGGAAGCATAGGCGAGGTGTTCTCGGAAGCTTACAGGCGGTTAGAGTCGTCATTCTACAGCATTGTGGACCGTATCTCGAGCCATGGGATACCTGCAAACAGGGCAGTGGAGTTCCTTGAGGACAGGGGGATACCGGCGTTCCCCGTGGCAATTGCCCTGCTGCTCATCATCGTCGGTGGTATCCTCTGGGGCACGGGTCTCGTCGGGGAAAAGACCTACGTTGTCACGGTGTACGGACCTGATGGAACGCCTCTCGGGCTCGCAGCCGTTAAAGTGAATGGTCAAACATACTACACGGACGCGGAGGGTCGGCTGGAGCTGAAGGGCATAGAGGGGCCCGTCAAGGTGGAGATTCCGGGCTACGAAGACATGTGGGTAAACCCCGCAATCACCCAAGAGTTGAAACTCTCGCCCCTGGTGAAGGAGGTCACCGTGTTCGTCCTCGATGACAAAGCGGCGACACCCGCTCAGGGAGTAAAAATAAGGGTTTACGGCGATGGAGATGAAAAAGAGTTCAACGGTAGCACCGCGCGGTTCCGCATATCGCTCACGGAAGCGGATGGCACGATAAAGACGGATGAGAGCGGATCCGTCACGGTCGAAGTGAGCGGCGTATCTTACGGGAAAAAGATCGTAAAAATCAACTGGAACGACTCCACGGACATGAAGATTGAGAAAAAGATCTACGTAAAGCCGCTGGCGGAGACATATGCAAGGGGCAACATCGTCGTTCACGTGAAGCCGTCCAACGTGACCGGCATCGCGAAAGTATACAGGAACGGGGTTAAGATCAAAGAGAAGATATTCCAGAACGGCCTGCTGGAGCTAAAAGACATGCAATACGACACGTATGAGATCCGTTTTGAGGTGAGCATAGAGGGCAAGATTTTCTGGAACAAAGAGAACAAAATCACGGTGGAGCACAGAAAGGAGGAAACGGTTGCCGAGATAACGCTAAAGCTGCCGGGATACGATGGGAGCGGCGAAAAGTACGACGCACCGGAGAACGTGTCCATATACTCGGCAAAAGTCATTGTGGTGGACGAGGCCACCAAAAAACCGGTGAAAGGTGCGAAACTCGTGGATGCGGCCACAGGAGATGACCTGGGTCTCGCATCGGACGAGAACGGGATCATAGAAGTGGGATTCAACGAAGCAGACGTAGAAGTGAACGTATATGTAATGCACCCCGACTACGAGGCATCTGAGACGTTTACCCTGAGCCCGGGCGGAGAAGAGACAGTAAAGCTCAAATCCCTGCCGAAAACGGGAACACTGAAAATATGTGCGAAGGAACCCTGGCCGGACGGGTCCTATCAGCCGGTCAGGGGCGCATACTACCGTATAACGGCTGGAAAGTGGGAGAAGACGGGAAACACGGGATCCGATGGCTGTGCAACCGTTGAGAAGGTGCCTGCCGGAGATGTTGTGCTCTTCGTGGCATATCCATCTGGTGAGTTCCCCGTGGAGAAGAATGTGAACGTGGAGGAGGATGACGTAAAGCGTGTGGACGTTGAACTCGCCAAGATGGTGAGCGCGAGCATTACCGTAAAACGCACGGAAGACGGTGCGCCCCTCTCCGCAGAGGTAAGGGCCGTTGACACGTCAGGAAAGGTGTGGGCAGAGGGAACCACGGGGATAGAGCGTGGCGTAAGCTTGAAGGTGCCCGCATACGTCCGGATAAAATTCATCGTCGTCTACGGGGGCGGCTACCGCTACGAGACGGAGGAGTATATACTCACGGAGAGCAGGAACATAGAGATCCTCGTTCCAACAGAAGTGAACGGGGCGAAGATAAACGTTCTCGGCTACTACGACGAAGAGGGGAAAAAATTCTTCATGGTGGCACCGGGAAAGACGTATTACATACGATTATCCGTAATCTGCAACGGAACGTGCGATCTGCCCGTTGAAGGCGATGGAGTGGTAAAGATAGAAGGTACCAAGTCCATGAACGTATCATGCAACGGCATATGCTCGAGAACGGTAGAAGTTCCATTCACCGTGAAGAGCGATGAGGAATTCGGCGTCGCGGATGTGAGAATAGGGGACGAGAGGATCAAAATCCCCTACGGATACGAGCTAAGCGAGGAGGACGTTCAGGGAGCGGACGCCTACGGGCGGATCGTAGCGGTGAAGGACGGCAAGGAGTTCAGAACGACCCGACTCCGCCCGCTAATGGTCTACTCCTTCTTCGTCCCATTCGCCGTCAAGTTCGAATACGAGAACCCCATCGTAAAAATAGATACGGGCGATCTTCAGGTGGTGGAGTCGCCCGAGTCCATGGAGCTCGCGAACGTCGGGGGATACTCCATCGATATTGCATTCTTCAAGGCCTACGCCCCAAGTAACGGCAAATACACGACTGTCCTGAACGTTGAGGACACGTACGAACTTTCATTCCAGCTCCGTTTCAGCGACGGCCCCTCCCTGAAGGATATGTCAGCCGAGATCTCTCCAGAGAGGGTTCCGCGGGGCTGCACGGGGTACGAACTGCGTTACAAGCTGACTGACAAGGAGGGCAAACTCGTAAACGCGGAAATCATACAGGCAGAGATAGAAGGAAACGTAACATACCTGGAAGGGCCAGAAGGGACCATCTACGTTCCCACCACCACAGAAACACTGGAGATAACGTTCCTGGCAACCGGCTACAGGGAAACGTCCGTCGAATTGCAGTTGGAGGACGTTTCGGTGAGGGGCGTGGGGATTGCCGATCTTAAGGAGCCCGCCACGGAGGCGGACGGGACGGTCACATACGTAATCAACCCCGACCTCGGGTTGGAACTTGTGACGATGCCCGTGGAGAAAGAGGAAAAGGGATACGTGATCGGCATAAAGGGAGTAAGCGGAAGGGAGGCACCGCTCCACGTGAAGAAGACCGGGGAGTACTCGGAGTCCGCAGTGACCAGCATTGTCTTGACGCAGGATGCGAACCTGGTAAGCGGCAAATCCCTCTGCCCAACGCCCGTCGAGGTGAACGTTTCCCTGCGCGAGATACCTGAGAACTACTGCGGGATCCTCGCCGCTTCCCTGTCCGTGGACGTGTTCGGGTCCGGCAGATACGCCAAGTTGGACGATCAAGAGACCCTGGCAATACTGAAGCTCCACCTCAATCTAGACGACGCTTCCGCACTTATCAGGGCAGTGGAAAACGGCAGAATAGACCCGAACATACGAATAACGCTCGGGGACGTTGTCCTCGAAGACGGGAAGAGAATACCTGCAGGTAGCGGAAAGTTCCTTGACGGATCAGAGATGGGGGAGAAGACAGAATTCATGGGGGACGTGATCAAAAAATACGGGGATAGAGACGTGACGTACTACGTCAAGCTCGACGCGTTAAAGGGGATCTGTGGCGAAAGCACGGGTCTACGCACGACCTACATAACCGTTAAGGGCACTTGCGGAGGTAAACAGGTCCTTGACAGAACACTGGCCGTGAATATCAACTGCGGGATCCTCAACGATAAATTCAGCAACTACGTGGAGTTCAATGAACAGGGGTGCACCGCAGAGGATAAGAAAGTGGTAGTAATCGCAAGGTTCAAGAGAATAAACGATTTAGAAGGCCTGAAGCTTGTGGGCAACGATAAGGAATACGGGTGTACAGCCGAAGGAGATGGGTACGTCTGCAAGGCCGCGTTCGAACAGTCGGAGGCGGAGCAGCTGAAGAGCGGGGTGGAAGTAACCCCCGTGGCTACGGTCAAATACGGGGACAGCAGAAGGGAGCTCCTGGGGGAGAACATCGTTCTAAAGTGCGAAAGCATCGGCTGCGGCGAGCTCGAGGGTGTTGTCGTGGAGCTGCCCGATAATTTCAACCTGCCGGGGATCCGAAGAGTTAAAGATGATGGTACGGAAACAAGGTTCGGAGAAGCCAGTGAATTCGCTGGTTACACCGTCAAAGATGGAGGAATCACCGTAAACGACCCCAACAACAATCCGTGCGCGAATGCGTGGTGCGACCCCGTCCTGGCAGCACGGGTGCTGGCAGGGAGCAAAGAGATTTCCGGCAATATGAAGATCGTCTTCGGGAAGAAAGTGAGCGACGAAATAAAAGTAGAGCCAAAGATCTCCGTCGAAAGGATAGAAACGAACCCCTCCGGCCCGCCGCCCATATACAAGATCACCGTCGACGGCAAGAGCTTCTGCACCACGGAGGAGTTCGGGAAGTTGTTCCATCAGGATAACTGGCCCTACGAGGTTGATATCCTTCCGGTGGTCGCGAGCGGGTTCGAAAAGCGGGGGATCGACACGGAAATCTACGGTAATGATTGTAAAGAAATATGGGTGCCGGGGACGGTCGAAACGGCGGAAGTGTGGTTTGACACGGACAGCGACAACAAGTTGGACGCCACCATCTTCGGCAGGTCCCTGAGCGACTTCTACCGGCTCATACTGGCGATAGCGGAGGGCGATGATACGAATCCTGAATCCGTGGGTGCAGACCGCTTCCCGGCGGTCGTGGGGTTCGGCAAAGAGGGCCTCTTCGCCGGGGAACCTGTTCCCGGGGCCAGCGGTGGCAAAGCAGCATACGTGCTCGGCATGGGAGACATGGGAGAAGCAATCCTGGTTGCCGAAAAGGTTTTCGGGGAAAAGGGTGTGAGCTGCGGCTGCTACTGGCACTACGATCCGGTCACCCCAACCATCAAGCCGGAGGACATGAAATACCTGCACGTGACGCCGGACGGATCGTTCCTCTACGGAAATGACGTCGGAGAGTGCAAGATTAAAAAGACCACAGATCTACGGGGCCCTCCTGTCGAGTTAAAGGGTAGAGAGGAGGCAGACACGGATAAAATAGACGTAGAAGCCCCGGAATGGATCCCGGTCATAAACGGAAAGGGTATGGCGATCGTGAAGGTGGAGGGGGATGCCGAAAATGTGCTTTCGATCCGTTTAAGCAATGGCAATGAAACCGCATCTTGCAACGGGTCTGGATCAACGTACACCTGCTATGTCAGCTCCGCAGGGGAATACAGCATAGAATTAACCCTAAAGGACGGAACTGTGGCAGAAAAGGGAACGATCAAGGCGGTGGGCGCAAACCTTTACGTCTGCTACCCGGCGCCGGAAGGGGGCGAGCAGGTCTGCGTAGACGTGAGTGATCAGGTAGGGGGGTTAACGCAGGAGGGAGAGGGTAGAATAATAACCCCTCGAACTCAAACCTCAGTACCAGTATACTCCGACGACGTGAATGTGGTGTTAAAAGACGGCGAGAAAGGGTATGGAAGCGCGCGCGTAACGGTCACCGAGCAAGGCAACAATGCAGAGATAAAACTGGATGATTATACCCTCGTTGTTCCCCTCACCCTCCAACCCGTGGCAACGATAAAGATGAATAATGCGGACGTCTTCCAGGTGTACGTTAAGAGCGGGGAAGTGCAACTGGAGCCGGTAGAGGGTGTGAGCACGGACAGCTGGAAGAAGGGAAGCGACAAGAGTAACGTATTCCTCATACCGGGGAAGATGAAAATCCTGCCAGCAGAGATCCACGAAGGCCTGGAGGTGGGGACATACATCGTTCTACCCAATGGCAGGGTCATAACACAAGATAACCAGGATGACGTGGAATGGGTGCCAGGCACGGCCACCATAAAGGTGAGCTTCAAGGATCAGAAGAATGACAGCGTCGCAGCATACAGCGGAGAAGTGCCCGTGCCGGACTGGGCAGTCATAGCAAAGGAAGATACTGTTACCGTGTGCAGCACAGAGCGCTTCACCGAACTAAAACTCAAAGCCGTGGACGGCTGGTGGCACCCAAATAACGAAAGCTACATCACTCTGAGAGATGTTCCGCCGCCTCAGGAAATAACCGTGGCCGCAGACAACAAAGGGAACAATGAGTGTGCTACAGTCAACATCAACGACTACGAGCTAGTCGGCAATGAAAAAGTGAAAATAGCAATACCGTGGTGGAAAGGAAAATATTTTGGACACGATATGGAGCCAGCGCTCGAGTTCGATGTGCCCGGGGATAAGAAAGGAGAGCGGCCCGAGATAATTGGCGTGAAAATAGGGGATAGTTCGTACACAGTAAAATGTAGTGATAGTGAATGCAAACTCAAAATAGTGCAAGAGCTCACAGGATACGCGCACCTCTACATAAACGCAGAGGGAAAATCCGTGCAGTTCAACGTGACCTGTGGTGGCATAACGGCAGAGGTGAAAGGGGATTGGGTCAGCGGGTTCTGCCTGCACTCCTGCAGCAATGATGCGTCCAATGATTGTCCAAAATCCTGCGATAAATTCGAACTGATAGACGGAGGCGTTACAGGTAACAACACGCGCCTTTCGAGAATTGTAATAACCCCTAACAACAGCATCTGCGTGGTGGATATTGAGGCGACCTGAACCCAACCAATAAATACAGGGAAAACCATATGGGAACATGGTTGGCATGTGGGAGCGGCTGCAGGACGCATACATAGCACTGGAGAACAGGTACTACGGGCTCGTTGACTGGCTGGCTGCCCACGGGATCCCGCTGGACCGGCTGGTGACGGCCATAGAGTCGAACGGCATCCCCTCCTTCCCCATATTCGCGTTAGTCGTCGCGCTCATACTCGCAGGGGCCGGGTACGGTTTATACTCTGCCTTCGGGCCGAAAACGTACACCATAACGATATACGACGATCTCGGAAACCCGCTGGCAAACATGAAAGTCCTTGTGGACGGGAAGGAATACTTCACGGACGAGTCGGGCCAGATAACGCTGAAGGGTGTGAAAGGGCCCGTAAGGATCCAGATTGAGGGGTATGAAGAGAGAACCGTGAATCCCCTCGTCTCGAGCACCGTTCGTCTCGAGCCGCTGAAGAAAAAGGTCATCATAACGGTGAAGGAGGCGGGCAGCGGCAGAAAACTGGCGGCAATAAAGGCGAAGGTGTACGGGGACGGAACCCAGAAGGAATTCTCGGAGAACCCTTTCACGTTCTACATCTCCCGGGCGAAGGGAAAGGACGTAATCAAGGTCAAGGACGGGAAAGTGCTCGTGGAGGTCCTCTCGTCCACCCACGGGAAAAAGAGCGTGGAGATAGAATGGGAGGAAGATACGGAGACCATTGAAAAGACCATATACATGTCGCCCATATCTTCGTCCAGCAAGACGGAGGCAGGCCGCATAGTCGTCTACGTCAAGCCGTCCAACGTGTCCGGAACGGCAAAGCTCATGAAAAACGGGGCGATAGTGAAGGAGACAATCTTTCAGGATGGAGTTGCCCGCTTCTACAGTATCCCGTACGACGAGTACGTCATAAAGTTCGAGCCGAAGATAAAGGGCGTCACGTTTACAGATCCGGAGAACCAGATAACCGTGAAACACAATAGCAGGGAGACGACGGCAGAGATCACGCTGAAGCTGCCCGCATACGACGGGAAGGAAGAGGAGTATGAACCGCCTGAGGACGTGTCCAAATACTATGCAACCGTCCGTGTTTACGACGAGAACACTGAAAAACCGCTATCAGGGGCCGAAGTGGTGGACGCCAACACGGGAACACGTATCGACGGGAGGTCAAAATCCGACGGGATCATAACGGTGGGTTTTGAAAGTGAAGATGCCGAGCTCAACGTATACGTGCGGAAGAGCGGATACTACAACTCGGACTACTTCACACTGGAACCGGGGGACGAATACAACGTTTACCTGAAGAAGTTGCCCGACACGGGGACGCTGGAGCTCTGCGTTAAGGCCCCCGTGGGCGGGGGAGAATACGCCCCGGTGGCCTCCGCGTACTACGAGCTACGAAAGGGCAAATGGGAGCAGAAAGGGAACGTCGGAGTGGATGGCTGTGCGAAGATAGAAGACGTGCCCGTCGGAGATGTGAATATATACGTCACGGACCCGTACGGCTATTACCCCACGCATGACTCCGTCGAGATAAAGAAGGATAAAACAGTGAGGAAGGAAGTAATACTTACCTCCAAGGTCACGATCACCGTGATTGTGTACTATCAGGGTACTGAAAAGCAGGTGCCGGCCAACGTGAAGGTGTACACGCTTGAAGGGAAGAAGATCGCGGAGGCGCCCACGGGACTTGCAACAGGTGCCCGCTTCGAGCTTCCTGCAAACGTAACCGTGTACTTCGTAGTGGAGTACGGGGGAAACATGCTGAAGACAAAGGAATACACGTTCAAATCCAGCCAGACGGTAAAGATATACGTCCCTGAAGAGCTGAAGAACAGCATAAAGTTCTCGGAAATCGTGGATCCGGAGAGCGGGAGCACCGTGTTCATGCTGGAGCCGGGCAAGGTATACAACGCCATTTTTGAAGTAACCTGCAAGGGCACGTGTTCATACGACCTCAAAGGAGACGGAATAGAGGCGATGGAACCCGTTTCCGTGAACTGCAGCACGGCGTGTATGGAAACGGTTGACGTCCCTGTAAAGGTAACGGCAGATGGAACGGGCATCGCAACGCTGGACTACGGTGCGGAGAGCGTGGAGATACCATACGGCTACGAGCTGACGGACAAGGACAGGAAGAACGGGGCATACGCGAGAATCATTGCATACGGCGGGAACGGGAACTTCGTGGACCACAGCGACCTCATGACGAACACGGAGTACAAGATCGCGATCCCGTTCGCCGCGGAGCTCGAGACTGACGACCCGTATGTAGAGGTGTCCGGAGAGCACGTAGAGAACGTGAGCACGGAAATAGTGGGGCACTACGGCGATTACGTTATCGGTATTGTCCGGTTCACCACATACTCGAGGGAGAAGGGAAGAAAGGACGTCTCAGTAGATATAGACGGTGCTTACGAGCTGTCCTTCACGCTACGGTTCTCAAAGGAAGGGGAACTGAAAGAAATGAAAGTGGAGGCAGGAGCGCTGGCACTTAAGGGCTGCGAGTGGTATAAAATACCTTACAGAATAACGGAGACAAACGAAGGCAATACAATCAACGCAGAGGAGATATTCGCGGACATATACCTTAACGGGGACCTTTACGATACATACACCCTTTCTTCTCCGGAGGGCGAACTGGAGATCCCGACCCACGCGGATAACGTACTCATCACGTTCCGCGTGCTTGGATACAGGGACGCAAACGTCCAAATTGAACTGGAGGACGTCCAGATAAGCACGGACAGAGTCACGCTCACGCTCGCACCCGACAGGAAGTCGGACAGCAAAAAGATAAGGTACTCCGTCGGCCCTGACTGGTTAGAACTGAATTACGACCCGGTGGATACGACTTACAGGGATTACAGGATAAAAATCAGGGACATAGAGGGAAATGAAGGGACGGTGGAAGTTTCTACCGACAAAGGGGATGAATATTTCACCGATGCCAAATACGAACTGACCATGACCCAGAAGGCGTGGGCGGAGACCAACGACTACAGCTGCCACTTCGATGTCTACCCCCAAATCACCGTAGAAGAAACGAGCGAAAAGATCGCCTGTAAGGACGTCACGTGCGAAACGATACTTAACAACACAAGCATCTTGAAGGAGAACGGCAAATCATCAGAAAAAGGATACGAAATAGCCATGATAATAAGCAACAACAGC
Source organism: Candidatus Iainarchaeum sp. (assembly GCA_030445695.1). Lineage (GTDB taxonomy): Archaea > Iainarchaeota > Iainarchaeia > JAADDC01 > JAADDC01 > SZUA-1452. The sequence continues at coordinate 17,814 of JASUTF010000012.1, forward strand.
GAGGAGGTTGTGAACTGCCTGAAGGATAAAGTGGAGGGCGGAAAGGAGTCGTACCCCACCGCTACCCTGAAGATAAAGCAGGGCAATAGCGAGTCAACAGAAAGTATCCCGATCCCGCTGTACTCGAAGGGAGACCGCGTATACTACCTCGATGGCACGCAGATAGTTGAGCAGAGCAGTGGTGGCATCTGGAATGGCAGCGACGGAGTGACGATCACCTTCGAACCCGAAAAATCAGGGAGCAAGCTCGCGGAGCACGTATACATCCCCTACTGCGGGAAGGTCACGTACACGCTCGAAATCACGTGTGAAAACAAGGTGAAAAGAGCGTCAAACACGCTCACAATCCCATGCAAGAGCTACAAATACTACGACGTCTCTGGCTTCTTCAAGATAGCGGGAGCCAGCATGGATACAGAAGCCAAGCAGAACAACTGTGGGGACTGTACAACGGTGTACGAAGTGAATGAACAGGATATCTCCATAAACTTTGATTCCGCGGCAACCATAGGGGAAAATAAAAATGATTTAAGCAGCTGGTACGGACCATACGTCCTTGCTGCCGTCCTTGCTGCCCGGCTGAGCAACGATGATCTCCCTGAAACAACATTCAGGGCTATCTTCGGCAGCGTCGATTCTTACAAGCCGAAGAACCTGCTGGGAATAAAGGTAACGGCATACAGCTGCACAAAGGGTACAGATACGAGCTACTCGTGCAGGATCCAGAATACAGATACGTGCGTCCAGAGCAGCAACGATCAGGGACTGATTATCTACGAGGTAAATGTAGACGTTCAGAACAATAATGGAGGCACCACTACTTACCGCTTCTGCACCACCGACGCGAACCTTGCATGGCTGTATATGGAACAGGAGAGTAAAGCAGAGAGTGAAACACCGTGGATCATCCCTGCAGAGGTGAAAGTGACCAAAAACAAGATCACGTTCACCACTGGCGACCCCTTGGAGAACTGTCCTGTCTACGACGCGGAGGTGAACATCCCGGCCGTCTGGATAGACCCGGAAAACAATGTAAGCGTGTTCGGAAAGAGCCTGAGCGACTACTACAGGATCGTGGCGGCGAGTGTCGGGGCGAATGGAAAGGACACGACAGGTGTGAAGACGTTCCTCGGAACTGACGAGCTGAACACGGTGCCGCCGTTCAACATCGGGCTGAAGACGGGTAGTGAAGCCATATCCACAGAGCCGAGCATTGTAACGAACTCTGGCACAGGCACGGTCAACATAACGTACCAAAAACCAAATACTCCAGAAGACGAAGTAAAGTACTTGGTTCACAAAAATGGAACAATCCTATACGTCTACCCGGAATTCGCCGGATACACCGAAAATCCTCTGACTAATGGATTACCGTTCGAAACGGTGAAGGATGAGTTGAAGGAAAACCAGAACATAAAGCCGGAGTGTCAGCCAGTACTGATTGAGGGAGAGCTCAGTGTTGACATCACGCTTGAGCTTGATCTTAAAGAAACTACCGCAACGTGCAGTGCGCAAAACTGTACAGAAAACGGCTGCACACTCACCTGTGGTGAAGTAACAATCCTCCAGTGCACCGACCCTGCTGCGAACAAGACAACCGTGGAGGCAAAAGCGACCGTTTCAGTAACCACCAAAACCGATGATTCACAAATAAGCTGGTACAAAGTCAAAGTGACGTACGGCTCGCTGACAAAAGAAGGAAGCATTGGAGAAACAATTAACTTAGGTCAAAAATCGTATAGTTGTCCGTCTGACGGCCTCTGGAACGAGGTACAAGAAAAGGTGAGCGTAGACCTATATGGCACTCGCAACGATACATCCATAACCGTGCCGGCGAGTGGAACCGTAACAGTACGTATCGGGAATGCCCAATAACCTGCAAGAACCACCAAACGTTTAAATCCAGCGGGCACATTTTCTTCCCGTGAGGGGGTTCTCGCTATTCGCACCCATGCTCGGCACGATACTTGTTCTTGTGGCACTGAGCACGGCGGCGTTCATGTGGCAGCAGGAAAGCAAGGTGCGTTCCGAGATCGATGTGATGGAAGCGAAGGTGCTTCTAAACGCGATGCCGGAACAGCTGAAGTGGGATGCGATCTCAACATACGTTCTGGCTCTGCGTCAGTGGTTCTACCGCTCTTACGTGCACTCTCTGGGCGCCATGAGCCATCCCCCGAAGGACGATATAGCGAAAACGATGCTCTCATACATCGGAACGGACTCCGACTCACCCTGGTTCCAACTGGGCAACATAAAGTACAGGTATTACGTGGAGAACGACGCCACGAAAATCTCACGGATCATGGATGTCAGGGTGCCGGACAACGAGAAGGTATATATTGAAATAGATCCGAGCAGGGGCACTCCCCCGCTGTTCAACATAGAGATGAACACAGGTGCGTCAGGGGGCGTGGAACAGATACGGACGTGGCTCTTCGACAGCAAAACAGGGTTCCCCGTATACTACCCCGTGAAGGAGATCGATGATAGAATAAGAGGAATCCAGAAAGCGGCGGGGGGCACATACTTCATCGCGGGCATCCTGCCGGAGAGTAAAAACCAAGGAAACAGGGCTGTGGCGGTCGTGGGGGGTGTGGTAGATCCCATAGGGAAATACGATACGCCGAATGACCTTTTAAAACCGGCAAAGGATGCATACTCGCTCTGGCCGGAAAAGAAAGAAGATGCGAAGGAGTTCGGCAAATCTGGTATGATATTCAACGCTTTGGAGAGGTGGTTAAACAGCCAGGGAGCAGAACTCTTGCAGATAAACAGGGTGGATGTGGAGGCAAAGGAAGGGATCCCATACTACCGGCTCATCTGCGTGAAGGGCGATTTGGCGGAACTTATCACGGGAAAAGCTGACCCCGTCTGCGTGAAGGTGGAAAAGGGGGAAGAACCCTACGAGCTGGAAGGAGATAAGGTGCCGTACGCCAAGATAAAGAGCGTCGAGGCGGAGTTCGTCGTCACCGCCGCGAGCCACTGTGCCCCGAGCGCCCACAGCACGGTCAGGGCAAGGGTGAGTGCAGAGTTGAGTTTTGGGGGTAGTGAGAGCGTACCGAGCAGCGGGGAAGTTGAAAAAGCAAACAGAAATAATGATGTGGTAGAGGGTTACGTTACGGTTAATTCCTCTTCAGACGGAGCTTGTTGCCCATCTGGCAGCACTTGCCCGCCATACTCACTAAAATACGTCTGTGACATGGATACAGCAAAGGAAACAGCAATCGAAAATTGTGCAAAACAGTGCGAAACAAAAAGTAACTACTTCTTGAGTTACGACGAGTGTGAGGAGTTCTGCGTCTCAAAAATGAATATCCCGAGCAACAACTCCAAGTGTGGGGCCACACCTGACTGCGGAGAAGTGACGTGGGAGTATACGATGAAAGAACTTGCAGAGAAAGTGCTGAAGAAAATTGAAAACGAGGTCTCGGGGGATTCTAACGGGAATAAAGACGAGAAGGCAAAATATCTACTGAAGCTCTTTACAGATAAGGCGTTAAAAGAGGACGAGGACATTTACAGGCCGGAAGTCGACAGCATTGCCCTGCTGTCGGTGACGGTGCTGAATCCGACGGCGAGTGGTGGGAGTATAGATATCGACAGTACTGGTGCGGAGGTAAAGGTGTGCGTGACGGACAGCGGGTGTGCCCCATGAAAGGAAGATAAAGGACGTCATCCCAATTCTATACATGAAGTGGTGGCACGTTGCTGCGGTGGCCCTCGTTGTCCTCGCTGCCATCGTGCTCTGGCCGGGGACGAGCGGGCCGAGGCACGTGGAGGGAAACGCCCCGGTGGTGGAGGGCACAGTAGAACTGCGGGTACTTGACGAGAACGGCAACGAGATAAACGCGGAGGTATGGCAGAAGGGGCAGTACTGGTGCGCCAGGGCCGAGGGATACCTCCCCGACTGCACTAAAAAAGAGGTCATAGTGCTGAGAAGGGACCCCGGAGAGGAGGAGAAGGAGGTAACGCTGAAGGGCTGTGCATTCGCGGCACTGGCACCGGAGGGAGTCACGCCCGTCGGGCCCGTGCCGTGCGGGGTTGTGCGTGTAAAGGCAGGAAAGTACCGATTCGCCCTGTTTGACGGTAACGGAAACGTTGTTGGGGACGTAAACGCGTTGGTCAAGGAGAATATAGAAATCTCTGCAGGAGCTGCCGAGGCAAAGGGAGCGGGAACTGTGCGTTTCTTCGACGGGGCCACGGGAGATGAGATGAACGCGTGGCTCAACGCGAAGGGCGTGGCCCTCTACGGGAGGGAGTTCAGGATCGGGCTGGAGAAATGCGAAACGGTGTTCGGCTGGGCGAACGGACGCAAGCTCATGGACGCATACCTCTGCCCGGGAAGGGAGGAAAACGTATACCTGCCGAGACAGGTAAACGGGGGTGCCCTCGTCGTATCCGCACCCGGTGCGGAAAGGATCGTGATCACGGACACTAAAGGAAGGGTATACCACGTAATAGATGGTGATTCTGCATCGCTGAAGGACATGCCGCCCGGTGCATACATCGTGAACGCGATAGACGGGGCCAGCGTGACCAAGAGGAATGTGGACATAGATACAGGGCAGAAGATAGTGAGCATTGATGTGGAGCCGGGGTACGCCATAATAAGAACGGAGGAACGTGTCCAGATCTTCGCGCTGGGAGAGAAGATCGCCGAAGGAAGCGGGGATATAACGGTGCCGGCAAGGACCGTGCTGCACGTGGTGGTTCTTTCCAACCCGCCGGAGGAGAAGGTGATCGTGCTGGTGCCGGGCGAGGTAAGGGTTATATAGGGGCAGCCCCTTCTATTGCCGATGCTCGATTTCCTCAACGACGTGCGAACAGTGCTGGTCATCTTCGGCCTGGTCCTCATATACAGGTGGGTAGCGGAGCACGTGCCCAACAGAACCCTGGCAGTGCTCATACTGGTGGCGGCAGCATATTACTTCCTGTTCTACACGCCCAGCACGTTCATGCTGCTCGTAATACTGGCGGCGATCGTGTTCTTCGGTGCACCCATAGGGGGGACTATACAGGACCTCTACTTCCAGTACGGGTGCGCCCGAGAGCTTGATATTCCAAGAGAGGAGATGGAACGACAGGTCATGACGCCCTATGGGCCGAGGTGGAAAGAATGAGAGGATTTGGCTTCTTAATATGGGTTCTCATCGCCGTCGTGTTCCTGATAGCTCCTTACGTGTTAATAGGGGTGCGGCCCGAGTTCAAATACCTGATAATGATGCTCATCGCCTTCGGGATATACAACTTCTTCCGCAACTTCTTCGGTGACTCCGTCCTCACCATAGGGTTGGCGGGTATAACGTTCTACTACCTTGTCTGGAAGCACTTCTGGACGTTCTCGCTGCTGTGGTGGGTCTACGTGCTCGCAGGTATGGGCATACTCTCGACGCTGGGCTGGGGCTGGATATTCACGATGAACATGTTCAAGAGGCGGCGGTAGTATATGGTTAAATATGAGAAAGGGGGTATTTGATCGTGGCGTGGAGCAACAAGATGTGGGGATACCTCATTGTGATCCTCGTGGTAGTGTACATATACTCCAGCATCGCCTCTCAGTGGGCGGCAATGGAAGATGATCTGCGGCTCGCCATCACCATGATATTCTTCGTCTGGATACTCAACTGGGCGAGAAAGAACCTCGGGTCGCCGCGGCTGGCCATCGTCTACGCCATCGTCATCGCATACATCATCTTCTTCAAGCACCCGGAGGCGGTGTGGTGGATCGTGGGCATCTTCATCCTCTCCATAGTGGGACCGAAGATCATGGAAGGACTGGAAACCAGCGGGCCGAAAACGACTCCTGCAGACAAGGCCGCGGACATAAAGGCGCCGTACTTCCTCTACCCAATACCCCTGTACCCGTACTACCCGGGATACCCTCCCCCAAACCAGGGGCAGCAGGGAGGGCAACCGTGAGGTGATAACATGGAGCCGATAATCGTTATACTGCTCTACTTCCTGGCCATATACGGGATAAGCGTCGGGGACTGGGCAGTGGTGGCAGCCGCGGCAGTAATGGCGTTCTTTGCCGCCAGAGAGTATTCAGCAACGTTCCTGATCAGCTTGCTCGTCATATGGGGGACCCGCTTCCTCATAAAAGAAACAGCGACGTGGGGAGCCGTCGCCCTTGCCATAGCCATGGTTGCCATGATGCTCGGCGGGCTGCTGGGCGAAAAGAGGAAGAAAGAGGAAGACGAGATCCCGCCCGAGCTGATCCCATACCTGATGGCGATGTATGGAGGCGGGGGCGGACGCTGATGCGGGGGGCTGCACTGGTCATACTCGTGGCGCTCGTCGTGGGGCTCACAGTTGCCGGGTTCCCGTGGGCAGCGGTGATACTGGCGTTCGGCGGGGCATTAGCCATCATTGCCATGCCCCCCGCCCAGCCACGCAAAAGCAAGGAATGGTCCGACCTGCCCCCCGTGCCAGAACCCGGTAGCTACCCCGGCTGGGACTTCTGGGTGAAGAACATACAGGACGCCACCAAAACCGCCATGGACTTCCTGCGACAGTTCACGGGAATACACTACGCGGCGGATGACGTGGGAGACAAGATAAAGAAGAAGATATGGGACGCTGACGTTCCGACAGAGCTACGCTGGAACCCCTACATCGGCGTCTATTGGGCACACAAGAAGACGAGCGACGCCATTATACTCCAGATGTACCAGCGCATACTCCTCCTGCAGCAGCAGATACTGAAGGAAACCGATCCTGACAGGCGAAAGGAACTGAAAAAAGAGCTGGACGACCTCATACAGAAGTTCAACGACTACGTAAAGGACAACAAACTGTGACTACTTCTTGCTCTTCTCGTAGAGGTCCACCAGTATGGAGCGGTCCGTCTCCAGTATCTGCTGTAGAAGGTGCTGAATGGCAGAGAACATGGATTTTACGTTGTGAATCTCCTTTTTCAGCTCCCTGAGGAGTTCCTTAACCTCTGCGATGTCGTCGCGGAGCGTATCGGAAGCCACGGCCTTGTGGAGCGCATCCACCTTGCTGTGGATCTCGTCCAGCTTCTCGGAGGGCACTGATTCTTCTTCAAGGATGGGGGGCGTCGCCAAGTCAGCGGAGAACTCCTCCTTGGGCGGGGCCTCCTGAGCGGGGGGTGGGCTCGCAGGGGCCTCTTCCGTTGTCTCCTCCTGCGAGGAAGGGGAAGTGGACATGAGCTCCGAGAGAACGTCCTTGGACGGCACCGGAGATGGGGCGAAAAGATCCTCATCCTGGGAAGGGGCAGACGGTTCAGGGGCAGGGGACGGTGTCTTCTCCTCCTCCTTCGCAGGGGGTGGTGTTTGAACGTCTACGGGCTTTCCCGCGAGTGCAGCGTCGACCACGTCAGGAGAGACACCCATGTCGGTAAGCGTCTCGCGGATCTCCTCCTTCGTGAGGCCCTGCTCCCGCATCTCCTTGATGATTCGGGCGAGTTCCTCAGGTGACGGCATGTTATAAAGATGTCTTCCTCCTTTTAATAGGATGGACGTTCTCCGGCTGCCCTACGGCCCGTGGAAACCACTTCTAAGTGGTAAATACGAGGGCTACGACGTTTCCCTTTACCAGAACCCCGACAGGGATCTGTTCTCGGTACTGGTTGATGCTGACGAAGACGGAAACCCCAAGGGCCTCGTCGTGCTCATGTACAAGGGGTTTCTCGTTGAAGGGCCCGTGAACGACATCATGAGGGGCATAAAAACGAGAACGGTGGCCATAACGAAGAAGGCAGGGGACGATATCTACCAGTTCCTTCTTCTGGAAGGCGGGCCGAAGTATATAGGGCTCGAGCGAGAGGAACTCGTGGAAACGCTGAACAAGCTGGGGAATGCCCTCTACAAAGACGCCACGCTCCTTAGAAACGTGGCTAAGGCAATGGGAATCACCGTAACGGCCCTTAGGGACGTCCCCAAGAACGTTGCTGCACTTCTGCTGGCAGAGCCGCTCGTGCTACCCAACTTCATCGGATCGCCATCCATGCCGTCTGCCGTGGAGTTCGCACGGGTGCTCCCGCTGGGGACGGGCAGGGACGGGGGCGTCGTAAAAGAGGCGGCGGTGGAGTTCGCACGGTCTGCCATTCTTGGCGAACACGTGGCGTCCAGAAAACGCTTCTTCAGCATAATACTGGAAAACGTGCTCCTGTCGGGGATACCGGCGGTGGTGGTAACCCCGAAGCCCGAAAGGTATGAGAAAATGAACGAACCCGGCAGCCACGAGGTGCAGAAATACGGGATAACACCCGTCGGGTTCCCCAGGAGGATATGGAAGCTTGGCGAGAACTACTTCATCGACCTGAACTTTGTGGATCACGGCGCGCTGGCGGAGACACTGGGGATCTCTACCGCCCAGAAGGCGTTCCTTGCTATTTCCGAGGCCCTGAAGGCAAAGAAGGGGGAGATAGAGGGGATAAAGGATATCATCGCCACGAAGAGTCCTGAGAAGTTCCACAATCTCCGGGCAAGGCGTGTCGTTGAAGAGGCACACGCCGAGAGGGGCAACGCCTTCGGCAGGAACAACGTGTCCACGCTGCTCGTGACGGGTGATGTGGGGAACGCCACGGTCATCGAGGTGAAGGAGGACTTATGGACACCAACGGGCCTGCAATCGCTCCTCAACGGGCTCCTGGAATTCATATCGAAGAGGGGAAAGAGCAGGAAGATTCGGCTCATGCTCTTCTTTGAAGACGCTGACCGCATCCTGCCCCGTGTGAAGTCGCCGGTCACGGAGGCGCTGGTCAGGACAATAACCGAACTCAAGGACTACGGTATTGGGTTCGTACTGGAAAGCGGGGACGAGGCAGGCATCCACAAGGTGATTTTTGACCTCGTGGAGACGACCGTGAGAACCGTTAACGACGAAGAGGTAGGTGTGCGTCTGCTCACAAAGAGGCCGTTCCGCATAAAACTCCGGCCGCTCGCATCGAACATCAGCGTATAATCCCCATCTCGCGGAGTTTCTTCTCCACCAGTTCGCCCACCTGCTTATACGTTACGAACTCCAGCGGGTTGATGGTCTCCACTATGTACTTAAGTTCGGCTATGTCCTCTGACGTCAGGGTCTTCTGTAACTGGCGCTTCAGGTAGTCCACGTCCTCCTGTATCTTCATGAGGTCCTCGCGCATGTGGAGAATCTGATCCTGAAGCTCCTGTATCTTGGACTCGTCGACGCTGGATCCGCTGCCCAGTTCCTCACGCAGTGTATTCAACTTCTTGCTCAGGGCGAGAAGGTTGCGGGCAAGGATGCGTTCGTTCCTCTTTATGAGCTTGAGCTGCTGGGCGATGAGCCGGACATTGCTGTCCAGTGCCTTGATGTCGTGCATAATGCGTATGATAACCTGTGAAGAGTCCCGGGTGGCCACGTAGAAAAGGGATCGCAAGGGATTAATATAGGTGCTGTCCCTTTGTTACCGATGCGTGGTGTTATCATAGATGTAGATCACGATCCTTCCAACAGGGAAGAGACGGTAATGCGCCTCTTCCTCCGGACAGAAAACGGCTGGACAGTGGTGAAGGAGAAATACCACCCCTACTTCTACGTGCTGACGGACGACCTTGAAAAGTTCGAACGGATCTTAAGGGCAAAGGAGGGCGTTGTATCTGTCGAGAGAACCCGGAGAAAGGTTCGCTGGGAGGAAAAAGAGGTTCTCATGATGCGGGTGACCCACCCCAAGTATATTCCGAAGCTGAAAGAGGATATAGAGGAAAACGGGGCAGAGTGCAGGGAACACGACATCCCCACGGAGCGGAAGTACCTTTACGAGAAGGGCATAGTCCCCATGTCAGTCGTGGAGTTCGAAGAGGAAGGGGGATGGCTAAAAAGTGTGAAAACGGCCAACGGTGAGATCCCGATTCGCGTGGCGGCCCTAGACCTTGAGATGTATGCACGGGACCGGATGCCAGACCCCCAGAGGGATGAGATCATCATGGCGTCCTACGTGGACTCGGACGGGACGAAGGTCGTGATCACCACAAAGGAGATAGACCTCCCCTTCGTTAAACGTGTGGAAACAGAATCTCAGCTCATATCCGAACTGAACAGAGTAATATCGGAACGCGATCCGGATATTATACTCACGTATAACGGCGACATGTTCGATCTGCCCTATCTTAAGGAGAGGGCGCACGCACTGGGCCTGAGGATCCCGTGGGGCAGGGACGGGAGCGAACCGAAGATACGAAGGGCAGGGGGAGGCACCACATCGGTCGATATTACAGGTAGGGCACACGTGGATGTTTTTCAGATCGTCCAGTTCATGGCTGGCGTCGGTGCAATCAACACGTTCAAGCTGGATCTTGAAAACGTATACAAAACGGTTCTCGGCAGGGAAAAGGTAAAGATAGACCACAGGGACATAGCGTCTGAGTGGAGCGGCGGAGATCTGGAGAAACTGGCTTTGTATAAC
>JASUTF010000023.1 GCA_030445695.1 Candidatus Iainarchaeum sp.
GAAAGGTGTATCACCGGTTATAGCCACGGTCCTTATGGTGGCAGTAGCCATCGCCGCCGCAGTAGTGGCCTACTCCTGGTTCATGTCCATGCAGGCATCGGTCCAGGCAGAGGCGTCCAGGGGCGCAGGCACCATCGGCAAGGAACGGTTTGCAGTTTCGTCTATTTTCTGCGATGAGAGCAACTACCTACACTTTGTCATTCAGAATATGGGTGACGAACCAGTGAACAACGCGAATATCACGGTTTATGTGAAGAATGCAGACACCAGCGAAGTGAACGCGTCTACCAAAGTTTCTAACCAGAGCTTTCCCGCAAGCAACCCGCAGGAGGTCAATACGGGTATTCCTTGCAGCAACCTTCCGGACAACGTTATAGTAGAGGTGCACCTCCCGGGCGGTTCTGTGGTTAGCGGTACGGCAAGGATACGCTAGAACCTTAAACAGCACCCTCTCTCTTTTTCTTGTGAACGTTCTCGTTGTTGGGGCAGGGCCTGCTGGTTTAAGAACTTCAGAGTTTCTTGCGGGAGAAGGAGCTTCTGTCACCGTTCTTGAGCGCAGTTCAGAGATTCGGAGGAAGGTGTGCAGCGGACTACTGAGCGCGAAAACGGTGAAGCGCTTTGCCTTGGAGGACGCAGCGGAGAATACGGTCCACGGTGCAAGAATCCACGCAGGTAAAGAAGGGGTTTTCGTTGAGCGGAAGAACGTTGCATACGTATTTGACAGGAAGTTACTTGACTCCCTTCTCCTTGAACGGGCAGAAGCGGCAGGTGCAGAGGTGCATTTTGGAAGAGGGTTTGACGGATCAATGCGCTTTCCCCATGATGTCCTCGTGGGTGCAGATGGGTTTGCATCCACCGTTCGTTCCCTTATCGGTCTTCCTGCTCCGCGCTACGTTATGGGTGCGATTGGTTTCATCAGGGGCAGTTTCGACGATTATGTGGATATCTACCTTGACAGGGACCTAGCCCCAGGGTTCTTTGCGTGGGTGATCCCGAGGAGCGAGAACACTGCGGAGATCGGGCTTGGTGTGAACGGAAAATTCTCATCTAACGTTCTGGAATATCTGAATAGGTTCTCCCGCTTCCTCGGCTTCGATTCCTACGAACTCCTTGGGGCGAGGCCGATACCGGTGGACTTCCCCATGCTCCGCGTGATATACGGGAACACGGCTCTTGTTGGTGACGCTGCTGTCCAGACAAAGGCGACCACGGGCGGTGGGATCTCCTACGGCCTTCGGGCGGCAGACGCACTTGCCCATGCAGTTCTTTCGGGCGATCTCTACTCTTACCAGCGGCTCCACCGCATTCACATATATCCACGGCTGCTCCTCCATGCCCTTGCGAGGAAGTATCTGGACCACGTCGATCCGGAACGCCTGCTCCGAATGATTAAAGAATACGGTCTAGAGAGGGATTTATCGCGGGGCGGCGATATGGACGACCCTTTCTTCTTGTTTAGCCCGCGGTTCTTCGCATTTATTTTCCGAAGCGCCGTTCTCTTGATCTGAACTCCTCATATATTTTTTCAAGATCTTCCCTTTCAATTTCCGGCCATAACTTCGGGTAGAATATGAGCTCGGAATACACGGACTGGATGGGGAGAAAACCGGAGGTGCGCATCTCACCGGACGTTCTCACTATGACGTCAGGGAACGGGATCTCTGGTGCATAGAGGTTCTGGACAATCGTGTTTTCGGTAATGTCCTCCGGCCGGAGGATTCCTGCTTTTACCTTCTCTGCCACCGATCGCACCATATCCACGATCTCCGCCATTCCCGTGTAAGCCATTGCGAGGACAATTGCGGGGCCGTTGTTGTTCTCGGTTTTTTTCTCCACCTCGCGAACGAGCGAGCGTATGTTTTCAGGGAGCTCGTGTATCCGCCCTATGAACCGCACCCTCGCGTTCCAGCGGTTGTCAATGAGTACCTTGCGTGCCTCCTTTTCGAAGGCCCGGAAGAGGAAGGAGAGTTCCGCCTGCGATCTTTTCTTCAGGTTCTCCAGCGATAACGTGTAAAAATACACGTGTTTCGTCTTCGTGTTCTCCACGACGTAGTCCATAAGCTCTTCCGCCTTTCTTATGCCCCTGAGGTACCCCTCCTGGAGGGGGATCCCCAACTTCCTCGCGTACCGTCTGTTACCATCGGGGATTACTCCTATGGTCTCCGGATCGTCCACAGAAGAAAAATGTGCCGATTCGAATAAAAAAGAGGACACCATTTTATTTGTGTGGATCGTCGGCTCATCCGCGCAGCGAGGCGGTTGCTGAAGAGGGCAGCGAAGAGGGACGAGATATTCTCCCTCATAGGTTCCGGTGCGGAACCGCTCTCCCTGCCTCCCTCTGCCCCTGTACCCCCCATTGAGGACTCGGAGGATGTGCCTATTTCTCCGGCGCCGCCTCCGGTTCCGGAAGAGCCCCCTGTGGAGCCAACCGAGCCGCAGGTCTCTGTGGCCCCAGAGGTTGTGGAAGCAGCCACGGAGCCGGTTGGGCCCATCATGGTTTTTGACGAGCTGAAGCTCGATTCACAGGATCTTTCGGAGTCGCACCTGGGGGACGAACTCGTTAAGAATGCTCCCGTTGTTCTGCATGCTCTCCCGGAGGATCTCAGGGAGTCCGTCCCTGCCGAGTGGACACCGCCCAGTTTCCGCGACGTGGACGAGAGGTATCCACTAATACCTCCCCACGCGGAGGCCCACATATACTGGAGCGAGGAAGAGAGCAGCATCCGGTACGATGTGATCGAGCCGCCCCTCACCCGCGAGGAAGAAGAGACCATAAACCGCATAAAGGATCTTCTCCTTGACCTGATAGAGGTCAGTTCTTACGATATATCCCGGAGGGGGAACCCGGAGAAGTATATGAGGGAGAAGTTTGAAGAGGTGGTGGACGACTACGGGTTTGATCTCACACCCGCCCAGCGTGAGAAGTTTGCCTACTACATCATACGCGACTTCGTGGGGCTGGAGAGGATCGAACCCCTTATGCGCGACCCCAACCTTGAGGACATCTCGTGCATCGGTCCCGGGATCCCCGTCTACGTTTACCACCGCAAGTACGGATCCCTGAAGACGAACGTGGTGTTCAAGTCCTCGGAAGAACTGAACCGTTTCATCGTGAAGCTGGCCCAGATGTGCGGCCGCCACGTCTCCGTGGCAAACCCCCTGCTGGAAGGTGCCCTGCCGGACGGTTCCCGTGTCCAGGCAACCTATGCCATCACGAAGGACATCTCCACAAGGGGAAGCACATTCACCATTCGAAAGTTCACGAAGGATCCGCTCACCATAACGGACATGCTGAACTTCGGCACGATCCCGCCGCTGCTGGCAGCATACCTCTGGCTCGCCATAGAGTACCGCCAGTCCATCCTCATATCGGGTGGAACCGCCACGGGAAAGACGTCCATGCTGAACGCACTATCCCTTTTCATTCCTCCCGAAGCAAAGGTTGTCTCCATCGAGGATACGCCGGAGCTGCGTCTTCCCCATGAGCACTGGATCCAGAAGATCGCGCGCGAGGGAGTGGAGGGCGCCGGTGCCGTCACGATGTTTGATCTCCTGAAGGCGGCGCTACGTGAACGTCCCGACTACATCGTCGTGGGAGAGGTGCGTGGAAAGGAGGCATACGTGCTCTTCCAGGGCATGGCCACGGGACACCCCGGTCTGGCAACCATCCACTCGGAGGATATGGAGACGCTGGTGGACCGCCTCACGACACCGCCCATTTCCCTGCCCCCGTCCCTGCTCCACGCGCTGGACATCATCATCTTCATGGGCAGGTCAAGGATTGGCTCGGTGGACGTGCGTCGCGTCCGTGAGATGCACGAAGTAATCACTGTAGACGTTAAGAACGGGCGCCCGGTTACCAACAAACTCGCACACTGGATTCCCGGTGACGACCGCTTCGAGTTCGCGTCCGACAAGAGCTACGTGATCGACAAGATCATAAGGGAGAGAGGCATATCTCCCGAGAGTGTCTGGGGCGAGCTGCGGCGCAGGGCATACGTGCTCAAGTGGATGAGGGATAACAACATCCGCTACTATCGCGACGTGGGCAGGATCATAGCCCGCTACTATAAAGAGCCGGAAAAGTTGCTGGAGGAAATCGGCTATGCTGAAGCCCCTGATGAGGATCGGGTATAGGTTTTTTGGCAAGCGTGTCCACCGCTACCGTGCCCGTCTCCAGCCGCTGGCGGACCGCCTCAGGGTTGCCCGGCTTCCATACTCCGTCGAGGAGTACGTTGCAGGCGTTGTTCTTCTAACACTCCTTGCCTTTATCGTTTCCTTTACCACGGCGGCGGTCATGTTCGCAGCGGTCTACAAGTATAATATCGTGACGTCCCTCGCTGTCGCCCTCATATTATCCGTTTCCATCGCCGGCCTCGTCTGGATAGGCCTTATGGGATATCCGGGCTACGTTGCTGGAAACCGGAGGGACGAGATCGATGCGCGCCTGGCCTTTGCGGTTACGCACATGGCCACGCTGGCAGGTACAGGCATCCCTCCGATCGTTATGTTCAAAGCCCTGACGCGGTTCAAGGACTACGGTGAAATATCCAAGGAGTGCGCCTACATCGTCCGGGACGTGGAGGTTTTCGGGAAGGACCTTTACACGGCCATAGCAGACGCCGCACGTTATTCCCCGTCCAAGGCGTGGTCAGACGTTCTCTGGGGCATCGTCTCAACGCTCCGTAGTGGCGGAAACCTGCGCGCGTATCTATCCGAAAAGGCACGGCAGCTCGTTGAGATGCACGAGCGCGAGGAAAAGAAGGCGATGGAGACGCTTAACGTGCTCACGGAGATTTTCATGGTGATCTTTGTCCTCGCACCCATCACCGGTGTTATCATGATCGTGTTCATGAGCTTGCTCGGGGGGACGGTCTTCGGTGTCGATCCTCGCACCCTTCTGCTCTTTGTGATATACTTCCTCCTGCCCGTCGTGGGTCTCGGGTTCCTGATGGTGGGTAACATGAGCAAGCCAAGGGAGGTTCTGTGATGCCGCTGAAAATCAGGATCGGTAAAAGAACGTATAGGGTCAGCGATTTCGCCGTTGTGTTCACAGTTTCGCTCCTGTTCGCGGTTGCAGTGATAACATATGGGTTTTACAAGTATGCGGACACGCCATACTTTTACACGCTGGTGTTCGCAGGTGTTATGGGCTTCATACTACCTGTGGGCGGTTATATCTACTACGGTTACGTCAAGCTGCAGGAGAAGGAGTATTATTTTCCACAGTTCCTGAAGGATCTGGCCGATGGGGCGAGGGCAGGCCTTTCCCTCCCGCAGGCGGTTATGAACGTCTCCAAGATCAACTACGGTGCCCTCACCGATGACGTGAGGCGGCTTGCAACATACATCTCTTGGGGGGTACCCTTTGACGAGGCCATGCGTCGTTTCGCGGAGAGAACAGGGAGCAAAATGATACGGTCGTCTGTAGACCTCATACTGGAGGCGTATACTGCCGGCGGTGGCATTGCGGATATACTCGATACAATGGCAGAGGATGCAGGGAAGATGCGCTCGCTAAAGGAGGAGCGAAAGACGCGATTCAGCGGGTTCATAAGCACCATGTATGCCGTTTACGTTATTTTCCTCCTCATAGTTATGGTCCTTGTCAACGCCCTTCTGCCGGAGATCCCCACCATGCCGTCGTTCGGGAAGAGCGGGGGGACTCTCTTCGTGAGCTTCGGAGTAGCCGGTGCGAAGCCCATACCTGAGGACGAGCTGATGGCCATATTTTTCCATCTTGCCATGATAGAGGCGGTCTTTGCAGGGCTGCTGGCAGGTGTGGCCGGTGAGGGGAGCATTGCTGCAGGAATAAAGCACGCACTGATACTCATCTTCATCGGCGTTGCCGTGTTTCAGATATTTATACCGATTCCCGATCCGGTTGACAGGATCGCCCGTGCCATCGCCAAGACCCCTGCAAACATAGACGCCACTGTTTTTGTGGGCCGCTACTTCGTTGACCGTAGCATAACGGTGGGCATGATTTCAGAGGCAGTGGAGGACCGCCTGAAGCAGATGAACCTGCCAATCATCGGCTCGAGGGGGTCCATACGCTTTGATATCGACTCGGCAGGTTGCGAGCCCTGCTCGTCGGGTTATATTCAAGTCCTTCCAGATGCAATTATCGTGAAGAGACCTGCATACGTCACGTTCAGGATAAAGACGGATCCGGATCGTGGTGCCTATGTCATCTACGTCTCCTGATTTCTGGAAGATGCCCCCGCGCATAAAGATCTATGAGGCGCTGGGAAGCATAGCGGACGGAAGAGTGCACGCCATTTCGGACTCCGAGGCTTTAGTTATTTCTTCTGACGGATCCAGGCGTTACCACGTTCGTATGGTGGGTGATGCGATCTCTTCTGATGACAACGGCTCTGTCTACCGTGGCTATCTTGGTTATCCCGCCATCGCCTTTTTGATGCTGAGAGGAAGTATCCCCTTTGACGAGCGCGTGGCGAAAATGCTGAAAGGGATCCCGTGGCGGGAGCTGAACGAGCGGTTCAAGCGGTATGATCTGGTGGAGCAGTATGTCCTGGACCGTGTTCCTGATCCGGACGCCGTGA
>JASUTF010000024.1 GCA_030445695.1 Candidatus Iainarchaeum sp.
GCTGGAGGCGGAGGGCGGCAGCGTCAGGGAGGGGGAGATCATAGGGATAATCGGGCAGAACGGCATAGGAAAGACCACCTTCGTCAGAATGCTGGCGGGAGAGATAGAGCCGGACGAGGGTGAGGTCCGAACGGAGCTGAAGATATCCTACAAGCCCCAGTATATAAACCTCCCTGACAGGCCGGTTTCAGAACTGTTCATGGAAGAGGACATCGACAGGCCCTTCTTCGAGTCAGAGATAAAGCGTCAGCTGGAGATAGACAAGATATGGGAGAACAACGCAGCCGAGCTGTCGGGCGGAGAGAGGCAGCGTGTGGCCATCGCCCTCTGCCTGTCAAGGGACGCGGACATATATCTTCTGGACGAGCCCTCTGCATTTCTGGACGTTGACCAACGTCTTATCGCCTCAAAGCTCATAAAACGCGTCATAGCCAACAGGAAGAAGGTGGGCTTCGTCGTGGAGCACGACATCGTGATGATGGACTACGTGTCGGACCGCCTCATCGTGTTCTCCGGAGAACCAGGGCGACACGGCCACGCATCAACGCCGATGCCCATGCGGGACGGCATGAACGCGTTCCTAAAAGAGCTGGGAATCACGTTCCGTAGGGATCCCCACACGGGACGGCCGCGGGTGAACAAAGAGGGATCCCAGAAGGACGTGGAGCAGAAGAAAAAGGGAGAGTATTACTATATGGGGGCGTAATACGCAAGGGTGGGGAGTAGTAGGAAGAACATGGCTACTCTCTTTTCCACACCGAGCAGATGGGTTAGCGTTCCAGCACACATCATCGAAACGGAAAGGAGCAGCCCGGGAATACCCGAAAGCCCGTAAGATACTGCCAGGACAGTAAAAACGGCTACAACTTTCAATAACCTTCTCGAATAGAGCGAGTAAAGAGCTCTGGACAGGAGCAAAAGCAATAAAACGCCTGTCGACACGCCAAAAGCAAGGGACGCGAATACCCTTGGGATATAAGGCGTCTCCGGAAGTCCAGCAGCAAAAGAGGAGCGCACGAGACCATATACCTTCCCCGCAGCCGTCAGAAAAAGGGAAGACGAGGCGGAAGATCCAGTAGCCACCATCATCTCCTCGTCACGCACGCGGAAGAGCGGCTGGATCATGAAAGCAGCCACAGAAAGAGACACTGCGGGGAAGTAAGCAATGACAAATGCGGTGATGAAACCGAAAAGGCCACCGCGCAACAGGGAATTAACGTTAAATCTCCCTTCCCTCCCGTAACGGAAGCGCTCTCGCGAAAATAAAGCGATAAGAACCGTAGAAGCACCGAACAGGGACGCGATGGAAATGGTGAGCGGCTGCGAAACAGGGAAGGGCGTCTGGAGAACGATAATACCCAATGTTCCATACATTGTAGCCAGCAGAGCAGCCATTAAAGGATTCCTGGAGCGCAGGACCGTCAGAACCGCCACGAAAAGGAGGAAAAGGAACATCAAAACGGCAGGAAGACGGATCGATAGTAGATCAGTCAGGGGATAATAGAAAAGTGGAAAGAGAATCCCAAGAAGCGCACCCGCAGCATATAAGAGAAGAGCATGGGCACCCCTGCCCCTGCGCACGAGGCGGTGGGCAACAATGGCAGTATATGCAGTCACGGACGAGAAGGCACCGAGGAAAACGGAAGGAAGGGAAGAGAGAGCAGAATAGATACCGTAAGCGACGGAGATGCTGACTTCCGACGAGAAGGGAAGAAGAAGGGGGTGGAGACCGGGCAGCAAAGCCGTGAGAACGCCCTTAAGAAGCCCCTCAGCAATATCGGAGGATAACAATCTCCGGCTCACCTCTCCAGATCTGGACGCGTCCTTCCACGCATGCGTAACCCGTCGTGCATTCTTCCGTGCCGAACTCCACGGCACGGGCCGTGCCGTCCGACTCGATCCTGTAAACGCACATCCCTTCCGACGTGTACATAGGGGAAAGAATGCCCCTGACAGTAACACAGTTTCCCACGTACTTCCCGATGTCCTTTGGAGGAACTGCCGGGCAGTCATAGAAGATCAGAATGGAGATGAATGACAGCAAAGATAGCAGGAACGCCAGAAACGCTATGAAACGCCTGTCAACCTCCAACAAGAACAATGGGAAGAAGTAGTATATAAGCGATGAGCACGAAGGGAACGAAGGGCATCGTGGTCTTTACCGGGAGCTCATTTACGCCAATTTCCTTCAGCCACTTTATGTCCTCCCGGTAAAGACCGGCAGCGCGCAGCGGGTTTATCCTCACCCGTATCCTGCCCGTCTCAACGAGAGCAGCAGTTGCCCACGAGAAGGGCACAATTCTCCCGTCCTCCAGCACAAAATCCACCGGAACGTCCCCCTCTCTTAACTCCTCGACACGCTTAACCCTCCGGAACACGCGTGAACGCATGGAGAGGAGTTTAAACGAAGAGGAGAGGATAAAGAGCACAAGGAACGCCTTAATGAATCCGGCACTTGGGGAGTAGAGAAGGACGGCGATCGCGGACAGCACGTCTCCGGGAAACGGCAGGAACGTGAAGAGGAGGGCGAAAACCCCGAAGACAGGGGCCAGAACAGAAAGAACAAAGGACTTCGCCACTATGGGGCGGAGAGAACGCAGGAAGTCCGTGCGCAGGTCCCTATCGACAAGGACACGGTAAAGTAGATATGGAACGGTAAGAAAGAATGCAGAAAACAGTGATGCGAGGAAGAGTGCAAGGGGGAAGGGGACGGACACTCCAAAGAGGGATACGGAGTACGGGTTCAGCGATGCGAGGGCTGTGAAGAGTTTTACATCGCCACCGGCCCAGAGACCCATGCGGTAGAACAGATACGCCAGAAGAAGGGTCACGGACACGTAGAGAAGAACGGAGTAGTCCCCCTGCAGAAGCCAGAGGATAATTCCGATCATCGTCCCGGAGTATGTGAGCCAGTCAGGTATCCTCCTCTCACGAATGTCAAAGATGGCCGCGATGAAAAGAGCTAATACAGAAACAAAATGCACCAAGTGGATCATCAGAACAAAATAGTATGGAAAAGAAAATAATAATGGTGCTTCTCTCGCTTTGCTATATCACAGCGTTAATATTTTCTATGACCTCATTCGCCTCGGTAACAAGTTTGTTCACACCTTTGCCAATGGTTTCGTTCACGTCCCTCGCGCCGCTCTGAACACCAGTGGTAAGCATGTAGATCACGAGCACCGCAAGGATAACTACACCACCTACGAGCAGGAGATACTCAAAGGTTGTCTGACCGCGATTATCCATGGTATCACCTCCGACGTGTTGAATACGCTTCTGATTTTTATAAGCGTATCGGTTAGCCGCCAAGCATGGACGCCACAAGGGCTGCAGTTCCCTTGAGCACGAGGTACGCCACGAGCATGAAAATGGGCGCATATCTGACCCCTGAAGATGCCCTTCCCTCCCGTATCACGGTAAGCATAATGGCTGAAAGTGCTGCCTGGAAGAGCACGTAAAACGTGAGGAACGTCTGAACAATACCCAGGGCCCGCATGGAATCTGCAAGCTGCTCGGGAGAGATGACTGAAGTTCCCGCAAAGGCCTTCCCCATGGTCGAAAAGAAGCGCATTATACCAAAAGCGGCACCCACAATGAAGGGAGATAAGAAAGTGGACGAAACAACGAGGAACATGGACTGCATGGTGGTCTTTGCCTTGCGCTCCTCCATGAGACGGTAGGTCTGGCGAGCATCCTCTGCCACGTCCTCGAGAACCTTTGCAAGACCACCTCCGGCATGGAACGCGTCCACGATTATTGTCACGACACGTTGCACAAGTTCAGAGGGCACCCTGGAGGCAAAGCGGCCGAGGGCCACATCAATAGTGTTGCCACTCTGCAGATCGTCAAGGACGTATCTGAATTGCTTCGAAAGCGGACCGTAGTCAGAGGAGACGACTTCCCGAACTGCCATCTCAAAAGTGCCGCCTGATTGAAGCGTGGATGCGATCTGCTTCAGCGCATCTGATATGTTCTCGTCAATGCTGGAGAGGACCTGGACTCCCTTGTAATAGGGATAAAACACGATGATGTCCGCCACCACGAGACCTATCAGAAATGGCAGTATGTCCCCCACAATAACGGAGAGTAGGATGGAGACGATTATGACCAGCGTACCAGAAAGTACGAGCAAGCGAGGGTCTGTGCGGATCCCCGCAAGACGCAGGTGCTGTGCATATTTCTTAAGATATCGATTCATTCCCTCACCTCATGGGATCCGACGATTTAACGAAGAACAGGAACAGCAACAGGAATCCTGGGAAGAAAACAAGGTACATCGCTGCCAAAAGGCGCGGATCCAGCTGGAATGCCCTCAAAAGCTCCGAGCCCGTGGGTGCGTAACCAATGGTTGTGATCATGGCGAGCATGACGGGGAAGACCACCGCAACGAACATGAAAATAACGCTGAAGAAGTTCAGTTTTTCCCCGTATGCTGCCACCTTCATCCTCTGTTCAAAGGAAACGTCACTGGCGACGTTCATTATCGCATCCGATAGGTTTCCACCAATCCTGACTGCCCTAAGAATATTCGCAATGGCACGGCGCATGCCTTTCGACCTCATGCGGGCTGCAAGGTTGGAAAGGGCGACCTCCGTGGACTTCCCCTCATCAATCTCACGGAGCGTTCTCCTGAACTCCTCGGACAGAACACCGTAATCCGCCTCTGCAACGGCGCGCATCGCCTGGTAAAGACCCATGCCCGCACGTATCTCAACTGCCAGATGTCGCAATGCGAAGGGCAAATACTTCTCCGCTGCCCTGGAACGACCGGCAGCCCGGGACCGCGGATAACTACGACCGAAGACGTATACAAGCATGAAGACAACGAAAGCAACGGCCAGTGGCCCAAGGGTTGCAAAGACCGGGCCCTTCTGTATGAAAATTGGAATGGAGAGCAGGAACGAAACAACAGATAGAATAGTGGCAAGGACAAGTATAAACGCAAGGTACTGAAGGCCTGTAAAAGGCAGGTTCGCCGCGTAAAGGTCCCAGTCAAGCTCCTTTATGTACTTCTGATCCGCAAGTTTTCTCAGCAAACCGTCGAAGAATCCCTTGAATGCCATATATATCCGTCCCACAGTCCTGATGACGGGGGACTCGTAATCAACAAGGTCTTCCGGAGAACCGGATATGGTAATGGTGGGGGCGAGAATGTCTTTTATATCCACCTCGCTCTCTTCCAGTTCGTCTTCCTTGATGTATGCGCCCTCTTCCTGATACTTTTCCTGCAGTCGGCGGAGTATCTCGTCGACACTCTCTATCTGCTGCTTCTTTGGAGTATGCTGTGGTTTTTTCTCTTTTTTCTGACCCTCCACAATCTGTTTCTTGATATCATCCCATTCTACTTCGTCCGCCAACGCTTTTCCGCCTCCATGTAATATTCCTGCACCGCTTTCTTGACGGAATGCATGTCACGCTTCCCTGATTCCATTAAACGGCGAATAAAATCTTCACGGCGCTTCCACTCGTCCATTAGCTCATCCACGCTCAACCCGGTAAACTCCGCGAGCTTGGTAATGTAAACGATGTTCTCGTCCACCTGCACCATCTCATCCTTGGCAGCATCCCACGAGAAGATTGTGAACACCTTTGGCTCGTGATCCACATCACGGACCTCTGCAAGTTCCACCACCCTGCGGATTGTCCCTTTCCTGCGGTCATGTATGCGGTTCTGCACGATTATGAAGTCGAGGGCGGTGGCCATAACCTTCGGGACGCTCATTGGGGGAGAAACGATACGGACTATCGTCTCCTCTGCGCTGTTGGCGTGAATCGTGCCCATAGAACCGTCGTGACCCGTGTTCATGGCTGTGAAGAGGGTAAATGCCTCGCTGTGGCGCACCTCACCCACAATGATGCGATCAGGGCGCATGCGCAGGGCATTCTTGACGAGGATGTCCATGGAAATTTCTCCTGTCCCTTCTATGCTGGGTGGGCGTGCTTCCAGCCGGACCCAGTGCTCAAGGGGGAGGTTTAGCTCAGCCGTGTCCTCTATGGTGATAATGCGCTCGTGAGCAGGTATAAACGCCGCAAGAACGTTCAGAGTTGTTGTCTTACCAGATCCCGTGCCGCCTGCAACGAGTATGTTCGCGGGCTTGGCACCCATTCCGTCCACTGCAAGCCAAAGAAATGCGGCCAGCCGTGGATCGAACGTTCCAAAGTTTATGAGATCTACAACGGTGTAGGGGTCTTTTCGGAACTTGCGTATGGTGATCGTTGAACCGTCCACCGATGCGGGCGGGATCGTGGCGTTGACACGGGACCTATCGGGGAGACGGGCGTCCAGAAGCGGGTGAACAGCATCGATGTGGCGGTTCACGTCGCGAGCTATCTTTTCTATAATGTTACGGATTTCCTGATCCTCGTAGAACACAACGTTGGTCTTGCACATCCCATACTTCCTGTGATAAACGTAAACGGGTTTCATGGGGCCGATTACCATGATCTCCTCTAGGTACTCGTCAGAGACAAGGGG
>JASUTF010000025.1 GCA_030445695.1 Candidatus Iainarchaeum sp.
TGCACGTGCACGTGCCCGGGGAGACCGGCTCCCGCCACGTCGCCTATGTTGATGCCCACGTTGAAACCGTCTGGACGGAACGCCTCGCGGAGCTTCCCCTCTGCAAATGCAATGAGTTCTGCTATTTCTGCCCTTTCCTCCTTCGTCAGCTCTGCCCAATCGCCCACGTGCCGGTACGGTGCAATCATGAGGTGTCCCGTGTTGTATGGGTAGCGGTTCATGATGATAAACGCGTGTTCGCCCCTGTAAAGCACCAGTGCTTCTTCATCCCTCTCTGGGTTCTTCGCCGCGTCGCAGAGGAAGCATCCCTCCTTCTCCTTCTTGTTCTTGAAGCCCGCGATATACTTCCATCTCCACGGCGTGAACACGGTTCTCAACACCTTCATGCAATCAACCTCCCCACAAGAGCAACTGCAACGGGGATGGAGATGTTATCGTCAATGTATGGCAGAAGCTCCACAATGGAAACAACCACGGGCAGCCAGAGTGGTGTCTCCGTGGCGATGGCAACGAGTAGGCCCACAAAGAACCCACCGAGGGTTCCGTAGAAACTCTTCCCCCTCGTGCGGAAGTACTTGCCCACCATGGTTGCGGTGGAGTCGACATAAGCCAAATACCACGTGGCCTTCCACGCCCAGGAATGGTTGATAGCCGCCGCCGCGAAAACACCAAGAACAAAGAGAAATGCACCTTTTCCAGTGCCGTCACGGTCGAAGAAGTCAAGGAACGGTTTCACCAAAGTTCTTTCACGCTCGTGGTAGATGATCGCACCCACCAGAAGCGCAGCTGCAAGAAGTGCGAGTCCAAGCTTCCAGTTCAAATAAAGGAGCAAACCAAGCAACGCGCCGGAACCCATATGGAACGCCTGGCGATCCCACTCAAAGCCCACGCGTTCCTTTCCCTTCTTGTAGAGCCAGAGCGATAGACCAGCAAAGAGAAATCCGCCCAGAACGTCCACCCACGTGTGCACGCCGGCGAGAACACGCAGGGCGCCCATGAGAACGGCATAAATGAATGTAAACACGTTAGGCACAAGGAAGAAAAGCAGAGATGCGTAGGCCGTGTGGAACGACGGGAAAGAGTAGGGATCAAAGGATACATCATCATCTGGTCTCGGCACCTTCAGAACAAACTTGGTGAGTAGAACAATGCCAGACAGAAAGAGATATGCCGAGAGAAGCACCATGGCCCTTTTGTATTCCTTTCTGTAGAAGTACCGGGCAAACACGAGAACGGGTATCAACAGCAGGGCGTTGGAAAGCAGCTTCGCCACGGCAGGTTCAAGAAGCATGGATAGAAAAGGAAGAGAGGAATTAAAACGTTACTTCACCGTCACGCTCTTGGCAAGGTTTCTCGGTCGGTCAGGGTTCACCCCCCGCTCCACGGCAGTGTAGTATGCTATCAGCTGCCATGGGGGGACGGAGAGTATCGGAAAGAGCTCTGTGTCGACGTTAGGAACAGAAAACAAAACATCGGCAAGTTCCGTTTCTCCGTCCGTGACCATCACGATCTCTGCACCCCTTGCCCGCATCTCCTGCACGTTTCCCTCGATTTCTGAAAGCATGTTCTTCGAAGCGGTGAAGAAAACTGGAAAACCGGATTCAATTAGAGCAATGGGGCCGTGCTTGGATTCGCCGGCGGGGTACGCCTCTGCATGTATGTATGCGATCTCTTTCAGTTTCAGAGCGCCCTCCTTTGCTGTAACCACGTCCAGTCCCCTGCCCAAGAAGTATGCACTGTTCTTCCGAGACAGTACTTTGGCATAGGTCCGGGCAATGGGTGCAGAACTCTCCAGAACGTCTCCAACAAACCCTGGCAGTTCAGAGAGATTTGCATCGGAGAACAGATGAGCAAGAACGGTTAACTGAGTGGTGTACGTCTTTGTTGCGGCGACCCCTACCTCCGGTCCTGCGCGCGTGTAGACCACGTGGTCAGAATACTCTTCAATGGTGGAGCCCGGCGTGTTTGTTATCGCGTAAACCTCCGGACCGTCAAGATTGCGAAGAATGGAAAGGACATCCTCCGTCTCCCCCGACTGGCTGATCGCGATAACGTAATCGGGCTCTTTTCCCTTCCAGTACTCGTACTCTGAAGCTATAAACGCTTGGGCATCGTATCCCCGTTTTCGGAGGAGATATTCACCGTATAGCGCCGCATGGTAAGATGTGCCCGCCGCCACAAGATGAATTCTCCCATCCAACTCCCACCTCACGTTCTCACGACGTAGATAGTCCAGCGTGTCTTTTACCGCCCGCGGCTGCTCAAATATTTCCTTCTCCATGTAGTGGCGGTGGCTTCCAAGTTCCACCCGTCGGGCATCAACGCGCGGCACAGGCACGTATTCGCCAAAGATCTGCACGCCATCTGGGGAAAGAACAGCGTACGATCCGTCTGCAAGGCGGTAAACCTCGTCTGCAACACCCACGAGTGGGACAGGGTCAGATGAAACGTAAACACCGTCTTTGCCCTTTGCTACAAGCAGAGGAGCACCCTTTCGGGCAACATACACTCTCCCGTCCCTGGAGAGGATGGCAAAGGCGTACTGCCCGCGGATTCTGGAAAGGACATAGCGTAAAGCTTCAACACCATCGCCGTATTTCTGCACTCCCTCCTCAAAGAGGTGCACAATCACTTCGGAGTCCGTCTCGGAGGAGAAAACGTGGCCCCTACGCACCAGCTCGCCCCGTAACTCCCCGTGGTTTTCTAT
The DNA here is from genome assembly GCA_030445695.1 of Candidatus Iainarchaeum sp. GTDB lineage: Archaea > Iainarchaeota > Iainarchaeia > JAADDC01 > JAADDC01 > SZUA-1452. Next base: position 2,708 of record JASUTF010000025.1, read on the forward strand.
GATCCCGTTATGCACCACAGCATACTGTCCGGAACAGTCCAGATGCGGGTGGGCATTAAAGTCAGTCACCCCACCGTGCGTCGCCCATCGCGTGTGCCCGATGGCTGCCACACCGTTCGGAACACTATAAACAACGCGGTCTATCGTCCCGACACCCTTCTGAACGAAAACAGCATCACCGAGGGCCACAGCAATACCCGACGAGTCGTAGCCGCGATACTCAAGCGTTTTCAGCCCGGAGATCACGAAACGGGGGGCACCCAGCCCTATCTTTCCGATTATACCGCACATGGGGAGAATTCGCAGCAGAAGTTATAAAGCATTCCTAAAAGATTTTTAAAACGTCAAAATAAATTTTGATCATGCTCCTCGTAAACAATGACCGCGTGGCAAAATTCGCGCAACTGAGGGGGCCGATGAATATCTCGGAAACGAAGCTGCGGATCCTCGAGGCAATCAAAGAGAAACCCAAAGACCTGACAAGCATTGCAGAAGAGTTGGGAACCACGGAACAGAACGTTCACTACCATCTGGGGCCACTGGTACGTGAAGGGATCGTAGAAGTAATCCACGAGGGAAAAAAGCTCTATATGCTAAAAGCAGATGCCTTTGGCTACATCCTCCGCGAAGGAATGCCGTATAAAGGAAGGGCAACACCGCACATGATCGAGGCATTCTTCCACCCCCTTGCGAAGGACGGTGCACTGAACGCCTACGTCGTGGTTGGCGCCCCTGATCCCCACGGCGCTTTCATGCAACGAGCGAGGGACGGACACTACGTGGGCGTCCTCGGATTGTTCCTCGGGCAGCACTTCACGTTCTCGGACTTCCCTGTCATGGTAGATACAGACGTGCGTGCAGAACGCCTTCTGGATCAGAACTTGATTCTACTGGGCGGACCCGCGGCGAACACGGCAACCTGGGAACTCCTGGACCGGAGAAAAATGTTCTTCGACGTGGATAACCCGTGGATGATCAAGGGAAGAAAAGACATGTATGGGGACGACAACTACGGGCTCGTGGCAAAGTTCAGAAATCCTTACAATGAAGAAAACTGGGTTTTACTTATAGCGGGCGTCCGTGCAGTTGGAACAAAGGCCGCGGTGATTGGAATAACCAACCACTGGGAGGAACTCCTGGCAAACTATCGGGAAGGCAAAGAGTTCTACTGGATCGTCCAGGGCTACGACAGGAACGCGGACGGGCACATTGACTTCATACAGGTAAAAGAATATGGAGAGATACGCTAAACAAGGAGCACCGCGAGAATTGGCACTACTGCGTAGCCCAAAAATATCAGACTGCCGAAGTTAGCCAAAAGATAGCCAAAGATCGACGAGGAAACGAGAACAGCGAGACCAAACACGGTCTGAAAAGCCCCCATTGCAGTTCCCTTCTCCCTCGCCATATCTCCAACGTAAGCGAAAGCAGCTGGCAAGAACGCACCCATGCCGACTCCGTAGAAGGAGAACGCGAGGGCATAAAGGATCGTGGAGGCATATTTCGCAGCAACGTACATGAGGGCAAAGGAAAGGGCTGCAGAAACGCCACCTATCACTATTACCCGCTTTCTGCCAAAGGAGTCGGAACGCTTGCCGAGGTAGTATGCGAAGACGGCATAGAACACGTTGTAGAGTGCGTAGAGAAGGATGGACGTGTACGCCAGCTCGTCCTTCGAGCCGGATATGAAGAGCATGGGGGAGATGAACGCAAAGCCAAAGAGCGTCGCAGGGAGGAGGAAATGCTTAACACCGGAGGACATGTGTTCCAAGGAATCAACAAGGTTCTTCTTCACCTTCTCCGTCTCGTAAGATGGTAGAAACGCCAGCGGGACAAGCGTCAGGAAACCAAGAAGGCCTGCGATGAGCATGGCGATCCTGTAGTCCCCTCCAAGCCACTGGAGCATGAAGTAAGCGAGCAGGGTGCCAAGAAGGGCCCCCGTCGTGTCCATGGCGCGGTGAATCCCAAAGGCAACGCCTCTCTCCTTAAGAACACCAAGGATGGCGTCGCGGGGGGAGTCGCGGATCCCTTTACCCAGCCGGTCAATCAGAATAAGCACCGGGAGAAGGGCAACAGACACGATCGCCATTAACGTCTTTGAGAGTGCAGAAAGGAAGTATCCAAGAATTATGAGCGGCTTTCTCTTGCCCAGCCGGTCCGAGTAGTAGCCGAAGAAGACCTTCAACGCGTTGCCCAGCCCGTTGAAAAGCCCTCCGTAGACACCAACGAGCGTTGGATCATTCACGTAGTATGGGAGGATCGCGTATATCGCTTCGGAGCTGGCATCGTTTATGAGGGACGTCGTGCCAAGGAGGTAAACAGTGCGCTTGTCCTTGCCGTCCATGGTAGGAGATTATAAGAGGAGAATAAATAAAACTGCTACCACATTATAGGGATGCGCATCCGCCTCGAGGTGAAAGAAGGGGAAGGACGAAAAAAGGTTATAGAGGGCTTTGGCCCGCCATCGAGATTCAACACGATTGGACGCAGCCACATATATATCCGGCTGTTCAGCGGCAGAATACCAGCAGATGGTATAAAACCGGAGCGTTCAAGCAAGCAGCCGGAAATTCTATTCCACAGCGGAAAAGAAGGATCCATAGAAAGAGCAAGCGTGGTGTTCGGAGGCAAAGTTTATCACTACGACGTGATTCCAGAGAACGTCCTGAAGGGTGACGCATACAGAATTTTCAAGGCATTGGAGGCCCTCATGAAGGGAAACAAAGAACCGCTGAAGAAGCTTGCAAGAGAATGGCGGGGAGAGACAGAGATAAGGTTAAAGGACAGTAAAGACAGAGCAAGGATAACACTTCGCATCCACGCTGCAGACATAAAAGATATGCTGGAACGCCACACGCACCTGAAACTTGGGATAGAGAGGCAGGCAACGCTCCCGGAGTTCGGAATAAGGATCAGGCGCGGCCGGTAGTCATGTGCTTTATGAGCTCCTCAAGAAAACGCCTGTAGTGAACCCGGGCAGGATCTACCCGGTTGAGTGCCCGGTAGACGTCCTCCGGCCGCGGTCGAAGTTCAATGATTGCTTTATACACCTCGTGGGCCAGATCAGGGTCAAACCGCTTATACTGGTGGTATATGCCGTGAAAGAATGATTTATCGAGTCGTACCCCGGCTTCCATCGCAGCGAGTGCGGCGGGAATTGCTATCAGATGTGCGTTTGCGGCCCGCACTCTCTGAGAAAGTTTCTTCATCTCCCTGTGCTCTGGAATAAGGTATATCTCGCTTACTTTGAGCAGAAGGGAGAGTTCGTCAGGGAAAAGGGTAGCGTTCTCCATGGGCTCCGGAGCGTCTTCCCGTAAACTCTCATTAACTGGTTCGAGCGTGCCATCTGACTCAGTAAAGGGCCTACGGACCCGACGTATAGCTGCCATCGTGGAAACATCGCGCAAGGCAGCCCGAAACGACTGTGCCTTACCCATCAGACGCTCATACAGTTCAAGATTGCGGCGAGCAAAGAGTGTTCGGCTCACGTTCGCCACATGGTGTCTGTAGCGCACAAGAAATTCTTCTGCAGCTGCCTTGCGATCCACACAAACAAAAGAAAAAAGGGGTTTATTAAGCTATTTCTTCTCTGTTTCCTTCTTCTTTTTCCTCTTGCACGGCATCTACTTCACCCCTACGCGTTTTTC
>JASUTF010000026.1 GCA_030445695.1 Candidatus Iainarchaeum sp.
CCCTCTTTAACAACTATCCTTTTCCCCCTGATGAGGGCGTCCACCACCTTTCTTCTTCCTGAACGTAACAGCCGCCACACCGTTGACTTTGAAACGTTCATCCGCGACGCGGCCTCCTGCAACGAGAGCCCCTCGTAGTCCACAAGCCGCATGGCCTCCAGTTCGTGAAACGTTATAACGACGGACTCAACGGCGTTTTTCACGTAAAACTCACGGGGTCTGTAGTCAAAGGTTATCCTCTTGGCACGCGGGGGCCTACCACGCCGGCGGAAGTACATGTTAGAACTATGCCCCCGTCCTATAAATACCCGCCACCCGCTCTCCAGATGGAACGTCGGAATAGACCACAGACCCTGGGAAGATAAAGGCGTTCGGACCCACGCGGACACCGGGCATGAATGCGGCGTGAACGCCCGTATGCACTTCGTCACCAACGAATGCCCCCATCTTTCTCCTGACACCAAGAACCGGCTTATCATCGAAGCGTAGATTCGCCGTTATGGTTCCTGCACCGAAGTTCACGCCCTTCCCAAGGACCGAGTCGCCCACGTAGGATAGATGCGAAACGTGCGCACCCTCCATGAGAACGGAGGCCTTTATCTCGACGGCGTTACCGACGCGCGCGTTCCTCCCGATCACGGAGTAGGGGCGGATATACGAGTTGGGTCCAACGACTGCGCCGGGACCGATATAGGCCGGTCCCTCGATGTAAACACCGTTCCGAATTTCTGCATCGGGGGAGACAATTACTTTACCCTTCAGCGTGGCCCTCGGTTCGATATAGCCATCTCTACGCTCTGGAATCGCGTGAAGAACCCTCTGGGTGGCGGAAAGTATGTCCCAGGGATATCCTACGTCCATCCAATGTTCCGAACGCATCTCCACCGCCCTAAGCCCCATTTTAGGGAGTACGTCCGTTATCTCATACTCGCCCCGCGGAGAGGGGGAGAGATCTGATAGGTGGGCAAACACCTCGTCGCTCAAACGGTATATGCCAGCATTAACAAGATCCCCCGGTTCCTTCTCCCGTAAACCGACAACCACGCCGTTCTTAACGATGGGGGTGCCGTACTCGCCCGTATGCGGCCTCCTTACAACAACCATGGATCTTTCTGGGAGTTTCACGTGCTTCGTGAGGAGAAGATCGCCGTTTACCACGATGAAATCGTCCCCCACATGCCGTTCCGCGCACATGAGGGCGTGGCCGGTGCCCTTTGGCTCTTTTTGCTCCACGAAGCGTGCTTTTATCCCGTAATCCCTCACTGCACGCTCCACGGTTTCCCTTTGATGGTTCACCACAACACATACCTTTTCGACACCGTTGGAACGCAGAAAATCAAGAACATAATGTATCAGGGGCCTGTCAACGATTTCGATGGCCGGCTTCGCTACCGTCTCTGTAAAGGGCCATGGGCGTGTTCCCTTTCCCGCAGCAAGGACGACAGCATCGCATTTCATATGAAGAAGGCGGCAAGAGAGAATAAAAAGGTGTTTAAAGAAAATTTTTACTTCTCAAACATGCTTTTTCTTACCGCCTCCAGCATCAGACGCCTCTCCTCGCGGTAGACGACCTCCCTGACGGTCTGGACCGCATCTATGTTCGCTGAAACGCTGTCTATGCCGAGGCGCACGAGCTTGCGAACCATGGGCGGATAGGATCCGGCCTGGCCGCATATGGACGTCTCCACGCCGGCTTCCTTGGCCACGCTGATCACGTAGGATATTAGATCGATGACCGCGGGGTGCATTTCGTTGAAGTGCTTCTGAACGAGGGCGTTGTTCCTGTCAAGGCCTAGTGTGAGCTGTGTAAGATCGTTCGTGCCGAAGGAGAGGAAGTCAATGCCCCTGTCGATGAAGTCCTCTATGCGCAGGGCCGCTGCCGGCGTTTCCACCATGATACCGAAGTCCACGTCCTTGTGGGGTATCAAACCCACTTCCCTTGCCAACGCCTTGGCCTTCACGAGCTCGTCGGGATGGATGACGAAGGGCAGCATGATACCCACGTTGTCAATGCCCTCTTCCTGGAGTTCCTTTATGGCACGGAACTCTGCCTTGATGATCTCCGGCTGGTCCAGCGCCCTTCTTATTCCGTGCCAGCCGAGCATGGGGTTGTCCTCTTCTGGCTCGTCCTCGCCGCCCTCAAGGTTTCTGAACTCGTCGGTGCGGGCGTCAAAAGTCCTATACCACACGGGCTTCGGATAGAACTTCTCGGCAACGGTGCGGATGCCCTTCTTCACCGCTTCGACAAGATCTTCAACCCTGTTGTTCTTGACGAACCACGCGGGGTGCTTGCCCGTGGCTGTGATCATGTGCTCGGCGCGGAGGAGACCGACACCGTCCGCACCTGTTTTGGCAGCACGCTCTGCCGCCTCCGGCATGGCTACGTTTACCTTGACGAGCGTCGCGGTTATGAGCGGTGCAGATGCGGAGCGGATGACCTCTACATCCTTCTTCTGCTCGCCACCCTTCTTTACAACGCCCTTGTAGACGAGACCCTTGTATGCATCGACGGTAACGACGTCCCCGTCCTTCAAAACCTTCGTTGCCTTCTCCGTTCCCACGACAGCAGGTATGCCGAGCTCGCGGGAGACAATGGCGGCGTGGCAGGTCATACCACCCTCGTCTGTTATAATGGCTGCCGCCTTCTCCATGGCTGGGACCATGTCGGGCGTTGTCATGGTGGTGACAAGTACGTCCCCCTTCTGAACCTTGGAGAGTTCGGAAAGGTCGTGGATGATCTTCACGGTGCCCGTGGCGTAACCGGGTGACGCCGGAAGACCCTTCAGGATGGGTTCGGCGTCGGAACTGCCTTCCTCTGCCTGCTCCTGGTTCTGGAACTTGCCAATGGTCGTTATGTTCCTGGACTGGACAATATACAGTTTACCCTTCTCCATGGCCCACTCAATGTCCTGCGGGTGACCGTAGTGCTTTTCGATCTGCGCCCCGATCTTCGCAAGGGCCACGATCTTGTCATCGGGGAGCTTCTGCTTCTTGCGCATGTCAGGTGGGACCTCCACCTTCTGGGAGCCGCCGTTGGGGCCACGGACGATCATGACCTTCTGCTCGGCGATCTTCTTCTCAAGTATCTGGAACGTGCTCTTATCCACGATGTACTCGTCGGGCGTGACCATGCCTGAAACCAGGGCCTCTCCCTGGCCCCAGCCGGCCTCTATGATGATCTTGGGGTCGCCGGTGACGGGGTGGGCCGTGAACATGATGCCAGAGACCTCAGAATCCACCATCTTCTGGACGACGGCGGCGAGGCCCACCTTCATGTGGTCGAATCCTTGCTTTGCACGGTAGTATGTGGCTCTCGCCGTAAACAAAGAGGCCCAGCACTTCTTGACGTGTTCTATGACCGCGTCGGGGCCCTTCACGTATATGAACGTGGCCTGCTGACCGGCGAAGGAAGCGTCGGGAAGGTCCTCAGCCGTTGCAGAGGATCGAACAGCAACGAACGGAGGATCTCTAAGAACGGAGGCACCCACGAGCTCTGCAAGGCGGGCGTAGGCGTTCTTTATCTCCACGGCGATCTCCGGGAGCATGGGGGTGGACTCGATGAGGTTCCGAATTTCAGCGGTCCTCTTCTCCAGATCCTCCGTGTTCTCCACGTCCAGGCCCTCAAGGATCTGGGCGATCTTCTCCTTTATGCCCGTCTGCTCTATGAAGTAGAAGTAGGCATCTGCCGTCACGACGAAGCCGGGCGGGATGGGGAATCCTGCACGGGCCATCTCGCCGAGGTTTGCACCCTTGCCACCCACGAGGGCGATATCGTCCTTTCCGATCTCGTTGAACCATACTATGACCTTCATGCTATTAGAACGAATTAAGGATTTAAACAAATAGCAGAACTACGGCACAGTGGCACTATCCAAGCAGCCCGAAGTAGTAGAGGATCAACATGGTCCCCACGCCGGCAAGGCCGAAGATGATGGACACGACCAACGTCACGAGGAAGGGTAGTTTAATCCCCATGAACCACAGCACGGCAAAGGCGACGAGCCCAAGGATGGAGTTGACAATTACACGCTTAAGGAAGAAGATGAAGAAGATCGCGAGGGCTATGAGGCCGATGCCCGCGAGGAGGATCATGGGATCAACATGGGCGACCTGCTCCACCGTCGAGAGGGCGGAGGTGACGTCAACGTTCACATCCACTGCCATGATCTAAGATGTTCGCAGTTCTTTTTCAACACATACGCTCCTCTACTATCATGTTCTCGGACCTCGAGAGGAAGATCGGACTCGCCCTCTACTACGGCGAGAAAACGCCCGAAGAGCTGGCAGAAGAGCTGAACGAAGACATACGCGACGTCATTGACGCGCTGAAGAAGCTCATAAAGTTGAAGATCGTGGTAAAGGAGGGCTACCCGCCAAAGTACCGCCTCGCAGACAACATACGCGAAGCGGTGAAGCCCAAGGACTTCGAGCCCGTCGAGGGCATAAAGATATACGCGGTTGTAGAGGTGCAGGCCATAGACGAGGCACTTGCCAAGAAGGCCCTGGAGAAGATCATTCGGCAGATAAAGAAGGAGCCGGGCGTCCACGTCCTGAGCGCGGAGATATCCAAGATCGAGCAGGACAAGGAGAGCGGCATGTACTCGGGATACGTGGAGCTCAAACTCAACTTTGAGGCGTTCGAACCGCTCATGCACTTCATGTTCTTCTACGGCCCGTCCGTTGTCGAGGTCATCGGGCCTGAAAAGATTGTTTTAGATATGGGGGACCTCCACAGGGGGTTGCTGGAAGCAGCAACGATGATCAACGGCTACGTGCACTACATAACCCGCATGATGACAAAGAAGGAGCTGGAAGAGTTCAACAAGCGCCTCGTCAAGGACCTCTTCAAGTAGAGCAGTTGAACTCCGCCACGTACTTCAGGGGGAACATCACCCCCATGCTTTCTATACCGTAAGAACCATCCGCAGTTACAGCAACGAGACCTGGGGAAACGGTGAACGCGTCCAGTGTCTTCGTCCCGGACAGGGTAAAGGACCCGTAGTCCTTGGTGTTCGTTCCGTCGCTGATCTTGAAATCCACGTCCACGTTGTAGTCGCTTGGGCCCGTGAGCACGGGGGTGATGGTGCAGTTATTGACGTCGGCGGTGAACTGGAGCTTAACGGATAGTGGATCTATGAAGTCCGACGGATCGATCAGGGGGATTGGGAAAATGGCGATAACAACGTCCTTTCCGCTGTAGCTGGCAGAGACCTCGCCCACGGCATCCGAGAGTGCCGCATTTATCTTCACACTCTTGCTGAAGGCCTTGGAACCCTGCGGCAGCAGATCCACGCCCTCCAGAAGAACCGTTTCCTGAACGATGTTGCCCTCGCCAAAGTCCTTGATCACCCGGAACTTCAGGGTGTCCAGCGTTATATTAAACGCGTTGGGGTTCTTTACGGAGCCGAAAACGTTGAGCTCATAGCCGTCCCTGTCCAGGGACACGACCTCTGACTTAACCTCGAACTGCAGGGGCTGCTCCGAGAGTTTCGGCACGTTCAGGTCAAAATCCCGGTTCAGGGACCGGGAGACCCCGTTAACAGAGTAGCTGCCGGAGACGGAAACGGAGATGGCGGTGACATCTGCAGGGAGTGAAATGACCTGAGAAACGGTGGAAACACCTTTGGCGGGAACGGAGTCCACGGGAAGGTCGTAGGAGGAAGAACCGTAGTTGAGCGTTAGGCCGTCAAAATCCATGCTGGAGTCGTTGGGGTTGTAGATGGATATGGAGAGGGTAACGGACTTTGTTGACCCCAGAAGCGTGACAGACGAGGTAGAAACAGAGAGGGACGGCTCCCTTGCCAGTGAACTCTTGTCAGGCAGTGCCACGGGGATCTGGGACGAGATTACGTATATATCCTTCCCACTAACGACGTTGCCCTCTATCTTCACGGCCACGTTCTCAGCAGAAGGGGCAAAGTCGGGGGAAAAGGAAAGAGGAAAAGAAGTGGGCCCCTCCATTTTCGTGGAGTCCTCCACGAGGTTCTTCGACTGGACAGGGACACCGTTTATCAGAAGAGACGCTGTAAGCGCCTGTATCTCGTATTTCTTCGCCCCGGGAAGCTTGAGCGAGCCGTCGAGCACCACCGTATATCCCTTCTCCCCCTGGACTACTTTAGCACTTGCCTCCACGTATGGCGCGGTTACTGTTTCCGAACCGCCGCCCAGGGACGTGAATGCAAAGTATCCACC
>JASUTF010000027.1 GCA_030445695.1 Candidatus Iainarchaeum sp.
ATGAAGTCAGAAGTGAAGTCGGACCTCGGGGTTTTTTCGCTGGAGGACGCTATTAAGTTCGTGCTCAGCGCCGGCTACGACTGGAGAGAAAAGGGGAGCGTGAGTGCGCTGCAGGAAAAGTACTCGGAGGTCCTTTCACTGGCTGCAGAAGGGGATTATGAGCGTGCGTATGCCGAGTCGAAGAACCTGCGTGAGCTCGTTGAAGACGTGCTGAAGGGCGGGGTGGTGAAGGAGGAAGGGTTCAGGATTCCGGAGTGGGCATACGGCATCGTTTTATTGCTGGGCGTGGTAATATTATGGAAGATGTTAGGAGGGCGTGGTGGTAATGAAGAAGTGGACGAGGGCTTTGACTACAGCTATGATCTTGCTTAGCATTGTTGCCCCGGCTTTCGCGGAGGTTCTGCTCTCCGTGGACTGTCCGGCCAGCGTTTACAAGTATGAGCTGTTCACGTGTCGAGTAACGCTCTACAACGACTCCACCACGGACACGAGTATCGACTACCTTGTGAAATTCGAGAAGGGGAAGGCAGCCCTCCAGGACTTCGAAGCACTGGGCATGGAGGGAGATATCGAAATCCCTGCACTCACGAAGAAAACGGTAGAGTTTAACTGCTGGGCCAAAGAGAGTGGAAAGGACGCTTTCATATTCAACTACGGGCGGGGGAAGATTGACGCCCTGATCGCAAAGGGCATTATGATCAGCAGCCCCCCGATCTACATCAACATGAACGAGGCGAGCGTTACTGCAGGCAGGAGGAACACCCTGAAGACGGAAGTGGTGGGCAACGGCTATTTCGTGCGGATTGAGTTCAAATACCCGCCCGGGATCCTCGGACCGCAGAAGATTGATTTGGGCGATGTGGAGGACAGCAAGGCGATCTCACTGGATCTTTCACCGGATCCATACCTCGTCGGGGCGCAGTACGTGGACGCTTACATATACTTCACCGACGACAAGGGCGAGCACGTGCTCATGCAGAGGATAAAGCTCAGCGTCACGCCGTCCTTCTACCTGCTGGCGGTGGCCATAGCTCTTCTCGTCGTGCTTCTGGTTGCGGTGGCCATTACGCGCCGCAGAAAAAAGAAGGAAGAGTCAGGTTCGTAGTTCCACCACGTCCCCGTCCTTTAACTCGTAGTCCGGGCCCACCACCTGCCCGGGAAACTTTGCGGAGCCCCAGACGCGGGCGTGCTTCACCTCCTTGCCACGCAGCACGCGGGCAGCGAGGTCGCGAACCGTGTCCCCCTTTCTCAACACAACCGGTTCCGGCGATGGATCTTCCCGTGGCGGCTTTGTGTAGACCCGTATGAGGCCCAGCTTCTCGAAGAGTTCCTCCTTGACCTCATCCATCGCATCGTCCCGGTAGATGACCTTCTCCACGTTCGGAATAGACAAGAACGCCTTGACGTTTCTTTCATCAGCCAGTTCTGCCTTGTTGCCCAGCAGTATCGTCGGCAGAAAGCGTGCCGACTCGTTTACTGCAAGAATGAAGTCCCCTGGCGTAGTGCGTTCGAGGAAGGTCACGGTAGCACTGTGGATCCCATACGTATGAAGGATGTCTATGTATGTCTTCCTGTCTCCCACCATGAACGACTCGCCTATGAACTCGAAGCCGCCGGAGTAGCGTTTCTCAATACGCACGTTGGGCGGTCGCTTGTTCAGGTAGATGTCTTCAGAGCGGAGAAATTCCACGAGCGTCTTCACCTGCTCCACGGGATCCTGGGTGAGATCTATGACCAGGATGATGGCGTCTGTCGCCCGCATCGTTGCCAGCCCTATCCTCCCCATCTTGGATTCATCGTAGCCCTCAAAGTATGATGGGACCTCGACGAGCTGGACTTTTCCTCCCTTTACGTCCATCATTCCCGGGGTCGGCTCCGTGGTGGCAAGTGGGTACTCCATGGGCTTTACGGGCGCGTTGGTGAGTTTTGACAGGATGTACGTTTTTCCGGAGTTTGGGAAGCCGAACAGCACCGCCTGGAAGCCCTCCTTCGGTATGAGCCGGACCCCTCCGCCTCCGCTCTTCCTCTCCGCCTCTTTCTGCAGTTCTCTCTTCAGTTCTGCGAGGCGGCGGTATATGAATGCTCTCAAGTTCTCGGCGCCCTTGTGCTTTGGCATGTACTTTATGGCTTCCTGCAGGGCGGCTATCTTCTCCTTGGTCGTTCTGGCTGACGAGTATCGCTCCCACGCCTTTTCGAACTCCGGCGACGCGTTTATGGGCATGGCTTCACCGCCCTGATGACGTAGAGCGTCTCCAGGAAGAATTGTTCCTGCGCCATTATGTCCACGCGGTATCCCTTCTCCTCGAGGATTTCCATGGTTTTTGCAGGGTTGTTCAGCGACGAATGCACGAGGAGGAGAACACCGCACGGTTTCAGGTATCTGTCAAACTCTTTCAAGAACCGGTCAAGCACCGCTCTTCCGTCTTCGCCGCCGCTCCACGCCACGTCGTAGTCAGGATCGTCTTCCGTACCGGGCAAATAGGGAGGGTTGAACGCGATAACATCGAACTCGCCGGTTACGTTCTCGAACAGGTCTGACTGGAAGGCCCTGATCTTCACACCGCTCTTCTCTGCGTTGTGAAGTGTGCACTCCGCTGCCCGCGGGTTTATATCCACTGCAGTTACTTCAGCGCCCCGCACGGCGGCAGTTATAGAGACGATGCCGGAGCCGCAGCCAATCTCCAGGAACTTCTTGCCTTTGAGTTCCATTGAGTTCACTACATCTGCCAGCATGTAGGAATCGTCGGAGGGCGGGTAGACACCGGGAAAAACATCAATAACAACTTCCCTCACTGCACTTCCACCTCAATCCTCTTGCCTGCGCGCCTGGCGAACTTGATTATCTCACCAAGTTCTGTATTCTTCTTTACCTTGACCACTCCCTTCTTGTTTGCCTTCGCGTAGCCCACTTCTTCTCCATCTACCAGTATCTTTACAAAGCGGTTCTTCGCGTTCTTCCCGGCCTGAATGATGAAATACTTCGGTGTTTCCTTTACTGAGACCCTGCCAGAACCTTTCTCTTCCTCCATGGGGCGGACGTCGATGCTCATACCAACAGCGTTCTCAAGAGAACTTATGTTAGTTCCTTTACGGCCAATTATGTGCGGTATGTCTTCAGGATAGGCGTAGAGGATCACCTTGTTGCCCTTGAGCTCTATTTTGAATGGCACGTCCAGAAGCCGCTCCAGTTCCAGCCGGATTGCCTTTTCAGCGTGCTGCTCAACTGGGGTCTTCTTCTCTCCTTCCCTGACGGGCACGACGAATGTCTCTTCTCCGTATGTGTATATCTCAAACTCCAGTTCGCCTGTCTCGAAGTCCCGCACCTCCACGACCGGTCGCGCAAGGTCTTCGTCTGTCATCCCGGTGGGAACCTTCACGGTCAGGTCCAGCGAGTATACCTTCTCGACGTCACCGCCCTCTATGAATATGACTGTGTCGACGACCTGCGGTATGATTCCAAGCTCCAGACGACGTACGAACCGCTGGATCGCCTCTATGGGCGTGGAGGCGTGAACAACACCGATCATCCCCACGCCCGCCATGCGCATATCCGCAAAGATCTCGAAGTCCCTAGTCTTTCTGACCTCGTCAAAGACCGTGTAGTCCGGGCGGAGAAGGAGGAGGATATCTCCAGTTCCCTCCATGTCTCCCTCCAGTGGAGCGTACTGTGATATGGTGTCGTCCACCTGCAGGTCCCTGGGCGACTCCATGGTCTTCACGATCTTCCCCTTGGACGCGTAGAACTCGGCGAGTGCCTGTGCAAACGTGGATTTACCGGAACCGGGCGGTCCGGCAATGAGGATGCCCTCTGCCTTCTCTTCCAGACGCCTGAGCAGCTTGTCGGATATGCTGTAATCGTCCAGCGTCGTCTTGACGAGCGGTTTGACGATGGTAATCTCCCATGCGTCAGAGAAGGGCGGGTGGGCAATGACTATCCTATAGTTCTTGTACTGGACCACCGTTGCGCCCTCGTATTCCCTCTCGATGTAGGCGTTGGGCTCGCGCGACGCACGCTCCACGATTTCCTTCGCAATCCTCTTCACGTCCTCCTCGCTCAACGGCTTGTCCGATATATTGACGAGTTTGAACCTGCCCGGCAGACCCTTCTTTGCCATAGGCGGGACGTTGGCGCGCAGGTGCACGGACATTGTTTTACCGTCGAAATACTTCACGAACTCCGGTTCGCCGTGAACAGCGATGGGGGCCACATACATCACTTCAAGACCGTAGGCCGCCGCGACGTCTGCCTGCACCTTATCGGATGTGATGAAAAGCGCGTTCCTCTCCCTAGCCAGTTCTCGAATGAGGGAATCTACCATGCCGAACTTTCCCCATCTTATTTCCTCCGGCGAGGGCCTCCTCCCTGCAAACTCGATGGTGATTTTGCCATCTTTTGCCATCTGCTGCAGTCGTTTCATCTCGTCCAGACCTACAAAGCCGGTGTCCTTCTTCTTGTTTGCCTGCACCTCCAGCTCGGTCATGGTGGCGTTGTGGATTATAATTTTTGCTCCCTTAAGCTCTCCCGACTCGACGAGACTTGAGACCACTGCATTGATGATCGCCGACGTGTCGGGGACTACTACCTTCTGCTGCATGTATAAAAACTGCGGAGCAAGGGTATTTAAGGCGATGATGAGGCCTTGCCCCACTGACCGGTGAGGAAACCTTTCAGCCCTGAGCCGTTTTTAACGATTTCCGTTCCGTTCCCTGCATGGAGGCGCGCGTTTACAAGATCGTGGACAAGGCAAAGGCAAAAGAGGTTCTTGAGACGGACGAAGTAAAGCGTTTCGGATACATACAGCGTGACGGGGCAACCCTCGGTGTTGGGGAGGGTGATTACGTCTACATAGAGGCGACCCCAGAGATCTTTAAGCTTATAGAAGAGTCAGGTGCCTTTGAACGCCCCGAGAACGAGGAAGAGGTAAAGAAGAAGATCCAAGAAGAGCAGGAAGCAGCTATGGGCGGCGTGGGCTTTCTCGGTATGTAGCCCGCGTAAGTGCCTCTATATCCCTTTTTAGCTGCCACTTTATCCGTCCCATCTTGTTTTTAGGGGGCCTCTCCGGCAGGCGTTCTGGGGAAATGGTGCCGAGAGAGACCTCTGCGGCTGATTCGAGATACTGTTCCGGGGTCGGTCTCGTTGGCAGTTCTCGGCCGTATCTTTTCGCCAATGCATGGATCTTCTTTGCAAATTCAGGATCCTGCTTTGCCCGTTCAATAATGCTCTGGATTGCCAGATCCGTATATGTGGCCCATGAAAGACGGGGATCTCTCAAGGCAAAAATAAGGGCCCTGAGGCCCCTGATTTCCTCGTGTCCGAGGTTCTCAAATTCCGCCGACTGGAGAAGCCCGTGTTTCTTGAGTGCCGCGGCAATTTCCTCGAAGTATTTCCTGTGTTTTTCATCCATGCGATCACCTTGTCCTTGCCCTTCCCCACTTCTCCAGTGCGCGGGCAAGTTCCTTGTGATCCTTTGCATATTCCTCCAGAGTAACGCCTTCCATCACTGCTTCGGCTGCTTGGCGCATGGCCGCTGCACCTGCCTCCGTTCCGTCCGGGTGCCCATGTACCCCGCCGCCCGCCTGGATTATCACGTCGTTGCCGAAGATCTCCACGATGTCAGGCACGAGACCCGGGTGCAGCCCGCCTGACGCCACGGGGAACGTGGGCTTGATGTGGAAGAACGGATCGCGGACTGCGCGCACGTTTGCGAGCACCTCTTCCTTTCCTTCAACCATCTTTCCAACAACGGTCCCCACGTGCAGCTGGTCCACGCCAAGCATGCGGTAAATCCTCGCGAGCGCCGCCATGGATATGCCGTGCTTCTTGTTCCTGGTTATTGCACCGTGCATGGCCCTGTGAGCGTGGATGATGAACTCGAAGCCGTAGTTTCTGAAGGCCTGAACCGCGGAGAAACCAACAATCACCACGTCGATCATAACGTACTCGTTACCTGTATCCTCTACCAGTTCTGCCCTGCGGATCATCTCGTCCCAGGGCGCAGATATGTTCACCATATAGCCCTTCTTCTCGCCTGTTTCCTCCTCTGCCAGGTCTTTCTTCTCCATTACCTTGTAGAGGCGGTCCTCGAACTTGCAGAAGTCCTGACCAAC
>JASUTF010000028.1 GCA_030445695.1 Candidatus Iainarchaeum sp.
GCCATACGCAGGATACTCCCCGAGATAGACCTCGACGAGGACGAAATACCGGAGGAGGTCCTTGAACAGCTCAAGGTAACGAGGAAGGACTTTGAGGAGGCGCTCAAGGAGGTAAAGCCGTCGGCACTCCGCGAGGTCTTTGTAGAGGTACCCTCCGTTCACTGGGAAGACGTTGGTGGTCTGGAAGACGTCAAGGCGAAGCTCCGCGAAGCAGTGGAGTGGCCCCTGCGTTTCCGGGAGTCCTTTGAAGCCATGGGCATAAAGCCGCCCAAGGGCATACTCCTCTACGGCCCGCCGGGAACTGGAAAGACGCTCCTTGCAAAGGCCGTCGCCACGGAATCGGAGGCCAACTTCATATCCGTGAAGGGGCCAGAGGTACTGAGCAAGTGGGTGGGGGAGTCCGAGCGGGCCATCCGCGAGATCTTCACGAAGGCACGCCAGGCAGCACCCTGTGTTGTCTTTATCGACGAAATAGACGCCATTGCCCCGCGCCGTGGGGGCGAGGAGAACCACGTTACGGACAGGATCGTTAACCAGCTACTTACGGAGATGGACGGGATATCCGAGCTGAAGGACGTCGTTGTCATAGCCGCCACCAACCGCCCGGACATCGTGGATCCGTCACTCCTCCGTCCCGGCCGCTTCGACCGCATAATATACGTCCCGCCACCAGACGAGAATGCCCGTCTGGAGATCCTCAAGGTGCACACGAGGAACGTCCCCCTCGCCGAGGACGTGGACCTCGAAACCATTGCCAGGGAGACGGAGAACTACACGGGGGCGGATCTGGAGGCACTTGTCCGCGAGGCGGCACTCACAGCTCTCCGCAGGAACAAAATGAAGCCCACGAAGGTGACCATGGACGACTTCCGCAAGGCCATGGAGGTTGTCGGCCCGTCGCTGGACAAGGACACCGTTGCTTTCTACGAGGCGTTCTCCAAGATGCTATCCCAGCGCGTGGTCAAGCGGCTTATCTCCAAGAAGAGCAAGGAACCCGACTACTTCGGCTAACGCCCACCTTTTTAACCATTCTTCCATTTTCATATTTGCGACTGAGATCGTTCCCGTTGGTGCCGCGGTAGCTCAGTCCGGTAGAGCGGCCGCCTTGTAAGCGGCAGGTCGCGGGTTCAAATCCCGCCCGCGGCTCTTTCACCTCATGGAATTTGTTGGCAAGAATTAATAGGAACCGTTATAAACATCTGTGCAGTTATTTTTCTACGGGAATTGAATCGGGCCAGGCAAGCGTTGTATCGCTTGTCGTGGTCATAGGAATCCTGGTGGCCCTCGGGGTTGCCTTGTACGGGTTTTCTGGCGGTATTCTCGCTGCTCTACAGTCGGGGGTATCGTCCCGCGGCGTTAGGTTTGTCACATTTCGCGTTGACGTAGCCACCGCGGAATACAACGCTGACACAAATGTTTTCACCGTTTGTGCCCACGTGAGGAACCTGTCATCCGTCCCGGTTGACGCAAACGGTTTCTTAGTGGTGCTTTCGGAGGACTCTGTTGTGGTTGCGTCTGAGACGGTGGAGACGAACTGCGGCGAACTCGGTGCAGGGGACGTGTGCAGGGTCTGTCAGGACTTCAACGTACCTGAGGGGGAGTACACTGTCTCCGTTTCGGGCGGCGGTTCTTCCGCCACCACCGAGGTTATCCTGGATATCCCGCCCCCACCCGCTTATCCTTCGGCGGATCTATCTGTCGTGATCATCTCCGTGGATCAGGGGAGATACCCCGTTTCCGCGGTTCTGCATGGCGATTACAACAACTTCACAGTGGATTTTAACGTCTGCAACACCGGTCCCAACGTCTCTGGGGGCTATACGGTAAGTTTTGATGCAAACGGTGCAAGCCCTCCAACTAACTTGCAGGACTCGGCTGTTTCACCCGGCGAGTGCAGGGGTTACAGCGTTACCTTCTCCACCACATCATATTCAGACGGAAACGTTTCAGTTTCCATTTCATATCCCGGCGACACGAACGCTGCGAACGACTCTGATGTTTCCAGCTTTTCAGTCGTCGCTTATTTTGAGTGCAACTCCTGCTCCGAGTGTTCTTCGGAGCTTTCATCTGCCAGGGATCTAGCGATGGAGGCGTATGTTGTTCTCACCGCATCTGCCACGCGCTCGAGCAACTGCATTTCCCTTTCCGGCGACTACTCGAAGGTGACATTCGATGGCAACGGCAACGCGATAAGCGCATCATCTTCCACCTCGAACGTTTACGCCGTATCTGCCAGTTCCGCCCACGGGCTAACGTTAAAGCGTATTGTCCTGGATGCGAATTCATACCCCTATTCCAAGTACGCTGTGCGACTATATTATTCCGACATCATCCTGGAAGACGTGAACGTGCTCCTCAGCGCCGGCAGCAGTTTTCTTTACTTTGACGGGGAGTCCCCTAGTGAAAGCGGTTTCTACATATCATCTGCCACAAATTCTTACTGCATCGTCTCTGGCGAGAGCAACCCCCGCCCGATACTCTCCTTCGGCGGCGATCACAACGGACAGGACATATCCTCACTGATTCCTGGAGATGCGTGCCACGTGTCCGTTCACAACACCAATGGGGTGCGGATTCACGACGTAAACCTGACACTCATGGGAGAATGTGCACTCCTCCTCTTTTACAACTCCTCTAACCTTGAACTGAACAACGTTCACATAACCGGAAAAGACGGTGCCATTTTCCTTGATTCCTCCACCGCCACTGTGCGTAACGTAGACGTAAGCAGCTCCGACGATACCGCTCTCTACGCAACATATTCGTCATTCTCCGCCGAAGGGCTATCTGTAGGGTGCAACGATGAGAGGTGTGTCTTTTTGTGGTTTTCCGACGCTAACATAAGCGCCTTGAGTGTATACAAGTACTATCCGTCTTCCACCGTTAATTTTTGTGTGTATATGAGTAGCTCGGACGTGAACATGAATAGATCAAATGTGGATTGCCCGTATACTGCGGTTTACGTGCGGGAGGGCTCTGTATACATCTACGATTCGAATGTGGCGTCCAATGGATCTTCATCTTCAGCCATTTATGTTTCATCCTATGGGAAGGCGTATGTAAAGAATTCCGTATTGCGGTCACCGGCAAAGGGGATATTTCTTGCATCCGGTGATGTTTCCTACAGAGGCCTCTGGATATACGACAGCAACGTCTACGGGAGCCCGCCGATATACATGTCTTCAGATTCCCCCATCCACGAGGCGAACAACTCCTTCTGCTATGAGTACGGGGGGACTACACCCTTCCCCATTGTCGCGTTTGACTCCGTGAGCGGAGACGTTTCATCCCAGATTCCAGACGGCAACATCTGTCTCCTGTCGTTCTACAACTCCAATGCCCAGATACGCGATAAGAACATACTTGTCCCGGGGCTCTCCAGCGCGGCACTGCACATGACACACAGCAACGTTGATGTTCAGAACGTTCGCATAGGTGCTACGGGGTCAGCGCAGGCGGTGCAGCTCTATGTGGCGAGCGTGGACGCTAACCTCACTACGGCCGACTCCCGTTTCTGCAGCAGGGATTCCAGCGCCTTCTACATTGGGACAGCGTCATCCATCGCGTGCACCGGCTGTTCAGACCATAACTTCCTGTGGTATGGTTCGGAGTCCGCCCCACCCTCCGGCTTTAGTTGTTCCTGCGCCTATAAGACGGCGGACTTTAACACGTGCATGTATGGGTGACGTTATATGCCAATCCAGTTCTCTTCCTGAATCTTTACCGGCCCCAGCTCGATTCCCACTTTTTTCTTCATCCTGCACACGGCACAGACCCTTCCGCTCGTGGGGGCACCGCAGTACTTGCACGCGTTTGGTTTGGTTCTGTCCGCACGAACCCCCGCCTTCTGTGCTAGCCGCATGACGTTTTTCACGAAGGACTTTCTCGTGCCTGGACGTGCCTTCTCCACGTCGTCGAACGCCCTGCGTATTTTATACGTTGGGGCGAGTGTCTGGAACGGGCACTGGCAGGGGGCGAATGGTACTCCGTTCTCCTCGGCGTACTTCCGTATCTCCCACTCCTGTATCCAGAAGAGCGGCTTTATCTTCCTTGGCGTGAGTTCCGTTTCGGGGAGGACTGGGGCCAGTTTCGCAATATACTCAATCTGGCCCGTTATGAGGTTGTTGATGATGAAGCCCACGGAGTCGTCCAAGTTGTGGCCCGTTGCAACAACGTTATACCCCAAGGCCTTTGGAATCACGTTCTGGTAATACCTCTTGAGTATGCCGCAGATGTAGCACGAGGCCTTTCCAATCTTTCCGACGATGTATGGCAGGCCGTTCCCCCACTCCTTTTCCCATTCGTGCACGTATAAAGGCACTTCCAGTTCTTTCGCCAGTTCCTCCACCTTTTTCCTTGTGTTCTTTGAGTACGTTGGGATGCCCTGGTCCAGATGAAGCAAAGCGACTTCTATTCCCAACTCTTCTGCGTGCTTTGCCAGTATCCAGGCAGCCGTGCTGCTGTCCTTCCCACCGGAGACGGCCACCATCACTTTGTCTCCCTTTCGGACGAGTTTCTCCCCTCTGATAAGCCCTAGAACCCTTTCCTCCACGCTCTTCGCCATGTCACATCCGCTCCGGCACGTCCACCAGCAGTAGGTTTAACGATGTGGACAGCACGTTATAGAATCCCTTCACTATGCCTAGGCGGAAGGAGCGCGTCGGCTCTTCTGATTGTAGGACAGGATTATGGTCGTAGAAGGCGTGGAACGTTCTTGCGAGGTCGTATGCGTATCTTGCGAGCATGTGCGGTCTGTCTTTCCTTAGCGTCTCCTCAAGCACCTCCGGGAACACGGCAATCTTCTTGGTAAGTGCCCATTCCTCGTCGTTCACTTCTTCCGGTTTTTTTAGCGTCCACTTGCCCGCCTTCTCCAGTATCTTTCGTGCACGGACTGCAGAGTACTGTAAATACGGCCCCGTGTCCCCCTCGAACGAAAGCACCTTCTCCC
Source organism: Candidatus Iainarchaeum sp. (assembly GCA_030445695.1). Classification (GTDB taxonomy): domain Archaea; phylum Iainarchaeota; class Iainarchaeia; order JAADDC01; family JAADDC01; genus SZUA-1452. Next base: position 4,949 of record JASUTF010000028.1, read on the forward strand.
ACTGGAACGTGATGTTCTTCTCCGGCTCTATTTTTAGTATAGCGTAGTTCACCGCCCCGACGCCTATTTTCCTCGCGTCCTCCTCGTTGTACGTCCCCCTCTTCTTCATCTCCTCTGCCGCTAGGTTTATTGCCTTTTTCAGCACGTCCTCCAGGAAAACAACCCTTCCCTTTCTCGTGGACATCTTCCCCTCTGGCAGGTTTATCAGGCCAAAGGGCACGTGGACCATTTCTCTGTTCACGCCCAGTTTCCTCGCCAGCCAGAACAACTTCTTGAAGTGGTCGCTCTGCTCCGAACCGACCACGTATACCAATTTCTTCGGGTCGTAACGCTCTACCCTGTCCAACAGTGCGGCAAGGTCACGGGAGAGGTAAAGCGTCGTTCCGTCCGATTTCAGAATAACGTCCTTCTGCTCGTTGCCGAAATCAACAATAATAGCACCCGTTTCCGGGTCCTTCTCTGCAATGCCCGTCTTAAGGAGCGTCTCGGCCAGTTCTCTTGCCCTTTCCACGTAGAAGGACTCGCCGCTGTATTCATCAAACTCCACACCAAGTAAATCGTATATCTTCTTTGCATAGGCGATTGTCAATTCCCTGAACTTCCTCCAGAGCTCCACGTACTCTTCTTCGCCCTCCTCGAGTTTTCTATACGCTTCCCTTGCCTCTTCCTCCAGTTCAGGGTTCTTCTCCGCCTCCTCGTGGAACTTCACGTAAATGCGGAGCAGTTCCTTTATGGGTTCCTTCTCCAGCGACTCCCTGTCCACCCACTTCTTGTACGCAACTATGAGCTTCCCGAACTGCGTTCCTATGTCCCCCAGGTAGTTTATCCCAATCGCCTCTACGCCGCGGAAACGGTATATCCTCCTCAGTGAGCCGCCGATGATTGTGGAACGTAAATGCCCAACGTGCATGGGCTTCGCGACGTTTATGGATGAGTAGTCGATGACAACACGCTCCCCCGTTTTCTCCCTCACTCCGTAGTTGTCTTCCATCGCCTTTTCCAGCACGTCTACCGCAACGTCCGTCCTTTTCAGGAAAACGTTGACGTAGCCGCCCTGCACCTCTACCTTTTCTATGAGTGGATGTTCAATCTTCTCTGCAAACTGCCTTGCTGCTTCTTCCGGGCTTACCTTCAACTCCTTTGCCAGTTTGAACCCGAC
>JASUTF010000013.1 GCA_030445695.1 Candidatus Iainarchaeum sp.
TGGATATGGAGGGCAACGAACCTCCGCGCGGTCATCCGCGTGGGCGAGAGCTTGACCAACAAGAGCACGTGCACGAGGAACCCGAACCTCATCATAGAGGGGTGGGCAAAGAACAAGAAGGAGGCACAGCAGCGTGTGGAGGAACTCACGATCATACTGCGCTCCGGTGCCCTCCCCGCTGGCATCCGCCTCGAATCGGAGCAGAGCGTCCCCTCCACCTACGGGCGCGAGGCGTTCTACACGTTCTTGGCAGCGATGTTCGCATCCATGATCGCCGTGTCCCTCTACATCGCCTGGCGCTACCGCGTCTGGAAGATCTCCGGGCCCATTATCATGACCATATTCTCCGAGATCCTGCTGATATTCGGCTTCGCGGCGCTCATCAACTGGAAGATCGACATACCGTCCATGGTGGGTATGATCGCATCCACCGGTACCGGCGTCGACGACCAGATCGTCATAACGGACGAGGTGCTCCGCGGCGGTGGAGAGGAGGAGGGCAAGAAGGAGAAGGGCGTCCTCAAGAGGATACGCCGTGCGTTCTTCATCGTCTTCGCCACCGCCGGTGCCCTGAGCTTCGCAATGCTGCCGGTGTTCTTCTCCAGCATCCCGGCGCTGACAGGGTTCGCACTGACCACCATCGTCGGTGTGTTCGTGGGCATAACGATAACACGGCCTGCCTTCGCAGAGATCATACGCTACGTGGTCAGGAAGAAGTGATCAGGCCCCGAACAGCCATAACTTGACCTTCCCGACGATGGGGATGCGGAAGAACGCTACACCATAGACCTGACCCTCGGGAATGGGATAAAGGTATATGCAGGGCCCTGACTGGCAGTCCTGATCAATGGTCGGGTTCGTTCTGTCGTTATCCCCCTTTGTGAGGTAGAAAACTCCGTCTGGGGCAACGATACGCAGAACGGCCCTGTGAACGATGTCCACGTGGTATATATCGTTGTAGTAGACGATTATGTCCCCGTTACGCTCAAGGGGAATGAAGCGATCGTAGACCTTGAACCCCTTCAGACGTATACCCTCCTTCACAAGGGAGATGGGCGTGTTCACCAGCGGTTTCCCGAAGAGGGGGACGTTCACCTCCACCGTGGGCGCCCGCACCTCCCTCCAGTGGTGGACGAGGACTATGTCCCCGGGAAGAAGCGTGGGCTCCATGGACTGGGACGCGACGATGACCGCCGGCTTGGACGTGTGAAAAAGAACTCCGAGGATCAGGTATAATGCATAGGCGACGATGATCGCATAGAAAACCTCGGCCGCGTGGTATACGATCTTCTCCCCCGTGTTCTCCGGCCTCCCCATATGGGAAAACCAGAAACGGTCGAACCAGTAAAAGGGATCCAGCTTTTCAAGGACGCCCACGCGACTCACCCATCCCCACGGCCGAAGCGACGAGGTGCGCCAGCCGCACCGGCTCCGGCAGCAGAGAGTATATCTGATAATCCTCCACAACCCTTTTAACATCCGATGCACCGATCCCCACAAAGGAAACGTATAGAACGCCCCTCTTCGTTTTCAGGGGGACTGGAGATGGATTTCTCTTGATCACGGAAAGGATAAAATCGGCGTTGGGAGAACGCTCCATGGCCCGGAGAAAGGAGGAGGAAGGGGGTCTCCTCATCACGGCAATTACAGGCACGCCTGCCTCCTCGAAGAACGCGTTCATGTCCAGAACGTTGGTCCCTGCAAACACCGTGCCGGAGGTCATGACGGCTTTCGCCTGCCCGCCATACTTCGAACGGGCCACCATGTCCACGAGCTTTTCCGTGACGTCCGTGCCGTCTATCTGGATTTCCCTGTACAGAACGCCCTCCACCAAAGTTCCTCTCATCAGAATGCCGAGGAGGGGGGCCCTGCCCCGCCTCTCGGGAAAGTAGCCATCGTCCACGCCAAGGACGCGGATCATTTCAGGGCCTCTTCAAACGCTGTCCGGAAAGTGATGAAGTCCGCCTTAGCACGCTCCACCGCCGACTTGAGAACGTCCCTCGGAGAACCCTCCTTGACGCGGAGGTAGAGTTTGGTCTTCCCCTCGAGCGGGTGCTCCTGGGCGAACGCTGCGAAATCCACACGCTCGTCCTGCACCAGATACGCCTTCACGAGAACGGCTATCGTCTTGTCTCCCTTCACCTCGAGCTCCAGCTCCTTATCATTCTCCTTAAGGATCTTTACCTCCATAACATCACCTCGGAAGCTTGGGCTGGCCGTAATCCATGGTTATCTTTCTCCTGTATTCCCTCTTGCACCGGGGGCAGTAGAGAACGGCACCCCTGCGTGAAAGGGGTCTCCGGCAGACCGAGCAGTATGCCTTTATGATGCCGTAGTTCGCACCCTCCGTAGACAGCTGGACGAAGCGACGCTTCTGTATCCCCACGATCTTCGCACGGATCCAGTCGCCAACGCCGAACTCGTTCCTCACGTTCTCAACGAAGCCCTTCCGCACGTTGGACACGTGTATGGTGGCATACTTGCTGGGCGGGATCAGGCGGAAACGCCGCGTATTGTATGGGAAGAGTTCCACAACGGCATACTGGTCAAAGGTCTGCGTTATCCTCCCGTAGACAATGGAGTTCACCACGTTGAAGCGGGGGATCCGCTTGGGTGACTCAACGCGCACCTCGTGCTCCATCTCGTCGTATTTTGGAACCCCAATGCTGGAAGCATAGACGATGCCCTCGCTCTCATAGGCACCGTCGGAAGGCATAAACTCCTCTACTTCGGCGAGCTTCTCGCCGGGCGTCACGAACAATTCAATCACCCTGGTCCTCCGTCTTTGTGAGCAGCTCCGACAGAACGTCCTTTGCTTTAACGCCCGTCTTTCCTTCCCTTTCCCGCTCGGAGCCCTTCACGATGACGGGGGGTGCATTATTCGACGTTGTCGTTACGTCCGAGCCAAGAACGTCAAGGATCTCGCCCAGTTCCACGTATATGTGGTCTACCATTTTTTGAAGGAGTTCTCCGCTGCCCTCGACGTTCCCGTGAGCCATATCTTTTAGGAGCGTGACAAGCTCGAAGAGCCCCTCGAGGCGTCCCTTCACATAAGAAATATCTGCCATGCAGAAAAGATGCTCACGAATTTTAAAAAAGTAGATCATATTTTCACGTGGTTTTCGAATACCTCTTCGGCGCCAAGGATGCCGAAGGACACCCGATGCTCATGTTCGCGGCGGGATTCATTTACACCGTGATCTCCGTTCCGCTGGCACTCCTTCTCCACGAGTCCGCGGCCAGCATCCTCGCCGTCTCCCTGGCCGCCATCGCAGGGGTCCCGCTCATACTGAAGATCGTGGAGTTCGAGAGTGACATGCTTGATCTCTACCCGAAGAGCGTTTTCACAAGGGAGACGAGAGTGATCGTCCTTTACCTATGGTTCTTCTTCGGGGAGATCGCAGGTTTCACCACCGCCTACCTCCTCCTCAACCCCTCCGAGTTCTCGGCGGCCACGGCGTTCCAGATGCAGGACATAACCTACGTAGAGAGCATACGGACAAGCATAACGGGGAACGCGGTGAGGGCAAATATCTTCGACATCATATTCTGGAACAACGTCCGCGTCTACGTGATCGGAATCCTGTTATCGTTCATCTACGGGACCGGGGGTGTCTTCATACTGACGTGGAACGCCTCCGTCATTGCGGCGCTCCTGGCAACAGAAATAATGGAAACCGGATCCATAATAACGGGGATCGCCCGGTTCCTTGCGATCCTGCCGCACGGGGTCGTGGAGTACAGTGCCTACGTCGTGGCGGGCTTCACTGGCGCCCTGATATCGTTGTTACTCCTGCAGCGTGGCTGGAACCGCCACCTGATAAGGGACGCGATCATTTTCCTCGTAACGGGGATTATCCTCCTCTACATCGGTGCGGCGGTGGAGTCCGTGCTATTTCTTGCGGGCTGACTTCTCCTTTAGCATCTTCTTGAACTCATCCAGCAGGTATGCGTATTTCCCCTCCAGATCCTCCTCCACCTTCTTCGGGCTGACTGCACCGCCAAGGGCGGAGGATATGCTCTGGGCAAGCGTCGAGACCTCCAGCGGGAGGACGATCTTCGTCGCCTTGCCCGATGCGATCTGTTCAAGTGCCTTCAGATAGTAGTAGGCCAGTGCCTTCTCGTTCAGCTCCCCTGCTGCCTGTTTCACCGCTTCTATCTTGACCTTCTCTGCCTCCGCCTCCTGCACGGCAGCATACTTCCTCTGCTCCGCCTCCCTGCGCTGGTGCATGGCCTCCATCAGCTCTTCAGGCAGGGAAACACGCTTCAGCTCGACAGAGACGACCTTCACACCCCAGCCCTCTGCCATCCTCTGGAGATCCGTCCTCAGCTGAGAGTTGATCTTGTCCACGTTAGATATGATCTCCTCCGCCGTCATGCGACCGGCTATCTCACGGATGGTCGACTCCACGTAAAGGATCGCGGCGCTCTTGTAGTCCTGGACGTTGAGCACGGCCTTCGCCGGATCCGATACCTTGAGATATACCACCGCGTCTATCTGCACCTCGATGTTGTCCTTGGTTATGACCTTCTGGGGGGCCACGTCCAGCGTCTCCGTACGCAGGTCCACCTTCACGTAGTTCTCAATAAACGGGATTATTATGGTCCAGCCAGGGCCACGGACGCCTACAAAATGACCGAAACGGAACACAACTGCCCTCTCATACTCCTGAAGCTGGAGGAGGACGTCAAACTTCGTGGAGGCAATCAGGAGCAGGAGGATGATCAGACCGATGATAAGATACACGTAATTCTGCGTGGAAACTGCGTAGGCGATCCCAATGACTGCCAGAAGCGCCAGGAAGAGGATTACGCCGAACACCGCTGCCTTCTTTGCCTGCTGATCCATACTTAAAAACAGGGTCAGGTGATATTTAATTATCATGGCGGAGAAACTCCTCGTTTTAGTGGTGGACAGGGACGACGACATAGGGACAAAGACGGGCATAAAGGGGCCAATAATAGGGGAGGAAGCAAACCTGGATGTGGCCACGAAGCTGGCCCTTGAAGACCCCGAAGAATCAGATGCAAACACAATATTTGCCGCCGTAAAGATCGCCCGGGAGCTGAGAAGGCAGGGAAAGAGCGTGGAGGTTGCAACGGTCACGGGGCACAGAAACCTCGGGTTCCTGGCAGACAGCAGCATTAATAACCAACTGAAGGTCGTCTTCCAGAACTTCCCTGCAGACGGCGTTGTCTTCGTGACGGACGGGGCGGAGGACGATCAGGTAGTCCCGCTCATCCTCTCATACGCACCCATCGTATCCAAGAGAACCGTGGTGGTAAAACAGGTGGTTCAGCTGGAGAGAACGTATTACATCATAAAAAACGCCCTCCGCGACAAGGACATCGCCCCCATCCTCTTCGGTGTCCCGGGAATCGCGTTCCTCCTCTGGGCACTCCTTGGCAACCTGGCGGTGAAGCTCATCCTCGGGCTTATTGGTTTATACTTCGTGGCCATAGCAACGGGTCTGGACACGGTAGTGGGGGAGTGGATCACGGCCATCATCCGCGGCATCTCCTTCCGAGGCCCGGGTGCTCCGTTCTACCTCATCTCGCTGGCAATGCTCATCATGGCCGCCTACTCCGGTTACAGAAACTACATGGCCATCCCGGGTGAAGCAGGCATATACGAGATGGTCCGATCCATTGTGGGCTTCTCCGCCCTCTCAGCAATACTTTACCTCTTCGGCCGGTCCGTGGACACCCACAGGCAGAAGAAGGCGTTCCTGATAGGGAAATACATCCGCCACATGGCCATAGTCATGATCGTGTGGGTCATAGTGGACGCCACCATGAAGATCCTCGAGGGGCAGGCGGCAATGACAGACCTCTACATCGTCTCCCTCACGAGCATCCTCTTCTACGTGGTGGTCGCCCAGATCGCCGCCATGTTCGAGGAGAGCATAAAGCACTCCAGAAAACTCATAGGCGTGGAGGCATACAGCCATGGCGGTGCCCGTATCGGAAGGGTGAAAGACGTGGACCCGGAGAAGGGCATCATCGTCATCTCCTCCGGGAAGAAGGACATCAGGGTAACGGCAGACAAGATATCCGTGAACGGGCACGGAGTCATCGTGGGTGTCTAGCGTGCTGGCAGTCAGGGGCAGGTTCAGAGAGATATTTGCAATATACGTGGCAACGCTGCTCCTGGCACTCTTCTTCGCCTGGCCTCCCCCGCCAGAGGTCCCTCCGGAGGGGGAGAGCCCGGGGACGGCGGGATTATTCTTTACATACGTGATTCTTGCCACCCTCGCCTTCCTTGCAATAATCCGGCTCTGGCCGTGGCTGCTCCGCCACATACTCGCGTTCCTAGAAATCGTGTTCCTCTTCTCCACCACGGCCCTCATCACCGTCAGTTACAACCTCCCCGTAACGCTCCCATACCTCGCCGTCACCACACGGATCATATGGTGGAGGAACTACATCGTCCAGAACATCTCCACTGCCATCATAGCGTCCGTTGCAACGGCTGTTGTGGGTATGGGGCTCTCACCAGGGGTTGCAGCTGCCCTCCTCGCCATCTTCGCCATCTATGACTACGTGTCCGTATTTGTCACGAAGCACATGGTAACGCTCGCCCGGGCGCTGGGGGCAACCGCAGATGAGGAGGGACGCGTTCGCAAGGTTTCTGAAATCCACATGCTGGGGGCAGGGGACATCGTGATTCCGGGCATTTTCTCCGTATCGCTCCTCCGCGTTGGACTGCTCCCAGCTCTCCTTTCCGTTTTTGGAGCTGTCGTCGGTCTGTTCTGGACCATGAACCTCGCGAGAAGGTGGAAGCGTGTCCTGCCGGCACTGCCCAGCATAGCCCTGCCGGAGCTCTGCTTCGCAGCGGTGGGGATCACACTATCGTTGTTCCTTTGAACGACTTGCCCTCGAGGAGACGGTGGAGGTTGTGAAGATCTTTTCCGATGACGTAGGTCTTCACGTTCGAGCGGGCAAGGATCTTGGCAGCGGCGATGTCTATGGGGGTGTGTGCCCCGGGATCCCTCGTGTCCACGGACTCCACAAGGGATACAAGTTCCTCATGGCTCATTCTCTCTATGAGGCGGGCGTTCGGATACTTGCTGGGGTTCCTGTCGAATATGCCGTCCACGTTGGTTATGTTAACGAAGACGGAACCCGTGGCCTCCGCAAGAAGGGCCGCTGTGTAGTCGGAGGTCACGCCCGGAACGGCCCCGTGGACCACGGGTATCCAACGGCCCATATACGCCTTGGCACGCCATATATCGGACAGGGGCTCGGGGTATGCATTCTTCAGGGCGGATATGAGGAGCCACGCGTTCATCTTGGTGGCGAGTATCCCCGCCTGATCCTGGAGCGTCTTCTCCCCTCCGAGGATGCGGACAGCCCAGGAGTAGTCCCTTGCGACCCGTCCGCCACCCGTTACCAGTGCCAGTTCCACGCCGTGCTCAAAGAAGTAGTCCACGACGCGGGCAAACTTCCGGATCCACTGCACGTCAATCCTGTCGGGAACCATCACGGAACCGCCGACGGAGATCACGTAACGCTCGGGCATGCATAAAAAACGTTCCCTCACTATAAAAAGGAAGGGGAGGATAGAATGGACGACGCAGTTCTCAAACGCCTCATCAGGGAGCTAGAGGGAATACGCGGCACGGGAACGCAGCTCATATCCCTCTACATCCCGCCAAATTACCCCCGGGGCGACATAATGAGCATGCTCACCGACGAGTACAGCAAGGCGGGGAACATAAAGGACAAGACCACGAGAAAGAATGTCCAGGCAGCCCTCGCCAAGATAATGAACTACCTCAAGGCCATCGACTACAAGCTCCCCGAGAACGGCCTCGTCATCTTCTGCGGAAACGTGTCGCCGAAACCGGGGGAGCAGGACATCCGCCTCTTCTCCGTGGCACCTCCCCAGCCCGTTTCCAAGATTTATCGATGTGATTCTACGTTCTACCTTGATCCCCTTCGCGAGATGGCCAAACCAACAGAGTACTACGGCGTAATTGCCATGGACGGGAAGGAGGCAACCATAGCACTCATAAAGGGAAACGTCATAGACATTGTCTCCCGCATACGATCCCTGGCCCCTGGGAAGCACCACGCCGGTGGCCAGTCCGCCCGCCGATTTGAGCGGCTAAGGGAGATAGCGGACCACGAATACCTGAAAAAGGTGGCAGACGAGGCGAAGGAGGCGTTCCTGGAACTCGGGGACAAGTTGAAGGGCATAATACTGGCAGGTCCTGGTCCCAAGAAGAACGAGTTCTACAACAAGGACTACTTGGATCCCCGGCTCAAGGAGAAGATTTTGGGTATCGTGGACACGGGGTACACGAACGAGTACGGCATAAGGGAGGCGCTGGACAACGCACAGGACATATTACGGGACGCTGAGATCGTGCAGCAGAAGAAGGCGGTGGAGCAGTTCATAGGGGAGATCGTTAAGGGAGGACTCGCCGAGTACGGACTCAACAACGTCTACCAGGCATTGAAGGAGGGGCGGGTGGACACGCTCCTCGTGGTGGAGAGCGCGGAGGCGTGGCTCGGCAAATACGTATGTCCGAAGTGCGGGCACGAGGAGGAGCGTGTGGCCAAAAACGCAGAGGACCTGAAAAAACCGCTCAAATGCCCTACATGCGGGGCGGAGATGGAGCTGGACGTCATAGAGGACGCCATAGAGGAGATGATTAAGCTCGCAGAGGATACTGGAGCGAAGGTGTTCTTCATATCCCCCGACACCGAGGAGGGACAGAAGATAGAGAGGGGATTCGGCGGGGTCGGGGCGCTGCTGAGGTATAAGGTATGAAGATGCGCTACAGGGATCTGGCCGCCCGTGTGTTCGACGACGAGATCCGCTTCCCCGCGTTCCTGCCCAGCGTATACGGGCGAAATGTCCCAAACACGGAAGGCATTCTCGTCAACGTGTACCGCATATGGACAGATAGGAATTACCGTACCGCCTCCTCAAAGGACATACATTCTTTCCTCTCGTTCAACGGTTTTGTCCTTCCCGAGAGCGGCTGGAAGCAGATAGACAAGTACGGGGATGAGGACGTTACCAACGAGGATCTCGTTCATCTCCAGGAGAGGATGGGCTTCCCGGTGGTGGCGCCACTCCCCGCAGGTAGGGTGGAGGACGCCATAATAAACGCGGGCCTTGCAAGGGAGATGACGGAAAAATCTCTCTTTCTCGAAATACCTGCATCGTGGACGGAAAAAGAGGTTTTAGCATTCGTTGAGGCAACCAAGGAGTGGGCATGGGGTTACGGAACGCATTCTGACGATCCAGAGTTCCTGGAAATGCTCCTTCGCGTGGTTCCAAGATCCAAAAAGATCGCAGTGCTCGGTATCCACCACCCTGCCATCATACCCGTCCTCGCGGCCATGGGAGCGGACGTGTTCTCCTCCGGTGCCCACGCCCGCTACGCCTCCAGGGGATTATACATAACCGATGCCTCCATCCGTCCCCTCTCCGAAATGGAAGAACTTCCCTGCAGCTGCAACGCCTGCGAAAATAGAGACCCCGACGATCTGGAGAGGAACAGAGAGCTGCTGGAGAGGCACAACCTCAACGCGTTCCTCCTCGAAGTGAAGAGAACGCGAAACGCTATAGCAGAGGGCCGGCTCTACGAGTATGCCAGAAGGAGGGCAATGACCCACCCTGACATATATAGAAAGTTCCTGTTCGTCGTCAGGAGCGATTGGGTCCTTGAGAACCTGCCGTTTCCCAAGCAAAACAGCATATACCTGTTTGAAAACGAGTTCCGGCCCGAAATTGAGCTTGGAAAACGCCTGGCAAGGGAAAGGGGTGCAAACATTGACCATCTCGCCTTCACGTATCCCTTCGGGCAGACATATCCCCCAATGATCGAATCGCGGCCGGAGCCGGAAGATGTCGTCAGGGCCGTGTTCAGATACCAGTACGGCATTGACGTGGACGTTTCATCACTCCGCTGGGAGCTTAGGAAGGGGATACCGAGAAAGATATTCATGGGGGAGACGTATATCGGTCTCATCCGGTTCGAGGACGGCTTCTTCGTCCCCAGCATAGAGGGAGCACGCTGGTTAAAGGAACTTCTCCCACCCCCTCAGGGGAGGATAGTGGTGGATGAAGACGGCGTCCAGCAGGTCAGGAACAAGAGAACACCGCTCACGGACCACGTGCTGGACGTGGATCCCGGCCTCCGGCCGAACATGGAGGTTATCATCGTCGATGAGAACGACGGGGTCATCGCAACGGGCAAGTCCGTCCTCACTGCCCGCGAGGTGGCGGAGATTCCCCGCGTTCCCGCAGTGAAGGTACGTCACCGGGCGGTATGATGCCGGAAACCCCGCGGGGATCCTCCAGTATGAGCGTGAACCTCTCTTTACCGTCCTTGGCCCTTTTGATCCACTCAAGCAGCTCTTCCTTCCTCTTTCTTGCCTCTTCCGTCTCGGGAATCACTTTTCGGAGTGCGTCCTCAAAGCGGTCCAGAACGCCTTCCACGGTGGTTATGAACCCATTGGAGAATGGACCGGGATGCAGCTCCAGCCCCGACTCAGGTATCTCAAGACGGCCAGATGACGCTCGAACAACCACGTAGTTCAACTTCTCCGGGGCATCAACATCCAGCCGATCCGTTTTATGCCCCCTGTCCTCCAGCTCGATCACGTCCGTATGCGTATAACCGCAGGAACGGCACTTGGACGTCATGATCACTGCCCTGCCGAAGTGCGGCAGTTCCTTCTCGACAACAACCGTGCGCAACGTCTTTTTCCCGCACGCCGGGCAGAGGGCGTCCTCTATAACTTGGGGCTCCACGAGAAAACACGGCGCAAAGTGGTAAAAAAGCTTTGCAGGAAATGTCCTACATGCCACGCAAAAAGAGTGTGAAGAAGGAGGAAAAACCGAAGGAAACAGCAAAAAAGGAGGCCGTGCCAAAGAAAGGCACGGAGAAGAAGGTGAAACCCGCCAAGGGCATCGGAGGTAACCCTTACGTTATTGCGGGCATCGTGCTCCTTGCCTTTGCCCTGGGTATCGGCATTGGCTACGTCCTCATGGGCAACCAGGGGGCAACGCCATCGGGCGGGGGCGCAAGGGCGATCCTCCTCGCGGACGACCAGTGTGATATCTGTACGGAGGGCGTAAACCAGGTCGTGAGCATTTTGGACCAGCGGTTCAACTTCTCCGGCATACCCAGAGAAACCATCAGCGTGCAGAGCAAAGAAGGTGAGAAGATATACAGGAAGCTCCTCGAGAACAACGTGAACATCGTCCCGCTCATCCTTCTCGAGGGAAACGTCGAGGGGACGGACTTCTACAAGACGCTAAACACCATGCTGGCACAGTACGGCGGCGCGAGTCGGTTCCTCATGAAGGCGGGGGACTACTACGTCCTGCTCCCCGACTGGCCCTACCGTCTATACAACCCGGACCAGCCGGAGACGAAGATCCTGCTCCAGGGAGACGAAACAGTAAGGACAATGCTTGAACCGTTTATCTACCGCTCCGTTGTAAACGCCGTGATAGTAGAAGAGGATGCGCCGGAGGGCTATGTGCTCCGTGTTGAGGCGCCAGAACACATACTTAACACACTGAAGCAGGCATTCAGCGGTGCAGAAATTGAAGGGAACGCCGCAGTAATTAAGAAGATGAAAGAGGTCAACGTGGAACTCTTCGTGATGTCCTTCTGCCCCTACGGAAACCAGGCGGAGGAGATCATACCACAGATCAAGGAGAAGTTCGGCGATAGGGTGCGCATCATACCGCACTACATCATAACAGATCTTGGCAACAACCAGTTCCGCTCCCTGCACGGCGATCAGGAGCTCCATCAGGACGTGCGGGAGGTCTGTGTCTACAAGCTCTTCGGCGAGGACGCATGGCTGAACTTTGTTCTGGCCATAAACAAGAGTTGCAGCGCATCGAACGCCGACTCCTGTTGGGAGAACGTGGTAAGGGATCTGAACCTCGATGTCGACGCCATCAAGGAGTGCTACGACAACGAATTCGCGAGTATCGCCTCTGAGGAGGCAAGGATCAGCCAGCTAAAGGGCGTCACGGGATCTCCGACGACGCTCATCGGCGGATGGTACAGGGCGGACATAAGAGACCCCAACTTCCCGGCACTGCTCTGCTCGTTCATGGAGAACCCGCCGGAGGGTGCCTGTGAAGGAAAAATTGAAGTAAAGGCGGCCAGTGGCAGTTGCGGCTAAGGGTTTTAACAACCCTCTCTCCATTTTTTTCTCATGGCGAAGAACGAAAAGGCAGGGCAACTGCTTGTTCTGCTGGGAGGATTCGTGCTCGGTGTAATTGTTGCCATAATCGCAACGCACCCGCCAAACACCGGCACGTTCTACAGCAGAAGCGTGATCGTGCTCTACGACCCGAACTGCGACATATGCACGCCCGAACTGAACAGGGTCGTACAGTTCATGGAGAATAACTTACCCTCTGCAAAGAACGTCACGTTTATCTGGCAGGACGTGAGAAGCGGCGCAGGAGCAAGGAAGTACGTAGAACTTGTGGAAGAGAGAAACGTGAACCTCGTCCCCCTGGTGCTGTTCACGAAGGACCTCGAGGATACGGACTTCTTCAAGGAGCTCAACGAGGCGTTTGCCGCCTCGGGGGGGATAGGTGCGAACCTCATTGACGTGGGCAAATACTACGCTCTGAGACCGCGGTGGCCAACCCGCCGCTACGTGCCGGGCAAGCCGGAAGTCAGGGTCACCGTGCTGGCAAGCAGAGGGGTGGACGTAAACAACATAAAGTCGCTCCTCTACCTCTCCGCTGACAACGTGGTAGTAGACGTGAAGGAGACCAACGATACAGTCCTCAGAATCGAGGCAACGCCCGAGATCATTGCAGCGATTGCCCCCTACTTCCCCCTTGCGAGAGTGGCGGGAGGGGTGCTGGAGGTTCCGAAGATTGTTGTGACCGTCTTCGCAAGGCCCGACTTTGCCGAGCCGGTGGAGAACGTGTTGAAGAACGCCGGAATAGAGGCAAACGTGCAGACAACGCTCTACGGAACATACGTGCTGGCAAACATCGTGACGGACTACCCGGACCTCGTGGGCAAGCTCTTCCCGGGGGCCAAATACTACCAGAACGGCATCTCCATTACAAGGGATGAGACGCTGAACATTGACCTCTTCCTGGCAGGGGACGAGAACGAGTGGATAGACGAGCTGAACAGGATCGTGTCCCTCACGAGAACCGACGGGGGCTACAGGGTCTTCGTCGTGCCCCACTACGCGGCGGGGCTTCAGGGAGGGAACGTCATATTCCCGGGAGGCCAGGACGCGTTCAACAGGGCCGTTGCGGAGTACTGTGCATACCTGAACGCACCTGCCAAGTGGACCGAGTTCGTCTCCTCCTTCAGGGCCTGCGGTGGAACGGCCGACTGCATAGAGAGCGTCTCTAAACAGTTGAGCATTGACGCGGATAGGATAACGAACTGTGCACAAACGTCATCCAACCAGATCCTGCAGTTCTTCATAAACGATACCGCGCAGAACAGGGTGACGAAAACATCCGCGCTCATAAACGGGTGGCTCTACGTGGATGAACCGGATCGCCTGAAGGATTACGTATGTGCCATGCTTTCGTTCCCGCCTGAAGAACTCTGCGGGGGTGAGGTGCAATGAAGATACGGTATTTGGGTCACGCTGCGTTCCAGATCATAGGATCGAAGAACATCGTTATCGATCCGTTCCTCACGGGCAACCCAGTGGCGGCAGAGCAGGAGGGAACGCCCGATCTGATACTTGTCACGCATGCACACGGGGATCACCTCGGGGACGCGGTGGAAATGTCCAAACGTTCCGGCGCGCCCATCGTCTGCATGTATGATATCGCACAGCACATACGGGGCGTTCAGGCATACGGCATGAACTACGGGCCGGCGAAGATAGAGGGCATCGACATCGTCATGGTCCCCGCCTGGCACTCCTCGTCCATGGGCGGGCAGGAGGTCGGCAATCCAGCGGGCTTCATCGTCAAGATGGACGGGAAGACGGTCTACCACGCAGGGGACACGTTCGTCTTCGGCGATATGGCCCTGTTTAACGAGTTGTATGGGCCGATAGATGTGGCGCTCCTACCCATCGGCGGCTACTTCACCATGGGCCCAAGGGAGGCGGCGAAGGCCGTGGAACTACTGAAGCCCAGAATCGTCGTTCCCATGCACTACAACACGTTCCCGCCCATCCGCCAGGACCCGGAGGAGTTCAGGAAACTTGTAGGAGATAAAGCAGAGGTCAGAATCCTGAAGCCGGGGGAGGAACTGGACATCTAACCCTTTTTAATTTTCCTCCCTTTACTCTTTTGGCACGGGGCCGTAGCTCAGCCTGGTCAGAGCGTCGGTCTTATAAGACCCGCTCTGAGACACACGTCTCCGGGTTGAGGAAAACCGAAGGTCCGGGGTTCAAATCCCCGCGGCCCCACTTAAACACACCACTGGGCGAGGCATGGCTGAGGACGTCTTTAAACTTCTGGTTGGAGCTCCTGAATCTGCTGATGCCCTTTCTGAAATAGGATGAAGAAATAAATAGAACCAGACGATAAGCATACTATGAAGAAGGTATGGACATTTCTAACGGCCCTGCTTGTGATCATGCCCTTTGCGTTTGCTGACATCATAACGCCATGGTACGAGTATCCCCTTGTGGTTGGCTTTTCAATTATCGGCCTGCTGCTCCTCTATATATGCATTGTGGGCGTGAATACGCTTGTAGAGTTTCCCGTTGTTTTCCTTTTCGGTAGAAAGGCAGGCTGGGACAAAACAAGGTCTTACGCGAACTCGTTCCTTGCCAACATCGTCAGCGGCTGGCTCCCGCTTCTAATGGCAATATTTGCAACGTTACCCGGTGGAATGTCCATCGCACAGGCATGGGCCGCAATAATATTCGTTGAGCTTCTCGTAATTCTACTGGAGGGTTGGATTTACCAGAAACTGATGATGCAGAAGGGAATGGCATACGTCACGGCCACAGCAGCAAATGTTTTCAGCGTTGCAGTTGGTTATGCTCTGCTTTGGATCGGTATGGCTGCCAGGCTTAGTCCGAACTCCGGAGTAATCGCATTAACAATATTCGGAGTCCTTTCAGCAATAGTGGGCATTGTGGTATTGCGAAAGATAAAGGACAAAAACACCACGAACATAACAAAACCCACAAAGAAGGCGTTCAAGATAATCGGGATAATCGCAGGTGTGTTAATAGTGCTTTCGATGATCTGGGGGATAATCGCAGAAAGCACACCCAAACCGCGATACATTGACCCTCAGATGTATGTGAGTGAGACAGTTAAGTCCTTTGCGATAACGGGCGTTGAAGGTGGAGTAATAAAACACCTTCCCCCTTCCTTTTTCTCATGTACATGGATAAAAACGCCATGAAGATGCTCCAGCGTATGGGGCTGAAGGTAGAAGAGATAAAGGCAAGGCGCGTTGTCATCGAGACGGAGGACGGGACAAAGCTCGTTTTTGAGAACCCGCAGGTCATGAAGACGTCCATGCAGGGGCAGGTCGCCTACCAGATCGTGGGGACGCCAAAAGTGGAAGAGGAGATCAGGGAAGAGGACGTGGAACTGGTGATGCAGAAGACGGGGGCGTCAAGGGAAGAGGCGGAGAGAGCGTTGAAAGAGACGGGAGGAGACATTGCGGAGGCAATCCTCCGCCTTATGGGGTGAGGATCTCCTGCGCGTAGGCCGTGTAGCTCCCGTCCGTGCCTATGCTGATGAACCACTGGACCGGAACCACGTCGCCGACGCCGTGTGCAGGCAGCACGAAGCCGTAGACGTTCAGATCCAGCACGTTACCGCCGAGGTCTATGCCGTTCACCTCGAGGACTGCGTCCCTATACCATATGACGTTCTTTCTGTTGAGCAGTTCCGCCGTGGCGTTCACGTCTTCAGGGGCAATTATGACGTAAGGGCCGTCTGTGCCGACAACGGTCATCCCGTTCGTGTCGGGAGGGGAGATGAGAACCCAGCGCTCATCCACGAAATCGACTACGCGTGCAAAACCCCTTCCCGAATAGTCACCGGGGCGTACGGGGCGTTGGGCAGAAGGAGCGTAGACGAAAAGGGCAGCAGAGGATAGAGCAACCGTTATTGCGATGATCAGACCAATCATTTTATTCCTTTCCATGTTAGTATGCTTAGTCAAAACGTTTTAAGGTGAGCATCATGGTAAGAGTTCTGTTAATCGCATACGAGGGTCGGGACAAAGATACGGGTAAGGTCTTCGACAAGGTGGAGGAAGAGGAGCCCTACGCTGTTATTCTCGGCGAGGACGCACTCATACCGGGCCTTGCAGAGGCGCTGGAGGAGATGAAGGAGGGAGAAGAAAGAGAAATAGAGCTCCCGCCCGAGAAGGCGTTCGGAGAGAGGAAAAAAGAGCTCATCGTAATCATACCGGAGAAGGAGTTCAGGAAGAGGGGGATCGCACCTGTTCCCGGCCTCGTAATAGAGGCAGACGGGCGGCCGGGCCGTGTTCTCTCTGTTTCGGGCGGGCGTGTTCAGGTGGACTTCAACCACGAGCTCGCAGGGAAGACCGTTATCTACCGGGTGAAGGTCCTGGCCGAGTTGAAGGAACCGGAAGAGATCGCAGAGGCCCTTTTCCGGAGGTATATGAGGACAAAACTCGACGGCGTGATCTTCAAGGACGGCGTCCTCGAAGTGGTCTACCGCCCCTCCGACGCCAAGGACAAGAACATGCAGAAGCTCCTCTACGTGGCCACGCTGCTGAAAACGCTCCCGGACGTCAAGGAGGTAAGAATAACGGAGCGTTACATCAGGAGAGGTGAGGAGAAGGCGGAGTGATCAGGGGCTGTCCTGCGTGAAGTAGCGGCGGTCCACGGGCCCTTCTTCTACCCCCTTCACTTCTTCAAAAACGGCCTGTGCTATTCTCACCCCCGGCCAGAGGCGGATGGGCTTCGGCGACAGGTTCACGATCTCCAGAATCTGATGGTTGGAGACGCCGGGTTGGATGAGATTGGAGGAGACGTGAACGAGGAGGCCTATGCGCGCGAATCGCGAACGGCCGGATATCCAGCCGAAGACGCGATCTGACAGTGTTATACGCTCCCTCGTTATGCCGAGCACGAGCTGCCCGGGCATGATCTCAATGGGGCCGCCGTTCGTGTCAACAACGTCCCCGTAGACCGCGGGGTCGAAGGAGTCGTCCCTTATATCTATGAACTCATCGTAGCGGTCAAAAACGCGGAACTTCGTGCCAAGAGCGAGGTCGTAGGAAGCAGGGCCAAGTGCGCTCTCGTCAAACGGCTCTATGCGGATATCCCCAGTCCGCATGAGTTCCAGAATCGCCTTCCTGCCCAGAATCATGAGGGGAAAAGGAAACCATCGTTTAAAACAATTACCCCTCCCATCTAATACGTCGTATTCTGAGGTGTTCTCATGGAGGCAAAGAAAGGCACTACAACGGTGGGCATAAGGGGAAAGGACTTTGTGGTTCTCGCCGCGGATAAGATGGCGTCGATGGGGGATCTGGCTGCGGACCTCAACACCCAGAAGGTTCACCCCGTTTCAAAGTATATGGCCATCACCACCGCGGGTCTTGTGGGGGACCTTCAGATTCTCACCCGGTTCCTGAAGGCAAGAATCAACCGCATGAAGATAGAGGAGGGTGAAGAGCCCCACCCGAGGAGAATCGCCACGTTCCTTGGGACGATACTGAACGCAAACAAATACTTCCCGTACTGGGTTCAGATCCTCCTGGGCGGCTGGAAGGGAGAGCCGTATCTGGCAAGCGTGGATGCGGCCGGCGGAGTGACGGACACGGAGCCCATCATGGCAACCGGTTCCGGCAGCCCCGTCGCCTACGGTGTGCTCGAGGCAAACTACAAGGAAGGCATAAGCGAAAAGGACGCAATAGCCCTTGCGGTGCAGGCGGTGGAGGCCGCCCGGGTACGCAATACGTTCACCGGCGGTCGCGAGCCCGGAATAGACGTGGCGGTCATAGACAAGAAAGGCGTCCGACTCCTCAGTCCTGAGGAAGTCGCAAAGATCAAGAAGTCCCTCAAATAAAACGGAGGGTTCGAGTTGGCAGACAAGGAGCTTCTGAAGAGAGTAGTGGAAATAGTTGGCGAAGAGGCGGGGGTAACAAAGGTAGAGCCGGAAGGGCCCGAGATAGGCATATACACGCGAAACCCCGTCTACTTCCTGGATCACGAGGACGCGGTGGCGTCCATAGCCGCAAACCTGAAGAAGAGGGTGAACATCCGCAGCGACCCGTCCATACTCACGCCCCCTGAGCACGCGAAGGAGGTCATTCTGGCCACCGTCCCCGAGGAGGCGGGCATTACGGACATACAGTTCGTGCCCGAGATGGGCACCGTCTACATAGAGGCGAAGAAGCCCGGTCTGGTCATCGGTAAGAACGGGGAGACGCTGAGGAGGATTGTGGAGCAGATAGGGTGGCTGCCAAATGTTTACCGCGCCCCCGCAATGGACAGCAACATACTCAAGGGCGTCAGGAAAGTCCTTGTAAAGCACGTAAAGGACAGGAAGAAGTTCTACAAGGAGGTGTTCGCCCGCATCAACCGTCCGAAGAAGTCAGACAAGGAATGGGTGCGCGTCCACTTCCTGGGATCCGCACGGTTCGTTGGCCGGTCCGCATACCTCGTCGAGACGCCGGAGAGCAAGATTCTGGTGGACGCGGGTGTGGACATCTCCGGGAACGGCCCTGTGTTCCCAGAGCTTGATGTCCTGCGTATCCCGCTGGACGAGATAGATGCTGTGGTGATAACACACGCCCACCTTGACCACTCAGGCATGGTGCCATATCTCGTAAAACTCGGCTACAAAGGCCCCATCTATGCTACTCCACCCACAAGGGATCTCTCGGCACTGCTGCAGTTCGACTTCGTGGATGTTCTCGTAAAGGACAACATAGAACCGCCGTATTCGGAGAGATGGGTGAAAGAAGCAGCCCTGCACACCATAACGAGGAACTACGGGGAGGTAACGGACATCGCACCGGACGTGAGGATCACGTTCCACAACGCGGGGCACATCCTGGGCTCGGCAACGGTACACATGCACATAGGGCAGGGCTTCCACAACATAGTGTTCACGGGCGACATGAAGTTCGGGTTCTCACGCCTGCACAACCCGGCGGACACGAAGTACCCGCGTGTGGAGACGGTGATCATAGAATCAACCTACGGAGGCAGGGACGACATACACCCCTCACGCAGGGACACGGAAGCGGCACTGGAACGGCTCCTCGTGAGCACTATGGAGAAAGGAGGGAAGCTCCTGATACCAGCGTTCGCAGTGGGCCGCGCGCAGGAGATCATGCTCACCCTGGAGGCCATGTACAGGAGGAACGGCTACGAGTGGCCCATATACGTGGACGGGATGATCAAGGAGGCCTCCGCCATATACACAGCGTATCCGGAATACCTCAAGCGTGACGTCCAGAGGCGCATACTGTCCAACGATTCACCCTTCGAGATGGAGCACTTTGTCTATGTGGATTCCTACGCAAAGCGTGACGAGATAATGGAAGGAGGCCCGGCGGTCATCGTGGCACCCTCCGGAGCGCTGACGGGAGGTCCCGCGGTGGATTACTTCCAGCGCATGGCCGAGGACGATAGGAACGCCATAGCCCTCGTCGGATACCAGTTCGAGGGGTCCCTCGGACGCAAACTCCAGAAGGGCATACGAGAGATTCCCATAAAGGTGAATGGAGGGAAGATGAGGGCACTGCACGTTGCCGCCCGCGTGGAGACGCTTCACGGCTTCTCCGGCCACTCGGACAGGAGGCAGCTGGAGGCATTCGTCCGCCACCTGCCCCAGAAACCGTCGAGGATACTCACGGTGCACGGGGAAGAGGAGAAGTGTGTGGTGTTGGCTCGCGACCTGGGACGCTCCATACGAACGGAGGCGTATGCCCCGCGGCTCCTGGACGTGCTACGGCTGAGGTGATGTAATGGAGCAGATCCTGACCACAACAGGTTATTTATTCTTTCTCTACGGTGCATACCTCTTTGCATCTAACTACCCCGCAGATCCCCTTGGTAAAAGGCGGCATACTGATGGCACTCGGTGTGCTGCTCATAGGGATCGGGTATCTGATCTACCGCAGACGGATTAGGCAGATGGGAAAAGAGAGAACCGGCTGGGAGTTCAGATGAGAATTATCATAACAGGAGTCCCGGGGACAGGGAAGACGATCGTGGCAGAGATCCTATCCCGGCGTTTGAAATATCCCCTGATCACCGTAAAGGATCTTGTGCGGGAAAAATACGTAGATACGAGAAAGCTACGGCTCAAGGCAATATGGGAGACCAAGGATATGGACGATGTGATCCTCGAGGGGCACCTCTTCTGTGAAGTGAAGATACCTGCAGACCTCGTCATCGTTCTGCGCACGAACCCGGAGGAGCTGAAAAAACGGCTGGAACAGCGTGGTTACCCTGAAAAGAAGGTTCGGGAAAACCTGATGGCGGAGTTCGTGGACTACTGCCTCGCGAAGGCGGAGGAAAAGTATGAGGACGTGTGGCAGGTGGACACAACGGGGAGAACGGCGGAGGAAACGGCAGATAGAATACTGGATGCCCTGAAAAGGGGCGTGGACATATATGACCACGTGGACTGGTCACCGATCCTTGAAGAGTGGCTGAGAAAGGGATATATAGAGTGAGATCCCATTTAATCTATGCGAAAACTTCTGGCGCTCGCGATCGTTCTCCTTCTTCCGGCAGCGCTCGCTGCAGTGCAGACATTCAGAGAGATAGGAATAACACCGACTGTCGGACCGCTGGAGAAGAACAGATCATGGGAAATCCCCTACGAGTTCCAAGAGGGCTGCACCCCCTTCGCGTCCATCACACTCCTCTCGGGAAAACTAACCGTTATGGACGGAAATGCGGTTCTCTTGAAGACAAAGAGGCCCGGAACGTATAGGGTGGTCCTGAAACGCTCAGGAGTTGTGAGGATCACGCTGGAACGTTTGGAGGGAGAGGGAGAGGCGAAGATAGACGAAAAATCGTTCATCGCCTGCGACAGGGTACCCGTAATCGAAACGAACATCATCTCCCCGGATGTGTGGAAGGTTGGCGGCTACACAGGGGTCTCCGTCGTTCTGAAAAACACGGGAACCGCGGATGCAAACGGAGTCCTCCTCCTGAAAAACCCCTGGAACGCCGCCCCCTTGGAGCCACCGGGCAAGATCACCGTTCCCGCGGGCGGAGAAACCACAATACAACTAACCATGCTCACCACCAAAGAAAACTCAAAGGTCCTGTTCCCCGGGCAGTGCTTTGAGTACAGGGACAAATACGGGAGAGCAGAGGTCTGCACGGACAGCACAACGTTTAGAGCCGAGAAGAACGTTCCCGTCGCCTGCATCATATACCCCGATACAATAGAGCTCTTCAACACCGGATACGTGGAAACCGAAATCAAAGATCAAATACTTTTGCCCAGAGACAGCATTTTCACCGGGATAAACGAAACGAACGGGGCAAGCATGTGCGAAATCGGCGTAAAAATACAAAAAAGCCCGTTCGTAGAAGAAACGGATCTGTCCGTCTATTATTCACTTATCTTGACCCTGCTCGGCATTATCGGACTTTTGGTCTCGGAGAAAAGATTAAAAACCAGTAAAGCGTAATATTTGCGACAAAAAAGGAGGTGGATCCCGATGGCAGAGCTTAAGCTTGCACAGATTGAGAGAATTATGAGGAAGGCGGGCGCTCAGCGCGTCTCTGCCGAGGCAAAGGAGGCACTCCGCGAGATCCTCGAGGAGGTCGCCCTTGAGGTCGCGGGCCTCGCAGTTGAGATCGCACACCACTCCGGCAGGAAGGGTGTGCAGGCAGAGGACGTCAAGCTCGCAGCCAAGCAGCTCCTTGGCTGAAAGCGTCCCTTCTTTCTTCTATTTTAGATTTTTGGTATTTTCTTGCGCTTTCTGGGTTTGTTCTCCGTTCTGAGAAGATAAACGAGCGCAGCAGCGGAGAGAAGACCCACAAGGATGCCCAAGTACTTCGTGTTAATGCTCCTCCCTGTGATCTTGGGCTCGTATGTGGATGCCAGCGCAAGGGCAAGGACGTAGTCCCCGTTCAGCAGGGCCTTCTCCGCGAGGGAACGTAGCTCTTCATGTTCAGGGATGGAAAACACGTATGACTTTGCCCGGGATACAAGGGAGTCCTTTGTCTCGCTGGCCAGAAGGTATAATGAACTCAGTGCAAGCACGTCGTTCGTCTCCTTCACTGATTCACCTATCTGCTCAATCGTCTTCTCTGAGAAGGGAATCAAGGCAGTGGCGTTAAGCTCGTCAGCCCTCTCGTAGTAATCCTTCAACTCGGAAAGGAGCTCAAGAACCTTTGAACGGAGGTAGTTGGAGTAGTTCACCTCGGCTGAAACAACTGTCTGTACGATGGGCACGCTGACGGTTGAGAAATCCGTCCTTTCGCCCCATTCGCCGGTGTATGTATACGCGTTAAACTCAGAGGTAACTGAACCGAGCTCAAAACTGTCAGATCCGAACGGATCTAACTTTACAGAGCACACAACGGCAGGCCCGAGTTTGGAGCAGTTCTTGGGCAGTTTCTCAGCGTCCACCGGAATAACCACATCCCCCTTATACTCGTGCTCGCTCACGTTCCTCACGGAGACGTAGGCGGTGTCCCCATCCACCACGTAGTTCACTTCAACCACGCGATCGAGAAGGATCGCTTCTCCTACTCCCTCAAAATACACGTAGGAGCTGTCTGAATGGACGTTGGAACTTGCAGATATCACGCTGCCCGTGAACGGATAGCGCACAGGCAGGGAATACGGGTTACTGACGTGCAGGTAGATGGAACCGTCCTCGCTGCCCAGTTCCTCAACCTCCAGTGGAAGGGGCATTGCCTGAACTTCCACCGTGGCCGAACCGCCGCCTCGCAGCATCAACACCTTCCCGCTGGCATCCACAGATACTGTAAGGCCGTTGGAATCCAGTGCGCGCAACGACATGATCTGGAACGGGACAGGATACTTCGTGATGATGTCCGCACCTCCGGCGTCCAGAAGAACTGTAATTCGAACTGTAGAGACGGATTCCGCATCGAAGTAGCCGTCGTAGTCAAATACCGGATATATTCGGTCAGATGCCAGATCTCTTAACTTCAAGTAAATCTTTGTTAGCTTCGAAAAGGCATCTCCAAGTTCAGATTCGCACAGGAACTCCGTGGGCAGTTCAAGATACTGTGCTTCAAGGGCTGGGTCGTCCACAACCGCCAGCAGTTTCTCCACCGTGTGCTTCATTTCTACATAACGCGTATACATCTCCGACCCCATGGTCCTTGAGCGAAGATCATCCCTGTAGTTCATACAGCACTCCAGGCGGTCAGGTATATCGCCCACGACGCACGCATAGTCGCTGGGAAGCACCCTCGCACCGCAACGGATTTCCTCTTCACAGGAACGGAGCATTATTTCGTCATCCGCATACTCCCTATCCTTCAGAACGATCTCAAGGGCCCGTGCGCAGGTAGACAGGTCCGGATCCTTCCTGAGCGAAGCAACGTAACCGGGCAGGACCTCTCGCGCGTACTCCGTGCGCGGCGAATACTTGGAGAGGAAGGCAACGCAGACGTCCACCAGCCCGTCATAATCGGCTATCTTCCTCTTCAGGTCATCGCGTAGCTCCACGAGCTCTTCATAAGCGTCTTCGGCGTTCTGCAGGGCCAGGAGATATTCCCCTGCCCTGTTTTTATACTGCTGTACGTTCCCCTCTATCCAAGATAAGAGCTCCTGTGACCTTATGCGTGCCTGAGGAGCGATCTCCTTCGGCTCGGCAGAAAGGAGGGACTCGCTGACGCTGGAACGCGCAAGGAGCGATAGTGCCTCCGGGGAGAACGTGGATATCCTGCGTGACTCCAGTTCAGTGGCCAATGAGAGTATCTCTGTGCTAACCTTCGGGGCTTCCGTGGATATTTTATCGGCCCTTTCGTCATAGCGTTCCAGTGCCTTGTAAAACTCCAGCAGCAGGGGTTTCGCGTAGAAGTAGACGGAGTCGGAAAGCCCCACCGCCCTGTTCACCACGTCTATGGCCCTTACCCTCGCGTTCGCAAACTCGTCGGCAGTTGCCATGGCCCATTCGATCACTCCCGCGGGAATCATACTCCACTGTGATGTGATGAATGCTGCCACAACGGGCATAAAATGCTTCAGATGAATCCCATACTCGAGCAGAAGGTTGTTCAAAACCGTTTGCTTGTCCCGATACTCCTGCAGGGCCTTTCCAAGGTTCGTTGTCGCCCTTTCACTTCCCACATCTTCCAGCACATACGTAATCTCAGAATACGTTTCGCGGAGATCGGCATACCTGGACTTCTCCACGCCGGCCCTGTGCAGTTCCCTCTGGAAGAACGCGAGGTTCGAGACAAGGGCAGCAACGGACTGATCCGCGTAGTAGAGTGCCTTCTGAGCAGGAGTCGACACCTTTGAAGATGCATCGGCAATGAGTTTTGGGATCTCCGAGAAGTTTACATCGGAGTTGCAGTAGTTCCTGGCAGCGTCGTAAAGCGTTGTTACCTGGTTCGAATAATACCAGGAGCTGCCAACGAGTTTCCCGTACCACATTGCACCGCCCTGAAGCCCCGTTGCCTTTATACAGGAGTTTACGGTGGTGCAGTGCGGGACTTCGGGCACGGGAAGATCGGAAAAGTTGCACGCAAATATCTTGAGAATGGCAGGGCCGAGAAACAGGAGAACGGACAGAGCTACCCCAACAACCTCAGCACTCCCCCGCCCCACAATAAATTACGGGTTCTGCAGTTTATATACAAAGTAGTTCTCGATCTCCTTCCAGTCACGGAACCAGAAGCGGCCGTAAAATTTCTGCCCCGACAGGAGAAGGGGGAACCAGTGGCGGTCGTCCGCCCACATCTTATCATAAGGGATATCATCGATCCCGAACCACTGCGGGCGTGCCTCCTCGGTCTCGCAAAGCTTTC
This sequence comes from Candidatus Iainarchaeum sp., assembly GCA_030445695.1. GTDB lineage: Archaea > Iainarchaeota > Iainarchaeia > JAADDC01 > JAADDC01 > SZUA-1452. The sequence continues at coordinate 24,925 of JASUTF010000013.1, forward strand.
CCGTATATGAGCCGGTCACGAAGACGTGAACGATCATCTCAAGGGATCCGTTGTTGTAGAACTCGAGAACGCCACGCCACTCCAGGGGTCCGGGGGAAGCACAGACCTCCTCCCGGAACTCACGGATAGCCGCATCCTCCAGCGTCTCGCCCGCGTGCACCTTACCCCCAACACCGTTGTAGTATCCCTTTCCAAAGCCCCGTTTCTTGTGAATGAGCAGTATCTTTCCGTCCCGGATTACGTAGGCCAGCGTGAACACGCGGGGCTGCAGGAGGGCCACCATGGGAAAAAGAGGGAAGAACTGTTTTAACGGATGTAGTCCGTGGGCTCAGGCGGTTTCGTCTCCTCCTTCGGGGGTGCTGCCATCTTGCGCAGCAGTTCCTCGAAGCCGGAGGCGGCCTTCTCCAGATCAGCGAGGTCGATCTCGTTGCCCAGATACGCCATGATCATGCGGGTCACGGCCAGCGCGGCTCCGGGGTCACCGTGCACCGTGAGCTGTGCCGACGTCTCTCCCATGAGGCAGGCACCCTTAAAACCCTCGAGGGCCCCCACGCCCAGCAGCAGGCCCGCCGCACCGGTGATCGCACCGCTGTCGTCGATCTTGGCACCCAATTCCTTGAACCTCTTCAAGATCTCTTCGTCCGTGCCAGCAACGACCACTCCCGGCTCTGAGAGCATCCTCTGTGGCCCGCGGTCAATGCCCGCCATGGTGTATATCTCCTCCACGCCAAAACCCTTCACGAGCTCGAGGATCTCGGAAGTGTACTCGTAGAACTCTGCGGGGCTCGAGCCCACCGGCTGGACGTCGCCCGTGAGGATGAAGAAGGGTTCCTTCGCATCCACGTAGTAGAGCTGGTTTCGCAG
>JASUTF010000014.1 GCA_030445695.1 Candidatus Iainarchaeum sp.
GGCCAGTACGTCGGGTGGAACCATTCGTAGGGGAAGACGGACTCTCGTATGTTCTTCTGAACCGTTCCGTCGGGCAGACGCCTGTGCATCTTCGGTATGGGCGGGTCGATACGCACGTAGCCCACGATTTCCGGCTCAAATGGCTTTCTATCCACGAGCCGCAGGACAATGAAGCGTGAGACGGGGAGAGATCCCTTTATCTCCACGAGCTTTGCGTTGGGGCAGTCGGGGCGGACGTTGGACTCTATCAACTCGCCGGTCTCGGGGCAGGCCCAGATCGCTACCGTTTCCTTTTTGGACGCGTAGTGGTACTGTTCCAGCTCCGCGATCCGCTCAAAATCCCCTTCTTTCACGGCCTCCTCCACGCGGATTCTATAGGTGTATAGAACCTTCTGCGTCACGGGGTCTTTCTTTTCGAGCGTTACTTCTTTACTGAACGGCGGCCAGACCTTTATCCATACGTCCTCCCATTTTCTCCCCAGCTCGTATTTCCAGAGGGTTGGATACAGCGTCTCGGCGGATATCTTTACCTCTTCCCCCTCTTTCAACCACTGTACGAACGAGCCGGGAATTATGAGGCGAATTTCGCCGTCTTCCGTCTCCACGTCCGTGTATCCCTTCCATCTGAACGAGTAGCGTGGTACAAACCTTTTCTTCACTCTTCCAGTGATCTCCATATTTCTTCCTCCTTTTCGGGCGGTATGGTCACCCACATCTGGGCACCCTTTGGCAGCTCTATCTCCACAGGTGCTTTAAGCTTCCTCGCGTTACGGAGCACCCAGGCGTAGAGCGTCTTCCTCCCCGTTCCATAGCGTAGAATGAGCAGAGGGTCGGCATAGTGTTTTTCTATTCTGTGCGCTATTTCCTCGACGGGTAGTTCCAGCACGTCGACGATTTCCGCCACTCCTATGACCTTCCCCGATGATATTATCGCCACGGGGCCCCTGTGCTTCGTGTTCGTTCTCCGTATCTCCCAGCGCTTCTTTCCCTCAACAATTAGCGATGCCCACGGTTCTCGGACAATGAGTCCCCTCACAATAAATATCTGGCTTTCGTGTTTTTATTACCCGTTCTGATTTAAACGCCCCGAACCATACATGTTAATGTGCGCCGTATGTTGCTGCTTTTGCCCCTCCTTCTCATTCCCCTTGCTTCTGCCCAGTGGCTCGTTTCTGTGAGTTCCTCCCCTTTTTCGGCTGAGTTTTTCATTGTTGCGGACTCTGATGGGTGCATCTACGTTCTTGACGGGGAGGTGCGCGGGGTCTACGAGTTCAATGGCGATTCCTTTGTTCCTGTGGGCTCGGGCAACGAGATATGTATCCACGACGCTTCCATCCTTCGATTCCAGACCACGTCCGATGTCTTTGTCCAGTTGCCCCCTTCCTTTGTTGTGGTAGAAAATGCGACCCTTTCTGACGTCTCGTACTACGATGTAGGCAACAGGACGTTCATCCACGCTTCTCCTAACCTTTTCCCGGTTCTTGCAGCGGCTGTTTTGATTATACTTCTTCTGCTTGTTTCTTTCCTTTGGAGAAATCGCCATAACGGGGCGGGCAAAGATATCGACGCGGAAATACTTTCCTACGTTGCAGAACACCCGGGCTGCACCCAGAAGGATATCTGCAACGCACTGGGGCTGGAAAAGTATCAGGTGAGCCGCATCCTTTCCCGGCTGGAGAAGGAAGGAAAGATCGTGCGCGTTCGCCGTGGAATCTCCAAGCGTGTGTTCCTTCCGAAGCAGTTGCAGTAGTTGCCGCGACATTTATATATAGTTGCAGCGTTTTTCCTGCGACGAGGTGATGCACATGAGATGGATAGGGATATTGATTGCGGTGTTGGTTTTGCTGTCCGTGCCGGCCTATGCACAAGTAGGTGCCATGCGCACGGGCGTCCGCGCAAAAACAGGCCCCGCAGCGGTTGCTGCTCCGGGAAGTGTGCCCCGCTTTGACCGAATGACACCAGAGCAGCGCGAACAGTATCGTGAGAGAATTATGCAGATGCTTGTGAAGCAGTTCGGTGAAGAAAAGGTCAGAGAAATGCAGAGAAAGGGCATAAAGCTCGAAGATATTGTCGGCAAGGTCATGGAGAAGCGTGAGAGGGCTGCAAAGGGCTCTGTCGTCGTGTCTCAGGATCAGATCCGCAAGTTCCAGGAGATCTCCAACCGCTACAGGAAGATCGTTGAGAAGATCAGGGAGACAAAGCAGAAATACGTGAAGAGGTATCAGGAGTGGGCTCGCTACAGGAAAATGTATGAGAACGGCGAGATCGACGAGAACACATACTTTAACATTACCAAGGACTTCATCCTGACAGCTCTTGATACCACGATCGCACGCCTTGAAGCAGCGAAGAGCCACATGGAAGACAAGGACTTGAACACGGACTTGAACACGGAGGGCATTGAGAACGCAATTGCCCGCCTGCAGGAGATCCGTGCAGACGTTGAGGCAGCGACAACTCTCGAGGAACTGCGTGCCATTTACAAGGAGGAGGTCCTCCCCGCGATTCGCGAGTACCACGACAAGATGTTTACCCGCGCCTACGTCCTTATGACCGTCCGCGCATCCCAGAGCATTGTGGTACGCCTCGACGCAGCCGCAGCAAGGTTAACACGTTACGTTGAGCTGGCCAAAAGAAAGGGCATCTACGACGAGGAGATGGAGACACGTGTGAACGCCATCTTTGCAGATATAGAGGCGGTGAAGGCGGATCTGAACGCCCTCGAAGCGGAAGTAAAGGCGGGAGACATAGAGTCGGTCAAAGAGTACATGGAGGAGCTCAAGGGCATAAAGGAGGACGTCGTGGACATATACAAAGAGATTCGTGACCTGATTGCGGACTACAACAAGCACTTTGCAGAGCGTGTCCGCCAGCGTGTCAGAGAGGAACGTGAGGAGCACAGGGAGGAGATGAACGCCACGGAAGAAGAAGAGCAGGAGGAAGTGAACGCCAGCACTGGCGAGGAGGAGAACGAAGAGGTTGAGCAGGAAACTGAAGTAGAGGAGAACACCACTGTGGAGACAAGCGAGGAGATAGAATCCAACACAACGGTTGAGAGCAACACCACGGCAGAGACAGGCGAGGAGACGACTACAGTTGAGCAGCCCGAAGAGGGTGGGGAAACGAACACCGGTGGTTCCACATCCACAGAAACAAATATAACAGAGGAGGAACAGAATACTAGCGTGGAGGCCAACACATCAGTGGAGGTGAACGCATGAAGGGCAACGCATACCTTATCGCAGGGCTCATCATCGTTGCAGTGCTTGCAGCGCTTCTGTTTTACTACGCGGGTCAGCAGGGCCAGGTGCCACAGGTTGGTGTGAGTGAGGAAGAGATCAACAACCTTGCCACGAGCCCAGAACTTAATACGCCCGCGGACATCGTCACAGAGGAGAACATTCCCAACCCAGAGGAAGAGATTGTGGTGGACGAGAACGACGTGACTATGGAGCTCCCGTCGGACATCTGAACCCTTTTATTCTTTCTCTCTATTTTCTTTCCGTGCACGCGGGTCACCACGTTTTCGGGCACATACCGCACATTCATTTCTTCAAGCTGCCCGAAGAGGTGGAGCACTTCTATCTTCTGGCGTTCGTCCGCTTCGTACTCACTGTTACCGGCGGTCTCTTCTTCCCCATCTTCATCTACGCTGAAACACAGAGCTTAACGCTCGTTTTCCTTTACATGCTCCTTGCGCAGGGGTTAGCGAAACTACCCATACGCCCGTTTAACCTATGGGTGCTCCGGAACCACGGCGTGGAGTGGGCCATGTTTCTGAGCATTGTCTTTGCGGGGTTGGAGTACACGCTCGCCTACTTCTTCGGAATGACCGTTCTTGCAGTGTTCTTCTACGGTTTCCTTGAGGGCATATCGGGAGCAATCTACTGGGACGCGTATCATACGTCCTTCGGTCTTTTCGGCCGTGAGAAGGACTCTGCAGAGGAAGTGGCAGGCCTTCAAGTTGTTCAGAACTTAACGGGCATATTTCTGCCCCTTATATCTGCCGTTTTCATTAAAATGCTTGGCTTCCACACGTTCTACGCCTTCGTTTTCATTGGCACGATACTCGCATCGCTCTACCTTCTGTCCAGGTTCGGAGAGACACATAAAGTGAATTTCACCATGCGCGATGTTATCTACGTTCCTTACCGCGCTCTGCACCTCTCCGACGGCATTCAGTGGGGATTTGCGTGGATTATGCCCATATTTACGTATCTTGTCTTCAGCGGAAAAGTGGTCCTTTTCGGTGCGTTGAAGACGGCCATAGCTGCTGCTATGGCGGTTTTTTCATTCCTCGTTGCCCGCTATTTTGACAGAAAGAATGCGTTTGGGCTGGGACGAGTGCCCTACATCGGTAACGCTATTTTCATCCCGCTTCAGGCAATGTTCCCAACACCCATTGTCGTAACTCTTGGCGAGCTTGGCAGGAGCTTTACAAACACATTTGCTGTTGCCATCTCCGCGACCATGTACCGCATCGTCAAGCACCGCTCGCCCGCCCTTTCTGTGGGCAGGTCTTTCTTCGTATCCGCTGGCAAGAGCATCTCCTTCGCCTTTATCCTTATTCTTGCATACCTTGCGGAGAATGGTGCTTTGGCGTTAGCGCAGGTGGACGTCTGCAGAACCGGCCTGTTCCTCGTGATCCCCTTCGCCATCAGTTCATGCTTGCTCTACGGAAAAATGGAAAGAGAAGCAGAGAGCTACGCCTGAGATGCCTCCTTTAGCTTGTGCAGGAGCTCGGCAGGGCTCTTGATGGGGTAATCTATCTTTTCTAGGAGTTCTTCTGCGGGCTTTCCGTTGATTTCGATGCCCTGCAGTTTGCTCTTCAGTGCTTCAGCGTCCGTTACAGGGAAGTCAACGCCACGTATCTTCGTGAGTACAAGTACTGCCCAGGCAGGCCCTATTGCTTCCACGGCCTTCTGTGCCGAGGCGAGTGCTATGTTAATGTCCTCTCCCGCCTTTATTCTCCTCCATGCATCCTTTGCTATGCCGCCTGCCGTGTGTTCATTCGTTTCTATCTCCTCGCCGCGGAGCTTTGCCATGACTTCTTCCGGGTCTGCGGAGAGCATTCGCTTTACGGTCTGCTTTGTCATACCCAGAAACTCTGCGATCTCCTCTGCTGTCTTGCCTTTGTCGTGGAGCACCACTGCGTAGGACGCTGCCATGAGTGAGGGCACCCACGTCAGGTTTCTGTACTCTACGAGCTTTCTGGGGCCGCCCAGAAGCTCAAGGGACTTAATGAAAACTTTGAACGCAAGTTCGTCCACAGATTCCGACGTAACGGGCTCGTTCAGCACGACCACCATTTACATCACCCCCTCCTTCTTTTTACGATCTCGGAAAGCGGAGGACCGACCTTCACGAGTCCCGTCTCTGTGATCTCCATGACGTGTGTCTTCGTGTCGTGTCCGCAGAGGCGCATCCCATCGATCCTTATTGTTCTCAGAACGTCGCCGATGGGCACACCGAACGCCTCCTCTTCCCACGGCTTCGTTATGAGCTTCTTGTGAAGGACTACGGTTCCGTCGACGATGTGTGCCACCGCGTAGCCGCCCGCTGCCTCTGCACTTTCCTCTTCCTGCGTTGAACGCTTCTGGGAGATGAATATGCCTGTCTGCCCCCACTTCTTCAGGAAGTTGAAGATCCTGCGGACCACGTGGCGTGCCATCATCTCCTTGGACTCGAAGAGGCCGGTTATGGAGTCGATGACCACGGATTTCGTGTCAAAGGAGCGTATGGCGTATGCTATCGTGTCCAGGAGGACGTCCACATCCTCCCGTAGCCGCGTGTTGGAAGCCGCGTCGATGAGAACGATGTTGTCCTCTACATTGCCCCACTCTATTCCCATGGCCGCCGCTCGCTGCATGAGACCCTGCGTTACGAAGGGTGCGGGGCTCTCCACAGTGACGAATATGACTGGGTATCCAAGGGCTGCCTGCTTTACCGTGAACTGTTCAGCGATGAGCGACTTGCCCGTGTCTGGGACGCCCGTGATGTTTATCACAGCACGGGACGGAATTCCGCCAAGGGGAACTCTAACGGGTTTACCATTCTCTATTCTCGTCGTGAAGAACAGATCGTCCAGTCCCTCTACGCCCGTGGGTATGCCGAAGAGCTTCGGTGTTTTCTTGGCTGCTTCCCCAGCAGTCATTATCGCGCCGCTCTCTATCTCCCTCCAGTTGTCCATGTTACCACCCCCGTCCGCCACTATTATGTAGAACGCAAGAGTTTTTATTGGAATATCCAAAATAATTAGGTTTGGGCCGATGATTGTTTTACCCCTGCTGAGCGGTGATGACGTGGTCCTCCATGAGGCCCTATAACGGTCTTCCAATTCGCCCGAGCTTCAGGTCCTTTACATTCTCCTCACAATCGCGTGCCATAGCTGCCAGGTGCTTCAGAACGAATATGGCGACTTCCCTACGAATCTTCTCCTCGTAGTTCCTCTCCGCGATGTGCACGTACTTCTTGGCAAGTTTTCTTTCGAAGTCCTCCACTTCCTCCAGAGGGCCCTTGAATATGTTCATTCCCCGCACCCCATTTCCCTTTTCAAGTATTCTCTGAACTGCTCCATGATTTCCGCTGCCTTTGCCAGCCACTTCTTGCGTATTCTCTCCCTTCTCCTTTCGAATGACTTCTTGACGTATCTGTGCCCCTTCTCCCCCATTCTTTCCAGTTTTTTATCAACGTCCATCCAGCATCCCCTTGAAGCGCAGGGCGTCCTCGTACATCCACACGTTGTTGAACATGACCCAGACGTTGTCCGTGTTTAGGGAGAGCACCAGTTCTTTTAACCGCGTCAGGTCCGCGTCCGTGTACTTGTAATGATACATGCGTTCGCCCGGTGGCTTTCCGTGGAGGCGGAAGTAATGTTCTTCTTGCTCCACCGGTTTTTCTGCGAAGGGATCTACCACCCATATCCACTCCGCGAATTTATCGTTCCACGTCCACCCTCTTAACTCCAGGGCGTAGCGGAACGTTTTCGGCAGCGTTGAAAGATAGCCGAGCACCTTTCTCTTATTCTCTTCCGTCTGCTTGAACGACTTCGGCGTTTGGATGAGTATTATGGGTGCCCTTAACGCCTTTGCCACTTCCAGGATCTTCTCCGTCTCCTCCTCCACGTTCTCAAAGCGCTTTTCATGCGTAACGTCCCTGTACATCTTCACGGTGAACACGAAATCGTCTGGCACTTCCTTTCTCCATCGCTCCGCTGTAGAAGCTCTTGGGATTCTGTAAAAGGTGGAATTGACCTCCACCGTGTCAAAGAGCCGCGAGTATGCTTCAAGCACCGAGGAGTACTCTGTTATCCCGAAGGTCTTTGGCCGGAAGTAGCCCCAGCCGCAGGTACCCACCCTCACGGTATTAATTACGTCTCGTCATATTTTTACGTGGCAGGCAAGTACGTTCGCGATCCGGTGCACGGCGAGATCTTCGTTCCCGAAGAACTGCTCCCGGTTCTGGATTCACCACCCGTCCAGCGGCTGAGAAGAGTACATCAGCTCGCCCTCGCACACCTCGTCTACCCTGCTGCAACGCATTCCCGCTTTTCTCACTCCCTTGGCGTTCTTCACATAACGGAGCACGTGACGGACGATTTGGCGACTCTCGCCTACGCTCTGCTGCACGATATCGGCCACGGACCGTTCTCCCATCTTTCCGAGTACGCGTTGGCGAAAAATGGCTACGATTTCGACCACGACGAGCGTATGAAGGATCTCCTTCGCGAAGCGTTGCAGGACTCGGTTCTCTCGCCCCGCGAGGTGCTGGAAGCGAAAGACCGCGTCATTGTCACTGGTGGCATCGGCACGGACCGGCTGGACTACCTATGGCGAGATGCGCATTTTGCCGGCGTCTCCGTTGGAGAGATCGCCTGGGATCGCATAGTCAGAAACGTTAGAATCGCTGACGGCCGCCTCCTCGTCCCGTACAAGGTCCTGCCCAACGTGGAGCACGTCTTCGTATCCAGGTTCATCCTGGGCGATGCCGTCTATTTCCATAAAACCGTGCTTGTGGCCGACGAGATGTTCGTTTACGCTATCAGGGACCTCCTGAACCACTACTCGCCGGAGGAAATCATGAAAATGGACGATGTTGCCCTCACTTCTGCGTTCCGCTCAACGGACAACCAGTGGTGGCGAAGAATAGAGGGGAGGGAGTTGTTCCACATCGTCTTCCGTTCTCCTGACCGTTCTGCTGCAGAGGAGGAGTACGAGCGTCTCTCCGCGGAACTTGGAGAGGAACGCGTGATTCTTGGCGAGCGTCTGAACTGGTACAAGCCGCCTGAAGTTACTATGGAGGACGGGAAGGATATTTCCGAGGTTTCTCCACTGGTTGCGTCGCTCAGGGATGCGGAGCAGAGGAGGCACTACTATTTCGTGGCCGCGGACGTGAGGAAAGGGTGAGACCGTGAGGCGGGAGGACATCATTTTCTGGGGCTATCTGCTTGCTCTCTTTATATTCGCGGTAATCTTCTGGCATAATAAAGTTCCCTGGGATCCCTGTGCATACCGTCTGACGGGTATGCGGTTGCTGGGTGCGGATACTTACTACGAACCACTCCGAGCGCCTATCCCTTCCCTCCTTTATGCGATCCTCGGTTTTTATGGCTACTTCGCGTTCGTGCTCGTCCTTTTTGGTGTATCGGTCTACGTGTTTACCCGTCGGAGAGGTTTTTCCCCGCTTCTTTTCATCACCCTTTTTGTGCCTGCGCTTTCATGGCCTTACTTCGTGGAAACCGGTGCGGAGCTGCTGTCCTTTTCCTTCCTCCTTCTGGCAGCCGCATACTCTGAAGCCGTTTATGCTGGACTTTTATTTGCACTTGCCTTTCTCTCCCGTTACGTGTTTTTGATATTTGTCCCTTTCTTCCTCCCGTGGAAACGATACTTCGGGGATAGGAGGCTGCTGATCTTCCATCTTGCGGGCTTCATCGCCCCCATTCTGATATGGTCGGCTTGGCAACTTTTTGTTTACGGTCACCCCCTGGCCAGTTATGTGGATTTCCTTTTTGTCAACTCATATCTGAATCCTACGTCTCTGAAGCTCCCCCGTTTCGACAAGTTGTTTGAGTCGACCCTTCCCACGGCGCTTCTCGCCCTCCCCGGCCTGGATTTATTCACCGCTGCGATGCTCGTAGTGGCCCTAATCGTTGCGGCGGCAGCCTTTGTCCAGTGGACGCGATTTTACATTCCTGCCCTTCTACCTTTATCCCTTGCTGCACATAGATGGATGAACCGGCGTTTTGGGATCGCACTCGCGGTAGCCAACGTAGTTGTTGCCTTTCTGTTTGTATACCCTTTGTTCTCGTGGGGTTCCAGAACGCTTTATGAAGCGGCAGTGTCAGCGATGGATTCAAACTGCGTTTACGTGAGCAATGTGTGGGTGCCGCTGACTTGTCTTGGCGGCTACGCGGTTCCACCACCCCCAGGAGCTGAGAACAACATCGAACTGGTTCCGGAGTACGTTAGAACAATAAGATCAGGTTACCGGGCTGTTGTGTTCAGGGGCGTGGGGTTTCCAGCATATATGGAGGATCTGAATCTCTACCGGGAGTATAACATACCTGTACGCGACTATGGACGATTCTTTATTGCTGGAGATGGCTGTGTCCAGCCGAAGAACGTGTGGGAGCGCTCTAGGGATCTTTACTCTGCCCGGCTTGATCTCATGTTGTCCCGCTGGATTTGGAAGAGATGAGTGTCCTCCCTGCTGTCCGATGCACCGAACCCGGGAACCGGTTTGAACACCCTTCCTAGCATTTCCGCGAGTTCTCCCTCTATTTGCTCTCCCGGAAAAACGAATGCTCCTATTTGTTTGCAGTGATCCGAAGTTGTCACATCGTCGATGTGCCAGTGCTTTCTCTTCTCTTTTCTCCAGTGGCGCTCAATCCTTGCCCTTAGCCCGCCTGGACCGAAGGCACTGCCCACGTATGCGTATATTCCCGGCTCGAGATTCCTTCTACCGTACTTTGTTCTCACGCTTATGCTCCCGTCAAGTTCGAGCAGAAGGATGTATGTGCCCTTCTCTTTCGGTAGCTCAGACCCAATTGAACAGAAACTTCCTCTCCCAGCCAGCAACGACCTCAGCGCCGACAACCCAGCTCGGATATACGTCGTTCCCAATCTTTATCCACCTCTCTGCGCTGTATCCCCCTCTGAAGTCACCGTGGGGGAATCCTCCGATTATAACGAGAGAGTCCCTGTTTAATACTTCTTCCGGAAGTGCGAGTTCTCCGTCCTCGTCCATACCAACGATCTGATATCCTTCCTTCTTCTTTCTTGCAATAATATCGTGCGGACCGTCCTTTAGCGGGTGAATCCGCGGCGTGTCCATACCTCGGAGCACCTGACTCATGATTCCCACAAACCGCGTATAACTTCTCGGTACCCTCGTCTCCGGCTCCACGTAGAACATCTTCCCGTCGTATGTGTGAACGTAAACGTCCACAAGTCCCTTCTTTCCAGCTGGGCTCTCAAGAACGTTCAGCAGGAAGTAATGGACGATATCTGGGCGCCCGCGTCTTTCTGCGTCTTCCAGATCGCCCATGGCACTCCACATGTAGTTCCTGTCGAGTATCGCTTCCTCTGGCTTTCTTCCGAAGCGTCTACACCACTGGCGAACCGCTCTGTGGTGTCGTATGCTCTTCGGTACGATTTCGAGGGCAGATTCAACGAGAAGAAAGGAGAGCGTTAGAACACCTCCCTTGCTCTCCGGTACACCTCGTCCGGCTCCTCTGTCACGCCCATGGCCTTGTCTCCCTTTCCACCGCCGCGCACTCCCAGTTTCTTTATGATTTCACCGGCGTTGTCCGCGTAGACAAACACGTTGGGCTTTCCTGACCGTCCTATGAGTATTAGCGGCTTGCCCTTCTTCTCTGCTATTCTCTCTGCCATCTTCTGGCTAAGATACGGCAGCAGGATTACCCTTTCTTTCTCGTACTCCGCCACGTATCTCGTCAGTTCTTCTGCGAGCTTCTCCGCCCTCTTCTCGGCGTCCTTCCACTGGTTAAACATCTTCTCCGCCGCTGCTGGCACCTCGTCCACCGGCACTCTTAGCACTTCCGCTGCCTTCTTTAGACGCTCTTCCCTCTCCTGAACAAATGCCAACGCAACGTCCCCACTCTTGTATATGATCCTCTCGACTCCGTCGGCAACGCTCTCACGCTTTACGATCTTGATCAGCCCGATGTCGCCCGTCCTCTTCACGTGGGTGCCACCACAGGCCTCCGCGTCCGTCCCATCGATCTCAACGATGCGGAGCACCTTTCCTGGCACTGCTCCTCCCTGGTAAAGTATCACTCCGAACTTCTGCTCTGCCTCCGTCCTCCCCATCCAGTATGTCTTTACGGGGATATTCTTCATGACGTATTCGTTGGCCAGACGCTCTATCTCCCTTAACTCTTCGTCCGTGATCCTCTTGTAGTGTGTAAGGTCTATGTGCGCTATGTCCTCGCTCTTGTGGGCACCCGCCTGCCATACGTGCTTGCCGAGCACGCGTCTTGCAGCGGCAAGTATGAGGTGTGCCGTTGTGTGGTGCCTCATATGTCTTCTCCGCCTCGTCTCGTTAATCTTTCCGATCACCGTTTCCCCTTCCCTGAACCTGCTGCCGTCCTTCACGAGGTGGAGGATCACGCCGCTCTCCGTCTTCCGGACGTCTACTACGGGTACTCCGTTTAACTCTCCGGTATCCGCGTCCTGACCACCGCCCTCCGGATAGAACGCCGTTTTGTCCAGTATTACCCAGTCGCCGATGACTTTGAGGACGCGCGCCTCGAACTCCATCATTTCCACGTCGTCGTAGTAGAGCGGATACGTCTTCGGAATGCCCTCAACGTCCGGCAGTTCGCTCTCTTCTTCCTTTTTCTTTACCTTCTGCTTGCCGGCCTCCTCGATTATGGAGTAGATGCCTGCCGGCGGCTCGATGCCCGTTATGTCCCTCACGTCCTCCGGCGTTATTCCATAGGACTGGTAGAGCGTGACGAAATCATTTACGTCCAGTGTTCCCTTCTTCTTGACGAGGGTGATAACGCGGCTCTTCGCCTTTCTCTTGCTCTCGTGGTATTTCTTCCTCTCCTCCTCCATGACGTCCACTGCGAGGTCCACCGCTTCTTTCAGCTCGGGGAACATGGGCTCTACGTCCTTGGCGTGGAGCTCGAACACCTTTCCTAGATCTATATCCCAGCCGTAGCGATCCATGTCCGAGAAGATCCTTCTGGCGAGCACGCGGAGATTATACCCCCCGCCTACGTTTGACGGGAATGCACCGTCGTTCACGGCAAACAGTAAGGTCTTGGTGTGGTCTCCAATGGCGTAGAGTTCCGCAAACGGCCGGTACTGCTCGAAGAAGTTGGGATAGTTGAGCTTCTGCTCGATCTCGCGCATGAGGGCACCCATGTCCTCAACTTCGTCGAAGTTGAGTTTCCCGCTCATCTTGGCGAACTCGTTGAGCACCGTTTCGGGGACATCCGGCGTGTAGAACTCCTTCAGATACTCCATGACGCTGGGGAAGACGACGTCGTATGCGGTCCTCGTCCCGTTGGATATCCAGGCGAACCGCGACAGCCCGATTCCGTGGTCAATAACCCTTGTCTGCAGCTGTTCATACCCGTCATCCGTCTCCTTGAACTGCATGAACACGACATTCCCCAGTTCCAGCCCGCGGACGAAGTATTCGATGGACGGGCCGAAGTTCCCGCCGCCAGCCCAGACGTCCTCGTGGAACACGATCTCCTCTTTGGGTATGCCCACTGCTTCCGTCATGAATCTGTAGATCAGTTCAATGGCCTCGTTCTTCCAGAGCACTTCCTTGTCGGGCCTGTTGAACGCGTGCTGCCCCACCATCACGAAGTTCGTGAAGTGACGGCCTGAAAGTCCAACGTTCTCCACGTCCTTGAATCGGAGACAGGGCTGGGGGATGAGCAGGGGGTTAGCGGGCGGTTCCACCTCTCCCGCCACCGCGTAGGGCTGGAAGACGGCAATGGAAGCGATCGTGAAGTAGAGGTCATCTCTCCAGCGTGCAACGACCGGATACCGGTCTATGATCGTGTGCCCGTTCTTGGCGTAGAATTCAGCCATTGCGTCCCACGTCTCCGTGTATGAACGCCTCTTTCCTGCAGGGTTGCCTATGAACTGGTACCCGTTGTGCTCGGGCTCCCCACAGACCTCGCGGTCCGGGTCCAGCGTCCAGAAGGTCTGGCCGCACACCTTGCATTTTTTGCGAACAAACCCCATATCCTCGAAGAACTGGAGTTTGTAGTGCTTCTCCCACTCCTCCTGGAACTTCTTTTTGAGCACTTTCTTGTCAACCATGCATAGAATTTTGTCTGAACGTGTTTTTATCGCTTGAGCATTTTTCTAATGCGGCGTATTTTCGTCCTGTATCTTTCAGCACGCCATGCTATTTCGTCCCGGATCCGTACCTTCTTTTTGTGTGCTGCCCATTCTATGTCTTCTGCGATGTGCCTTGCGAGCAGGTATGCAAATGCAAGTTTTGGATTTTTCTTCATAATTTTGTATGCGCGCTTCAGTTCTTGCTGGAATTGGACGTAGTCCCTTTTCATATACTTTGGCGAGAAGTACGCAGCAGCTATTTTTTCAAGGGTTTTGTCGTTGCTGAAGAGTTTATTGTCAAACGTGGCACCCTGTGCGGCGAATGCGGCGACCTCGCTATACTTCCTTTGTATGTGTGGGTCTTGGGGTACAGGGATTCTGTCTCGCATATTGTCATATCTTTTGTGCGTTATCTCGTGTGCCAGAACACCCTCTGTACTTACCGGGTCTGTTTCGATTGTCTCTGCGGGACTTGCTATTATTCTGTTTCTTTCCTTGTCGTATGCATAAGCTCCTCCAGCGGCAGAAAATGCTCTTCTTGCAAGCTTGTTTGCCACGCGTCTATCGCCGTGCTTCCACATCAAAGCAAGGTACTTGTCAAATTCTTCCGGGGTTTTCGCGTTCTTTATTTTTTTCAGGAGTGTTCTTGTCTTTGCGTCAAGCTCCGGGTTATTCATATACTTTTCAGCCCATTTTGCTGCCTCTGCCATTCCCAGACCTGCGGCCATGCCGTATACTTCTTTATCTGCTAGCAGCACTCCTCGCGTGTTTCTCAAAAGACCTTCCTTTTCCTCTCCTCCAACCATTTTTGAGAGATGCTCGTGGGATATCACTCTTTTTATCGCGTCTTTAGCAGTTTTCCTTGCTTTGTCCTTGAGAAACTTTTCTATTCCCATGCTATAATTTCGTTGGCAACTATTTATTTCTTCTTGAGTGAACAATTATACTGTGGAGGGAAAGGAAGCCCTGTTCTACGAACGGCTGGAGGACAAGGCAGTCCGCTGCCACTTATGTGAGAGGCACTGCTACATACCTGATGGGATGCGTGGCGTTTGTGGCGTCAGAGAGAACCGGGGCGGAACGCTTTACAGTTTGGTTTACGGCAGGCCGATAAGCATTGCGGTGGATCCCATAGAGAAGAAGCCGTTGTTCCATTACCTGCCCGGCACCGATATTTTATCCTTGGCCACCGTGGGCTGCAACTTCAAGTGCCTGCACTGCCAGAACTGGGAGATCTCCCAGGCGAGACCTGAGGACTACGACACGCCATACGTCCCGCCGGAGCGCGTCGTTGATCTGGCCCTTCATCACGGAACACAATCCATCGCATACACCTACGTCGAACCCACCATTTTCTACGAGTACGCGAGGGACATCGGCGTTCTGGCAAAGGAACACGGTCTCTCCAACGTCTTCGTGACCAACGGGTACTTCACCAAAGATGTCCTCCGCGATATGCGCTCCTGGTTGGACGCAATGAACATCGACTTGAAGGGCGACGGTGAATTTTACAGGAAAGTAACCGGCGGGACAGATGTTGAAATCGTGCGCAGGAACATCCGGTTAGCGAAGAAATACGGCTTCCACGTCGAGGTAACAGTTCTTGTCGTCCCCGGCTGGAACGATAAGGAGGACTGGTTCCGCAACGAGGTGGTTGGGTTCATCAAGGACATCGACGACTCCATCCCTCTGCACATCTCCCGCTTCTTCCCCCACTACAAGATGACAGAAGTCCCACCCACGCCCATAGAGACGTTAACACGCTTCTACGAGGTCGCCAGGGAGGATCTCAAGTACGTCTACGTGGGCAACGTGGGCGACCCCAAGTACGAGACCACATACTGCCCCAACTGCGGTGCTCCCGTCATCGTCCGTTACGGCTACCACGTGGAGGACAGAACGGAGAACGGCCGTTGCCCCCACTGCGGGTACAGGATCGAGGGCGTCTGGGAGCCACCCGGGAGGGAATCTCTGCCGTCTCTTCGGTCCGGTGCTCCCGATTCTGACACCGAGGGCGCCCGGTAATTCCCACACCATTAAATCCCTTCGTGACCATATAATATTCGGTGACACCGATGACGAAACTCGCAGACCTGAGGAAAAAGGTCATGGAAAAGACGAAGAAGAAGGTAGAAGAGGCATATACTGAGAAGGATCGCTATATCATTCAGGCCATAGAGGCGTTGGACGACCTGGACGCGGCGTATAACCTCCTCGTTGAGCGTCTCCGCGAGTGGTATGGCCTCCACTTCCCAGAAGTGAACCAGCTCGTCAAGGACCACGAGAAGTTTGTCCGGCTCGTTTCGGAGATCGGTGCACGTGAAAAGATGACGAAGGACGTTCTGGAAGCAGTGCTCGGCGAAAAGCTTGCTGAGCGCGTTGCCGAGGTCGCCTCGCAGTCCATGGGTACAGAACTTTCCGGCGACGACCTGAAGATGATACAGGATTTTGCATCCCGCGTCAAGGAACTCAAGGAGATGCGCGACCGTCTTGCTGATTACATCCGCGAGCAGATGGAGAAGATTGCGCCGAACGTTGCAGCAGTTGCCGGTCCGCTCCTCGGTGCACGCCTCATTTCGAAGGCCGGCGGGTTGAAGAAGCTGGCCATGCTCCCGGCATCCACGATACAGGTGCTCGGCGCCGAGAAGGCACTCTTCAAGCACCTTGCAAAGGGAACTCCCCCTCCGAAGCACGGCATTCTCTTCCAGCACCCGCTTGTCCGTAACGCCAAGAGATGGCAGAGGGGCAAAATCGCCCGGGCCATCGCTGCGAAACTCGCTATAGCCGCCCGTGAGGACTACTTCGGCGGGAAGGACATATCTGAGCAACTCTTGAAGGAGATAGAACAGCGTGTTGAGGAGATTAAGGAGAAATACCCCAACCCGCCGAAGCGTGCAAAGCCCCAGGGAAAGGGTGGCAAGTTCAAGGGTAAGAGGAAGTCCAAAGGCAAGAAGGGCAAGCGATAAAGAACACTACCCTTCCCATTTTTATTATGGCGAAACTCAAGGAGATTTTTCCTGGCGTCTGGGAGTATGAGGGAAAGATTCTTACAAGGAACCGAGTCCCGGGAAAGAAGGTCTACGGCGAGCAGTTAATCGAAGTAGATGGCGTGGAGTACCGTGTCTGGAACCCATACCGATCGAAGCTTGCCGCAGCCATCAAAAACGGGCTAAAGACATGGGCGTTTCACCCTGGTGTTAATGTCCTCTATCTCGGTATAGCGGAGGGGACGACGGCATCACATATTTCCGACATCCTCGGTGACGACTCCGCCATTATTGGCGTGGACATAGCACCTCGCGTCATGCCCAAGATCATAGCGGTGGCGGAGGAACGCGGAAACATTCTCCCGATCCTTGCAGATGCGAGCAAGCCCGACGAGTATCCCGAAGAGGTCCGCGAGTTTATAGACGAGATCGGTGGTGTTGATGTCGTCTACCAGGACGTTGCTGCCCCCAATCAGGCGGAAATTCTGTGGAAGAACGTGGACCGCTTTCTGAGGAAGGGTGGCTACGCATACATTGCCATAAAATCGCGCTCCGTGGACGTAACGAAGGAACCGGAAGAGGTCTACAAAGAGTTCCGCCGCTTCTTCGAGTCCAGGGGGCTGAAGGTTGTTGAGGAGGTCGATCTACACCCCTACGAGAAGGACCACGAGATGATGGTGCTGAAGAAGGCCTAGACGGCGAAGAAGTACTGATTCAGCTCCTTTAACTTTTCTACTTCTATGTCCTCCGGCTTCTCCACGTTTAACGCCACGAACATCGCCTCACTCCACACGCCCCCGAACTCCCGCGGCGGTAAGAACACCACTGCTGCCTTTTGGCCCTCCTTGACGTCTGTTATGTTCGTGATGACAGTATACTCTTTTCCCTCCGCGTCGCGCACCTTCGTTATCCTCAGATTGTTCAACGTGGGGTGCTTTGAAACGGAAACGATCTCAACGAAACGGTATCGAAACACCTGAAACGGCTCTGAGACAGGGATTTTCAATTTGCGCGGAAAGTCCTCCAGTTCTGATATCGTGTAGTCCAGCCAGTGCTTTGCCTCCTCTGAGCCGATCGGAGCGTCTCGCAATTCCTTCAAATTATCTAAAATCCAGTTTATATACTCCAGAGCTCCACTCTCGTCAACGTAAGAGTATTTTAACTCCTTGATCTTGCTCTCGATTTGGTTGCAGACCTTGTTCTTGTCCTTTATCGTTCCACTCTTGCAGTATTTCTTTACACGGTTGAAAAGACGTTCCAGCCATTGGATTCTCAAGTCGTTGAGCGTGTCCATGTTTTTAATTCGTGGAAGGTTTTCTTATACCATGTGGCTCTACATTCTGGCAGGTGCTCTTCTCGGTTTCGCCCTTGCGTACCTGTTCTTTGAACTCCGCTTCCGCCTCCGCCTCCGCTCTCTCTCCAAATCCTACGACGTGAAACGCGGCAAGTTCGTTGAGCAACTCGTCCCCTACCTTCAGGACTTCCCTTACAACCCGGAGGACGTCCGTTTCATCGGCGCTCCCGTGGACTTCGTCGTTTTTGACGGGCTCTCTGACGGGAAAGACGTGGAAATCGTCTTTGTGGAAGTTAAGTCCGGAAAATCAGACCTTAATGAGCGCGAAAAGAGAATCAGAGATGCGGTAGAAAATAAGAGGGTAAAGTACGTCGTTTACCGTCAGTAGCTCTTGGCTATGTATACCACGTGGCTTGCCTCACGGCCGCAGACCAGACACTTTTCCCCCTCTGCGTGCTCGATCTCCAAGAACTTCGTACCGCGTATCTCCGCACCGTTCGTTAATTCCTTCACCCTTTCTTCACACTCTGGGTCACCGCACCAGAAGGAACGGGCTATTTTCTTGTTTTCCACCGCTTTCCTTGCCTCTTCTGCCGTTCTGACCGTGACGATGCTCTCCTCCATCTTCTTCTTTGCCCTTTCGAAAAGATCTTTCTGTATCTCTTCCAGCAGCGCCTTAACTCTCTTGACCACGTCCTTCTCCTTTATGAACTCTCGGGCCCCCGTGTCCCTTCTGGCTGCCGTTACTCCACCGTTCTCCAGGTCTTTCGGACCTATCTCAATTCTCAGAGGTACACCCTTGAGCTCCCAGTGGTTGAACTTCCAGCCGGCGGTGTAGTCGTCGCGGTCGTCCACCTCTGCTCTAATCCCTGCCTCCTTGAGCTTCTTGCCGATTTCCCGTGCTTTCTCAACGATCTCCTTTTCCTTGCCCTTGAATATGATGGGTATGACAATTACCTGAACCGGTGCGACGCGTGGCGGCAGGACTGCGCCCTTGTTGTCGCCGTGCACGGCGATTACCGCACCTATGAGGCGTGTTGAGAACCCCCAGCTCGTCTGCCACCCATACTTCTCTTTCCCGTCCCTGTCGAGGAACTTGATGCCAAACGCCTTTGCGAAGTTCTGGCCGAGGTTGTGGACTGTTCCGATCTGGATTACACGCCCCGCCTCCTTGGAGAACGCCTCAAATGCAACTGTGTACAGCGCGCCTGCAAACTTATCGCTTTCTGTGCGTTTGAGGACGATCGAAGGGAGTGCCAGCAGTTCTTCGAACACCTTCCTGTAAACGTCTATCATGTCCAGCACTTCTCGGTCTGCCTCCTCCAGCGTTCTATGGACTGTATGGCCCTCCTGCCAGAGGAACTCCCTAGACCTCAAAAACGGGCGCGTTGCCTTGGTCTCCCAGCGGAATACGTTTACCCACTGGTTGATCCGGAGAGGCAGGTCCTTGTATGAGCGGATCCACTGGGCATACATGTAGTACATGATCGTCTCGCTCGTCGGGCGGAGTGCCAGCCGTTCCCCCAGTTTTGAGTCGCCCGCTTCCGTGACCCACGCCACTTCGGGGACGAAGCCCTCGAAGTGCTCCGCCTCCCTCGTCAGGAGCGATTCAGGGATGAGCGTAGGAAAGTATGCGTTTTTCACCCCATGCTCCTTGAACAGCGGGTCGGCGAAGTGCATTATATTCTCCCAGATTGCGTAACCCCACGGCATGAACACGTCACAGCCGCGGACGGGCGTCCTCTGGTCTATGAATTCTCCTTTACGCACGACCTCGACATACCAGTCCGAGAAGTTCTCCTCCTTCTTTGTAGTCACTCCTAAGCTTTCGGCGGCCATGTATTCATTTTGGGGAACTTCCATAAAAAGCATAGTGGGCCCGCGGGGATTCGAACCCCGGACCTTCGGGTCCGCAACCCGACGCGCTATCCAGGCTACGCCACGGGCCCAAGCCAGATTTTTTGGCCGGATGTGTGTGGGGTCGCAGACCCCACCCGCGGGCGCCCCACCGAAGCACTCGGTGCCAGGCTACGCCACGGGCCCACCCCTCAGAAGCGAGGGAAGTGGGGGCGCGGGGATTCGAACCCCGGACCTTCGGGTCTCCCCGTCTCAGACCCAAAGTTAATCATCGGCCGTGCCTCATCGCTCCAGAGTGGAGCGAGGGACTCTGGAGCCCGACGCGCTGCCAGGCTACGCTACGCCCCCTTGGCAAAACATATCCATCACGAAGCGTTTAAATTATGGTCCCTCGTTGAGCACCACGTATACCGCTTCCATGTAGGGTATGAGGAAGGCCCCAGCGAACAACAAAGCAACAATGGACACCATGGTGGCTGCCGTGCCGTTCAGCAGTGTTACGATCCAGTTTATGAGCACCCAGACGACTATAAATGCCCAGTAGATGATCGCTCTCTTCATTTGCCTCCACTTGCCTCTCCTGAACATCTTCGCAGATTCTATAAGTGCCCCTTCCACGCTCTTTCCCTTTACGGCAACCAGGTATCCCATCGGGAAGAACTCGACGAGGAACAGGATGTATACTGCCAGCAGGTAATACCAGAGGATCCCTATAACACTGGCGGTCACATAGTCCCCCTGCATTACTGCCACGGCCTCGCTTATTGGCAGGATGAGAACCAGGAGGGAGGCAAGGGCTAGGAAACCGCTGTCAACGCAGATGCGCCTCCAGACGCCCTTCCAGTCGCCCTTCCCTCCAAGTATCGTGAGTGTTCGGGATCTGCCAATATCGAGAACGATGAGTGCGATAACGATCCCTAATGCAAAGCCCAGTGCTCCGAACGTGGGGGAGATGGCGAGGATAGCCGCGGAGAGGAGAACCCCCGCCAGCGATGGAGTGATTGCCCTCTTTCTTCTTGCCAGCAGTTCCCACGCCTTTTTGAACATATTTTACTCCTCTTTTGCCCCGAAGTAGATCACGAGCCACGCGAGCGGTGTGAAAAGCCCCCAAACTGCCATTGCCGCTATTACGAATCCAATGTTTTCTGGGGCAGTGATTGTGGCCCATGCTGCGTTCAGAATGGCTGCTTCCACCTGCTCCTTGGGCAGGGATTGGAGTGTTGTTTTAACACTTGTAATCGTCGCCTTGATTGCGGGGAAAGCGATGCCCAATGCTAGTAATCCACTCATTATACAGATCAGGAGTACTTCAAGCCCAGCAATGATAGCAGGTTTCCAGCCACGCTTCCACGACTTCTTTATCGTTTCAAGCGGGTCGTAGCCCCTGTGTGCGAAGTAGGGGATGAAAATGAACCTTACGGCCACCAGTATTACGAGTATTCCGAGACCGACGCTCAGCGCTATCCCCACTGCAGGGTCCGCCAGCGCTGCCATAAAAGCCACCACAAAGATGAGGCCAAAAGCGAGTGCCAGCCCTATCCCCACGAGCATCTGCGCGATCCAGGCCCGCAGTGCTTGTACCGCTGCGCCCTTCCAGTTGATCGCCCCTTCCACTGCCTTGTATGCTGCTATCGTGAGGAGTGGTGTCACGTATGTGCTCAGAATGCTGGCATGCGTGTAGGACAAAAGCGTTGTAAGGACAACAGACGCGATTCCAAGTGTTGCAAGAACTGCGAAGTGCTCCCTGTATGCTCTCCATGCCTCTCCCAGGTAGCCCATACCAGAAGAACGAATTGGAAAAATAAAAAGGTTTCGGGATTACATCCCGAGCGTGGGCTTTCTGCTCACGTAGAGCGGGCCGATCTTGGGAACGAAGGGCTTGCCCTCGCAGTTCTTCTTTATCTTCCCTGCGAGTTCCTCTACGGTCATTTCCTTCTTGCTGCCGTCTGCCCTGTCCGTTACTGCGATAACGCCCTTTTCCTTCTCCTGTGCGCCCACCACCACGATGTACCTTATCCACTCGGTGTGCGCTCTCCTTACCTTCTTGCCCAGCGTCTCGTCACTGTCGTCCACGTCTGCACGGACCTTCATGGCGTTGAGCTTCTTTGCAACATCCTCTGCGTAGTCCAGATACTCCTTGCTCACTGGAATGACGCGCACCTGTATGGGCGCCAACCAGTCCTCGTAGTACGCTCTGCCCTCTCTCGCGAACTTCTCCAGCATCGCCGCGAAGGCACGCTCCATGCCGAACCCCGCGTGAACGATGATTGCCTTCTGCTTCTTTCCGTTCTCGTCCACGTAGAACATCTTCCACGGTTCGGAACTCCTAGTGTCTAACTGTGCAGTCCCCGCCTCAATGGGCCTGCCCTTGGAGTCCACGATGATCAGGTCGATCCACGCAGCCATGTAGACGCCCTGCGCCTCCACTATGAAGACGATTATGGGCTTGTTGTACTCCTTGGCCCATCTCACTATGTCATCCTTCTTCTTCTCCCATATGTCGCGCTCGCTGTAGACCACGAAGATGTCCGCTCCGAATCCCATATCCTCAAAGATATTCGCTATGCTCTTCCACATATCCTCGAAGACTTTCCAGCCCTGTTCTATGTCCTTGCATATGGTGTGCATGTTCTGCATGTGGAATTCTCTTATTCGGTGCATGCCTCGGAGTTCTCCTCTTTGCTCGTAACGGTAGTCCACCTCTAGCTCTGCCAGACAGACGGGGAGGTCCTTGTAGGAATACGTGGTATCCCTGTGCATGGAGAATACCCCGTAGTCGCCTGCGGTCTTCAGGAATAGCTCCTTCTCCTTGGGTACCTTTCCACCGGGTATGACCTTGTAGTGGCGCTCCGGGAAGTGGTCTATTAACCACCTCACGCCCTCGTCTGACTTGTCGATGATGGTTGGACTCACAATCGGGTAGACGTAGTCGTGCTTTTCCACGATCTCGTTCCACGCACGTCTGCGCACCAGTTCGAACATGAACGCACCGTTGGGCAACCATCGTAAACATCCTGCGTCCGCCACGGGTTCCCTTCCCGCGATGCCCAAACGTTTCATGAGCTCCACGTGCGCCGGTGGCTCGTCGCTGAACTCTCCGCCCAACTCGTCCTTGAGAACGGCTGAAACGCCCACATACTTCTTCTTATACTCGTCACGCACCTTGTCTATCTTCCCGTCGGGCAGGACGATGAAGTGGTCCACTATTCTGTAGTGGCTGCCCTCTTCTTCCTCCTCGCCCTTCTCCTGCGAGTCAAAGGCCTTCTTTACCTCCCTTGACAACTCGGAGAGTGGGTGGCCCTTGACGGAAATGCTGAAGCGCTTGTACCATCCGAAGGGCGCGCGATACACCTCGTACCCTTGTTTCCTGAGTATCTCTTCCATCTTCTTCATGATTTCCAGTGCCTTCTCTGGGCTCTCCAGGTTCGAAGAGAGGTGCGCCCACGGGTAGAGGACGATTCTGTTTGCCTTTACCTGCGTTGCCACGTCCTCTATTTGCGCGATGCTCTCCTCGATTACTGCCTCGTCGCCTTTCTCAACGCTCACCAGCACGACGAGCGCATCTTCAATCCTCTTCTTCTCCTTCTCAACCTCTTCTGCCGCCTTTACTGCCTTCTCCAGCGGCTCAAACTCTATCCAGTCACTGTGCAAAAACACCATTCTCAACACTAACACCTCCGTTTCGAGCACAACACGCTTCACGGGATCGGCT
>JASUTF010000001.1 GCA_030445695.1 Candidatus Iainarchaeum sp.
TCTCCCACCGTACGACCCAATCGCGTTCAGGGGTTTCGATCCCGTTCCGACCCAGTGGGAACTTTCCATGGAGTTTCCAGCATGGGTATACAGGGCGCTCTACGGTGCTACATACGATAAGATGAAGCTGCTCACCGTTTTCAAGTGGTTACCGGCGATCTTCGGTGCCTTCGGTTCTATGATCGCTGCCCTGATCGGTGTGGTCGTTGCAGGCCCGCTGGCTGGTATTCTCACCGGTGTTTTTGCTGCCACGAACCCCGGTTATGTTTACAGGACTATGGGGAGCTTCTACGAGGACGACGCCACCTCTTTCATCCTCGTGCTTGCAGTTCTTTTCTCCATGGTGGCTTACGGTGCCAGGAAGCGTGAACATTTCCTTGGCTGGCTCGCCCTGGCGGCCGTGACAGCGCTCCTTGCTGCGATATCTTGGCAGGGATTTTACATCCTTCCATATACAGCCGTCGTGTTTGCCCTCCTCTGGGTCGGCTACCACATAGCCGTTTTTCTCTCCCGCTACTTCAGTACGGAGTTTGTAAGGAAGTATGAGTTCTATTTGGTTCTCATTGCCGGTGCAGTTGCGGCGGTTCTTGCCGGTGCCATCGTGAAGGCCCTTGCGTTGAAGGAGGCGGCCGACGCGCTCTACCTGACTGGTACCCTTTCCATGACGACTGTTTATACGCTCGCACTGAGTTACGTTTCCATTGCTTTCTGGGGAGCCTTTGCCGCGTCTGCCGTTCTCGGGATAAGGAGGGGTGACCCGAAGTATGGATACATGGCACTGGGCCTTGCGGCACTTGCGGTTCTCACCGTTCTTTCTGCGGCTAACAGGACGTATGTGCTTGAGATTACCCTTCCTGACGGGACGGATGCCACAAGGCCCTATAATCTGGGTTCCTTCGGTGCTGCACTCCTTGGTTCCGCCCTTATGATCCTCGTGGCCCAGCTCGCAGGTGTGCTTGCGGCGTATCTCTTCCCTGACAGGAATGCCCATGCCGTATCGCCCGATTGGAAGATACTTGCTGTGGTATTCGTCCCCCTGCTCTTTGCTGCCCTTTCCTGTCCCATAAACGGATACTGCTGGTTCTCCAACGCCCTGAGCGTTATATATAAGATCGTTTTCCCGCCGGAGAGCGTTTCACAAAGTACGGACACGGTGATCGTGCAGCCCTATACCGGATTTATCGAACCGCTAACCGGCGGCCCGTGGTCCCGCATCATCGGGGAGGAGACCACAGGTTTCCTGAACTGGCCGGCTAAGTATGGCATACTCTTCGTTATTGTGCTCTTCTCGATCCCCTTCCTCGGGGCGAAGATCCGCGAGGACAGGCGGTACCTCTTCCTTCTTGCCTGGGTGGCGCTCACGTGGTGGGCGGCGTGGTATAAGTTAAAGTATGCGTATTACTTCGGCGTCCCCATTGCAATTGCATCTGCCGTGCTGCTTGCTGATCTCTGGGAGTCCTCCAAGCGCTGGGGGAGGTGGTCCAGGGCCATTATGGCTGTGCTGATCGTATTCGTGTCCGTTTCCATGGCCGCGACAGGCGTCTTCCACACTGTATCAAAGGTCCCCACGCTCATAACGTCTCAGGAAGCCACCGAGATGTATATGTTTGGCGGCAAGCCCGCGGACGGATATATTGAACTCTTCCAGTGGCTGGAGGCCAACACGCCGCCGGATGCAAACCTCCTCAACTGGTGGAGCATAGGCCACTGGCTGACCTTCTTCACGGAACGCGGTGTTATGACGGACAACACAAATGCACGGCTTGAGGCGGATTACGAGGCGGCCCGCTTCTTCCTCTTCGACGAGAACACGTCCTACGAGATCGCCAGGAAGCGCGGGATGAACTACGCCATTGTCGAATCGTCTTTACTCTGGGGCGCCCCATCCCTCGCCATATACGCCTACGAGACGGAGAACCTTGCCGATCCACGCGTCCGGGACTACGGTGCAGCTGTTCTTTATTGTTATCAGTCCTCCAGCCCGGTATACAGGGACAAGTACCTCTGCTTTAGCAATCAAGGGCAGCTTGTTACCGCTGTGGACAAGAACATCTATGAAAGCATACCTTCGTTTGAGCCGGGGAGCTACCAGCCGAGTGAAACCGCTTTCAAGATCCTGCTGGGAGATAAGAACTACGTGGCATACCGCGGGGGCAAAACAACCGTTGGCGGGAAGGTCATGGACGTTCTTCTTATTCTGACGGAGAAGCTCAACGATTCAACCCTTGTGAAGATGCTCCTCCACGCACCTCTGGAACATTTCGAGTTCCAGTGGGTTAGCAGCGACGGGCAGGTGATGGTGTACAAAATAGAGTGAGGGAGGGGTCAGGCCCTCTTCTTTTTTCTTCCGCCACGTTTCTTGCCCAGCGCGGCTTTCCTCGCCTTCTCCCTGTGCCTCTGGTCGTCGCGGACTATCTTCTTTCTCCAGTCCGCGAAGGAGATTCCCCTGTGCTTGGCGCAGGATATGCACACGTAGATCTTCTCCTGTGCTATGCCCACGTACTGTACCTCCACGTTGTCTGGCAGCCAAGAGGGCCTCTTGTAAAGGGGAACTGCCTTGTCCTTCGGCACACGCCTTCCACAGAACGCACACGTAACGTAGGTGATCTTGCTCATAAGCTACCCTCCTTGAACGAATAAAAACACCTCCACACCTTTTTTAAACGTGGTATCGTGGAAGACCGTCGAGATTGTTCCGTTCCGGCGCACGGGCCGGTGGCTCATCGGTGCCGTTGTACAGGAGAGCGACGATGGTAAGCGGCGCGTGAAGGTCTTCAAAGGGCGGATAAGGGAAGATGGTAGCCATGAAGTTGTTTACAAGGGCGAGCGTCTGCGTTTTTCACTCTCTCAGCGGCTCAACATCCCTTCTTCGCGCTACTGGGAGTGGTTGAAGGGAGAAGTGGACCGAGTAGTCCGACGCTACCTCTCGGGGGAAGAGACGGATGAAGAAAAGGAGCACACGATCCTCGATTTCGTCTGAATGGCAGCGTTACAGGGAAAGGAACCTGAAAAAGTACGAGCGAGCAAAGAATGAAGGGTCAGTGGACGCGCCCATTGTTCCGCTTCTCGACCTGCTGAACGCCAACACGCACTACGTTACCACGTCCTCCTGCTCGGGAAGGGTTGTTCTGCTCGCCACCACACCGTCCGAGAAGAAAGGGGAATCCTTCTTTTACCGGAAGTGGCACCGTCCGGTCATCTTTGACGAGGTGTGGGGTGCCATATCCTCTTTTTCCGGCAGCGTTTTATGGTTCAAGGTGGATCCCTTCATCATCCACGTGGGTGCAGACAGTTTCGAGAGCGCTCTCCGTCTGGTAAACGTGGCGCACCGTGCCGGCGTAAAGATTGCCGGGATACAGGCAGCAGACAATGTGAAGTTCCACGTTGAGATAAGGGGGATCGACTACATGGCCGTTCCAGTTTACGAGCGGGAACTTCTGGTAAACAAGGACTATGTCCGTCACCTTGTGAGAATCGCAAACAGGAAAATGGTTCGTAACGCTCATCGTCTTGCCCGCCTCTTCAAAGCTGTATCCACTCTCCTGTAGTTCCAATTTCTCGCCACTTTTATATTGTGCTTCGCCCCAGATGTTTCTGATGAAAGCGGGATACGCCGCCGTGGCGCTGGGAGTTCTTGTCATTCTTGCATACTTCGTGGGCCGTCTCTTCGCCTTTGTGGGGTTCCTGCCCCACGTGGGTTATGTACTTACCGGCTCTCTCTTCGGTGCGGGCCTGACATCGGTTGAAAGGGGCTACCTCTTTCTCTATGCGTTCGCGTTTCTCCTCGCCTATCTGGGGTACATGGCATCCAGCCGGAGGACCTTCTCCGCACCCCTGCAGCTCTTCTTCGTGCACCCCCTGCGGCTCGTCGTGGGCTTTGCCCTGTTCTTCACGGTTCTCTACTTCGCCGGAGTGGGTATTGAGATTTCCGCAATCGCTGCTCTTCTCCTCTCGACTTCCTCTGCACTCGTGGTTCGCTGGGGCAGGGGAACCTCTTACGCGCTCATAGAACATTCCCTGCTTGCCATGGATGCCCTTATTTCCGCTCTGGTGCTCCTTTACGTTGCCGGAGAGCCGTTCCACTCCATCCTTGTCGCCGCCCTCGCATATCTCCTCCTTATGTATTCCGGCGGCCCAATTCTCAGCTCACTCGTCTTCATCGCTGTGGCTGCACTGGCCACCGGAGGGCATGTCGGGTACCTCGCACTTGCCTTCGTCTTTGGCGTGGTTTTCCACCATCTCGTGTACGATCTGAAGCTCCACTGGGCTGAAGGGGCAATACAGGACGTTCTGCCCATTGTGTTTCTCGTGGGCATCGGTGCGTGGGCAGGGACAACGTTCCCTCCGGCTGCGGGCATTCTCTTCGTGGTTATAGCGTTTCTTAGCCTCCTCCAGAACTTCATATCCCTCGTGGTGCTCGGTTCTGTCTTCGGTGTGTCCCCCAAGACAGGCGCCCATATTCTGGCAAGGACTTTCGGGCCATCTGAGGCATCGCTGTTTGCACTTGCTCTGCTCGCAGGACAGTCACCGCTGTTCTCTTCAGTGTTCTGGTTCTACGTGGTCTCGCTGGCGTTTTCATCCTTCGTTAGGACAGAGAAGGACGCAGAACACCTGCTTTCCGTGCTCCTGCCGAAGGGCCTTTTCCAGACCATTGAACGGCTGGAGGCCGCTTACGCATCGCTCTACGTCAGGCACCACGTCGTGTTTTCGAGCGCTTATCGGCACCGCTTCCTGCCCCTTGCAAGGAAGATGCTCGGGGCTATAATAGTGCTTGTGCTTGCCGCGTCGTCTCTGGGGTACTTAATGTTCGATAATTCGATCCCATACCGCGCGGCCCTCATCTTCCTTGCCGTTTCGGCCTTCGTGATCGCCCTGCTCAGGGTCATCGTTTGGTATATGCAGTTCTACTTTGATACCCTGCTCTTCCTGTCGGATCACGCATACGGAGGGAAACTGCGCCCCGGAAACAGCCCGTATTACTTTGTGGCAGGGTTCTTACTCACAATTGCCGGTTTTGCGACACTCCCTATCTCCGTTCCTTTCCTGAACCTTGTGCTCCTTTTCTTCTCCTTGATACTGCTCAATGCGGGCCTTTACATGTTGCTAACGTCATACACCCGGCTCTACAACGAGTTCGTCAGAAAGAGGGAGTATGGCTGATCTCATTTAAACCATTCGCTGCTTCTTTTTCTGCGGGTCCGTAGCCTAGCCCGGCACCGAGTGCTTCGGTGGGGCGCCCGCGGGTGGGGTCTGCGACCCCACGCACATCCGGCCATAGAACGTTACCGTGGGTCCGTAGCCTAGTCTGGATATGGCGGCGGCCTTCTAAGCCGCAGGTCCCGGGTTCGAATCCCGGCGGACCCACTTGCACTATTTCATCCAGAGCACGTCCACCTGATCCGTTCTGAACTTGGGGTTTATGGGCTCGTCAAGGCGCGTCTCCATCCCTGCCTTCAGCATGAGAACGCCGGTCCATGCGATCATTACGCCGTTGTCCGCCGCATACTTCATGGGCACCACGTGGAACGTGGCGTCGTGATCCTCCGCCATGAGACGGATGATCTCCTGCAGGCGCTTGTTGGCGGCAACGCCCCCCACCAGCAGCACTTCCTTTTTCTCCGTGTGGGCCAGTGCCCTCTCTGCCACTTCCGCCACCATGGAGAACGCAACTTCCTGCAGCGAGTATGCCACGTCCTCTATAGAGTGTTTCTTAACTGCCCTCACCGCTGCCGTATACAGCCCGGAGAACGCCAGATCCGAACCTTTCACCGTGTAGGGTAGCGGTATGAATTTCTTCCCTCCCCTTGCCAATTCTTCTATCTTCGGGCCGGCCGGGAAGGGGATGCCCACGGCTCTCCCCCACGAGTCAAGCAGGTTGCCCAGCCCGATGTCCAACGTTTCCCCGAAGATTCTATATCGTCCGTTTGCCAGCGCGATGATCTGGGTGTTTGCACCTGATAGGTAGACCACCAGCGGATCCTCCAGCCGTTCCACGAGTTTTCCAATCTCTATATGGGCGATGCAGTGGTTTACGCCAACAAGCTTCTTGCCGAACCTCTTTGCAAGGAATCGAGCCACGATGGCCCCCGTTCTCAGACAGGGGCCGAGTCCCGGGCCTATGGAGAATGCGACGGCATCGATATCCTCCATCCCTATTCCTGCCTCGTCCAACGCTGCCTTTACTACCTCCGCTCCCCTTTCGCTCATCATCTGGGCGGCCTCTCTCGGGCGGATGCCCCCTTCCTTTGGCCTGTACTGTATCCTCTGGTCCGCGAGAATATTGCCCTCTTCGTCCACGATGCCCACGCCAAACGTATGCGCGGTGGACTCAATGCCCAGAACGATCACAGAGAAATAGGGAGGGATGTGAATAAAATCACTGCTTTTCTGCCTTCTTCTTGAACTCCGTGTAGCCGCAGCGACCGCAGTGCCATCTGTCCTCGTGCTCGGCCAGGAACACGCCAGGGCCACACTTGGGGCACGTGCGGCCGAGACGGACGAGCTTGCCGTCCTCTACCTTGTACTTCTTATGCTTGTGACTCGGCTTGCCCTTCGTTTTCGGCATTTTCCTCCACCACCTTGTTCCGTTCGATCATGTGCTTCGGCTCGATCTTGTTCAGGTACTCCTCATCCTTGTAGACCTTCACGTAGACCTCGGAGTCGGAGGTACCGGCTATGGTCCGGATCTTGTCGATTATTATGAGCTTCTCGTCCACGCCGAGCTCCGCGGCGAGGCGTGTCTTGAGCTCGGCACGCCTGGGGGTCTCCTTTGCCCTGACGACGACCCACATCTCCTTTCTTCCCAGCAGCGGGTTTTCCCTCTCGGATGCAATCTTGATCTCCATGCGATCACCTTGCCACCTTTATGGCGTAGGGTCCGGGTATTTTCGCGTCTATTTTCTTGGCGATCTGAGAGCGGTCGGGATCCACGACTATGATGTATCCGCGCCAGAGCTTCGTGAAGTCCTCAGATCCGCAGTTAGGGCACTTATCCGCCTTCACTTCCACCAGATAGCGGCAGTTCCTGCACGCCTTGTATACGATCTTCGCCATTACTTACCCTCCTGTGCCGCTTTCTTCTTTTCCGCTTCGATCCACTCCCATTTGCCCAGTCCCGGCTGGCGCATCGTCATGCCTATCTTTGTGTCCGCTATGGAGTTCCTGATGGCCACCGTGACGATGCGCGCTCGAACGTTGTCCCCGATCTTCAGTATCCTTTCTGACTCCTTGCCGATGAACGCGGGAACAGACGGATCATAACGGACGAAGTCGTCCATGATCTGAGACACGTGAACGAGCCCGTCCATGGGCCCGATGCGGACGAACGCGCCGAACTCCGTGATGTCCGTCACGTAGCCGTCCACAACTTCCTGGACGAGGGGCTTGTATGCCAGCACCTCGAACACGGTGTCCACGTAGACGCCGCCATCTCCCCAGATGACCTTGCCCTCTCCCGTCTCCTTGACCTCCGTAACGGCTATTATCACTCCCAGATCCTCGTCCACTATGCCCTCATACGTCTCCTTCAGTTCTGCGAGCACTTCCTTCTTCAGATCTCCCTTCAGACGGTTTGGCGGCACGCGAACCGTGTCCCGGATCACGTACTTGTAAAACATGGCGATCACGCTTCAAAATTATACAGAATAAATGAGGGCGAAAGGTTTAAGATTGTGCCACGTTAGAACAGTTCCAGTCGGTTCTTTTCACGGAGGGCGATGACCCTGCCGCCCGCTTCCCAAACACGCCTCTTCAGCTCGCGGTCGTTTGTCGCCACGATGGCACCTTCCTTTGCGAGGCGCACCAGCTCCGTGTCCACCGGTCCCTCCCTGTCAATGATCTCCACACGGTTTATGGATATGAGCTTCTTGGCAAGCGTTACGTATTTCCTCTCCTTCACGCCCTGCTGTGCGATCTTATCGAGTTCTCTTATGCTGCCCTTGAGAACGACGATCCGGGCGTTGGGCACGAGCCGTCGGATCTCCTCGAACACGTCCACGCCGAACTGGAAGGGAACGAGAAGCATGTTCGTGTCCACAACGACGATCGGTCTCACTTCACAACACCGTAGCCCACAAGACGCCATCTATTCCCTATCTTCCTGCTGACTGCTATGGTCGTGCCCTCGGGCACCGTTACCGGCTTCTTCGTTCTTATCGTGAGCTCGTCGCTCTTTGCGGACATGACGATGCCCGCCGCCGGCATGGTTCCTATGGCCAGTGCGAGCATCTCCTGGTACTTGAAGGGCTGGTGCTCGACCTTCTGCACCTTGCGCTCCAGCACGTGGTATTCCATGGTGAACTCCGTGGTGGGCTCTGGCAGGGTACCGGGTTTGGCCACGATCTGACCCTTCATCTTGTCTCCCTTTGCATATGCGGGGTCTATCTCCGTCCCTATCGCTATCAGCCCACCGGGTCGCGCCTCTTCCAGCGTGTCTGATCCGGAGGAGAGTGATACGACCTCCGTTATGATGGGCTCGCCTTCCGGTCCCGGGGAGATCTCGATCTCCTCCCCCACGCGCACGACACCCTGCTCTATGGATCCGCCGAGGACACCGCCCTTTATCTCTTCCGGCGGGGTCCCGGGCTTGTTCACGTCGAAGGACCGGGCCACCCACATGCGGAACGGCTTTGACTCGTCACGCTTCGGCGTGGGTATGAATATCTCCATGGCCTCGATCAGGGCATCTACGTTGATTTTGTGGTGGGCGGACGTGGGTATGATTGGAACATCTTCGTAGCCGTATTTGGCAAGGAATTCGCGTATCTGCTCCGCATTCTTCTTTGCTTCTTCCTTTGAGACGAGGTCAACCTTGTTCTGTGCCACCACGATGTTCTTCCTTCCCGTGGCGGTCAGTGCGAGGAGATGCTCTTCCGTCTGCGGTTGCGGGCACGGCTCGTTTGCTGCGATGACGAGGACGGCACCGTCCATGATAGCGGCGCCGGAGAGCATCACGGCCAGGAGCGTTTCGTGCCCGGGAGCATCAACGAAGGAGACACGTCTCAGAACCTCCCATTCTGGGTTGTAACCCGTGGTGTATGCCTCGGGCGGTTCCTTTCCGGGTATTTTGGAGAAAATTGCGTCGGCGTAGCCCAGGCGGATGGAAATACCCCTCTTCAGCTCCTCAGAGTGCGTGTCCGTCCACTGCCCGGTGAGGGCATAGGTCAGAGTGGTCTTTCCGTGGTCCACGTGCCCTATCATGCCGATGTTGACTTCAGCTTGCCTGGGCTTCTCCTTCGCCGCCACCAAATATCTCCTCCAGCTTCTGCTTACCTTCCTTCACGATCTTCAGGTTGAGCTGTGCAATATCGAGATCCACGGTGTTCCCGCGGACCGTTTTTCTTCTCCTCTCCCCCTTATACTTCAGCTGCTTCTTGCGGATCCCCGGTCCGGAGCCGATGAGCACGCTCTTCCTGCCCGTGCCGTGGACGTCGGGGCGCATAGGGAAACCGTCCTTGTCCGTGCCGCCGCGGATGACAGCCACGTATCCCGAGAGCCCTATTGGGGAGAGGTCCACTTCGTCCCCAATCTTCTTGCCGACGAATATCTGTGCCTCCTCGTCGCTAATCTCCTTCTGGTATGCCTTGCCGGTCTTTGGGTCGGATATGACGAGTTTCATGGCTATCCCTCCTACCTACGAATGATGTGGGAACGTTTTAAAGGGTCATTCCTCCTCCTCGCCGCGTTTCTTCTTCACCTCGATGATCTCCTGCAGTAGTTCCACATAGGAGTCCGGGATGAGGTGCCTGTTCTTCAGCAGTTCCCTTATGTGGTCGTTGGGCACGTCCGTATACAGGATATCACCCTCGAAGATGTGGCGTCCCACGAGGGGCCCCTGTATTGCCACTGCAAGTTCTTCCCCTTCATATGCCTCGTCGACGCTTCTCTTGTCCTTCTGCATGCCCTTTATTGTGCCCACAGGTCTGCCATCTGCCCTCATGACCGGATACTTCGGCTTTATGACCCCCGCGAGCACACGAACGCCAACGATTGCCGGATCGCTCCTGCGGAAGACGTAGCCGTCCAGTATCTTGAACTTGCCCGGAAGTATGAGCTTCGACAGCTTCTCGCGTTTCTCACGTTCCCTTTCTTCCTCTCTCCACTGCTCGTATCGCTCCATTATACGGTATACGACGTTCTCCCTGATTATGGGTACGTTCAGCCGGAACGCCTCCTCCTCGACGCCCGGCTCAAGGCCCACGTTGAACGCGATGATAACGCCGAGGTAGCGGTCCTTCTGCCGAACCACGTGTGCTTCCATCACGTCGTGCTTGCTCACGTTACCTATCTCTGCCTTCTTGACGGGGTATCCGTGTTCCCGCAGTATCCTAACGAGTGCCTCTAGCGATCCCAGCGTGTCCGCCTTCACGATAAGCCCTATCTCGTCCGTCTCAAACGATATGCTCTCCAGCTCCTTTCTCACCTTCTCCATGGCTGCCCTCTTCTCTTCCTCGCTCCTGACCACCAGTATGGGAGACCCCGGCAGGGCATCCTCGATGTCAGGTGCCGCGATCTTGAGACCCGCCGCCGCGTGGACTTCCTCCACGGACATGAACTTATCCCTCGGGTCGCGTATCTCATCCAGCGGCTTCGGTTTGAGCAACGCGCGTATTCTCGTTTCTTTCGGTCCGTTCTTCGTGCCGAATACGATGTGGTCCCCCCTGCGTATGACCCCGTCGTAGAGGATCGTCGTCAGCGTCGTCCCTATGCCTGTCTCTTCCTTTACTTCGAGAACGACTCCCTTTCCAGGGGCGTTCTCGTCGATCTCCAACCTCTTTTCAAGGTATTTCTGGGCAAGGCCCGCAATGTAGAGGAGCAGTTCTGGAATGCCTTCTCCCGTCTTTCCGGAGGTTGGTATGATTACGATCTGCCTTGTAAAGTCGGTTACTCTATCGTAGCGTTCCGAATCGAAGCCATACTCCGCCAAGGATGCCACGATCTGGTATATCTTCATGTCGAGTTCTTGCAGAACGTCCTGCCTCTGCCTTTTGAGTGCAAGCGTTATGGGCTCGTCTTCCTTGCTCTGCCAGCCCGTTATTGCGTCTACCTTGTTCGCGGCCACGATGAACGGGACCTTATACGTCTTGAGGATCTCGATGGCCTCGTGCGTCTGCGGCTGGAACCCCTGATTGATATCCACCACGAGAACCGCGATGTCTGCAATGCTCCCGCCACGCTTTCGTAGATTCGTGAACGCCTCGTGTCCCGGTGTGTCGATGAACAGAAGTCCAGGGATCTTGAACTGAACGGGGAACATCTTCGCGAGCGGTTCAGAAATCTTCTGGATCACGTCAATGGGAACCTCCGTTGCGCCTATGTGCTGCGTAATTCCGCCTGCTTCCTTCTTCTGGACGCTCGTTCGCCGGATTCTGTCAAGAATCGTTGTCTTTCCGTGGTCCACGTGCCCCAGAACCGTGACTATGGGCTGGCGTATCTTCATGAGAATCACCCCGGAATAAGAAGAATTGGTGCGATTGTTTTATAATCGGCGTGTGGGGTCGTAGAGTTTCAGCCCGTATCGTTCGAACTGCTGGAAGTGCTTTCTATTGTTGGTCCAGATGGGTACTTTGTTAGCTATGGATATTCCAGCAATTATGATATCTGCATCTGCCACGATGTTCCCCTCTTTCTTTAAATCCTGCCAAATCCTCGCGGATATTCGTATGGATTGCGGTGTTTCCTGCAGTATTACGAAATCTCTTTCTAAAATCTCTGCAGCAGCACCCACATCTTTTGCACCGCGCAGGAATTCGTAGAGTGTGATTGTGGTTATGGCTAACGGCTCTCTTGGTGGTTCGACATGCCCCTTTATCATCTCGATGAGCACGTCTGTGTCTATTAGAATCATCGCGCCCACGTCTCCGCTCTTTCTATTTTATCTGTATCCACGAGTTCTCTCAGCAGTTTCAAATCCTTTTTCAGCTCTTTTCGCTTCAGTTCCGCCAGCTCCAGAAGGAATTCGTCCCAAGTCCTGTTTCCCTTGAGCGGTTCCAGAATTTTTCGTGTTTCTTTCCGAATGGGTATTGTGGTAATTGTTGCCATGGTATAATTATGCAATTGCAAAATTAAAAAATTGTGGGGGGATCAGAACTCCCCCAGCATCTCCTCGTAGAGCGTTGTGTATTCGGGGTATAACTCGTCCTCGCTGAAGAGTTCCTTGATCTCCCTCTCAGCGCCCTCGCTGTCGGAGGCGTGGACCACGTTGTATATGCTTCTCGTCTGCAGGTTTGCCAGTTCGTAGTCGTCGCAGGCGAAGTCGCCGCGTATGGTCCCCGGGGCTGCCCTTGACGGCGCTGTATCCCCTACGATGGCACGGACCTTCCCTATGGCCCTCGGGCCTTCGATGACCATGGCGACGATGGGCGCGCTGGTCACGTATCGCCTCAGCGCCTCCAGGATGGCCTTACCGTACTCCTCCTCCTTCCACGGGAACTCCTGACCGCGCTCAAGGAACGCCTTCTTCGCCTTCTCACCGATCTTTACTGCCATCTCGTCGGGGTAGTGCTTCTTTGCCCACTCCTCGTCGAGCCAGACCATTTTAAGCCCTATGATCTTCAGACCCGCCTTCTCTATGCGCGAGATCACCTCTCCAATCAGGCCCCTGCGAACGCCGTCCGGCTTGACGAAGAGCAGCGTCCTCTCAACGCCGGGCTTCTTCTTTTTTCTCTTTGACCGCTTCTTCTTTGCGGGCTTCTGTGCCTCCATCTCTGCCCTCGTGAGCTCGTAGAGCGCCTTCATGATCCCGTAGAGCGCCTCCACTTCGTCCTCCGCGTTCCGAGAGAAGCGTATGTCATACTTCTCCCTCAGTTCCTTCGCCATCCGCAGAAGTTCAAGGTACATCTCCCTTCTGTCCATCTCCTTGGGGAGGAAGACCGTGGGCATGACCATCACCTGTAACTACTGAGAAATAGTTACGGAACAAGGGTAATAAAAAAGAGGGGGTTATGCACTGCTCTTCTGGCGCTCCGCCTTGGCGAGGCGGTATGCCTTCGTCCACTTCACCTTTCTGGGGTTTCTGCCGAGGCGGTAGTTCGCCAGGCACTTGTGGGAACAGAAGTGCAGGACTTTCCCGTCGTTCAGGACGAGCATGATGCCCGTCCCCGGCTCGATCTCCCTTCCGCAGAACGAACACTCTGTCATTGTCCTCACCGTGCCTTGATCTCCCTCGCCTCGTGGCGTGTGGACAGCAGGATTACGATATCCCCTACCTTTACAGGCCCGAGGACGTTTCTGCGCAGCACTCTGCCCTTCTGCGGGCCCTCTAGTATCTTTACCATGACCTGTGTTACCTCTCCGTGGACTCCCGTGCGGCCGACGATCTCAACGACCTGCGCGGGAGTCCCCCTGGACTCTTCCTCTGCCATGGCTCATCACTTCTTTATGCTCTCGATCTGCTTCACGATGTCCGCCACGAGATCCTTCGCCTGACCCAGGTCCACGATGGCCACCGCGGCAGCGGATACCTCAATGCCTGCGGCGGATCCGAGCTCCTTCTTGGAGGGCACGTATGCGTAGGGGATCCCCTTCTCCTCACAGAGGATGGGCAGGTGCATAACGATCTCTTCAGGATCCACATCCTCTGCGATGACTACGAGCTTTGCCTGGCCGCGCTCAACGGCCTTCGTCGTCTCGTTTGTGCCGATTCTTACCCTCCCGGTATCGCGGGCAACCCTAACTGCCTCAAGAACCTTGTCTGCAAGTTCCTTTGGCATTTCAAACCTCACGTAACTCTTTGCCATAAAAGCACCTCCACCCGGTCATCGGGCTAAGAAGTTTGGATCGGGAGATTTTAAAAAGGTAGTGAGGGCGTTCTGATCTTCCTTTTTATTGTTTGCCTCCTTTTTCTTTGAGATGCCGGCACGCCTAAAGCGACTCACACTAAAGAACTTCAAGTCATTCCGCACCGCGAACATCCCATTCGCCCCTGGCTTCACCGGCATCATGGGGCCCAACGGGTCGGGGAAGAGCAACATAATCGATGCCATCGTCTTCGTTCTGGGTGAGGGCCGGCTCAAGTCGATTCGTGCGTCCCGCCTCACAGACCTTGTATACCACAAAGCGAGGGACGGGCGTGCCATTGTCTCCATGGATATCGAGGGGCCGGACGGAAAGGAGTACCAGATCACAAGGGAGATAGACCGGAAGGGCCACTCCGTCTACCGGCTCAATGGAAAAAGAACCACAAGGAGCAATGTTCTCTCCCTCCTCGCGTCCTTTAACATTTCACCCAACGGTTACAACATCGTCCTGCAGGGGGACATAACGAAGGTCGTCAAGATGACACCGAAGGAGAGGAGGACCATCATCGATGATGTTGCCGGCGTTTCTGAATACGAGGAACGCAAGCAGGAGGCAGTGAAGGAACTTGAGGCGGTCGAGGAGAAGATAAAGGATGCAGAGCTGATACTCGGTGAGAGAAAGGCGATTCTGGAACAGTTGAAGGCAGACCGCGATGCTGCCCTCCGGTATCAGGCACTCAGAGAGGAATTGAGACGTTTGCGCAAGACAATCCTGCTCGCGAGGCGTGACGAGCTGAACAAGTCCGCGGAACGGATCCGTTCCCGCCTTGAGGCGGTTGACAGGGAGCTGGAGTCCGTCCAGAACACGCTGAACGATCTTGAAGAGAGGAGAAAGGGGACGGAAGAAGAACTGGAGCGGCTGAACGCCGAGATACGTGAGATCTACTCGAAGATGGGCGCCGGCTTTTTGGAGTCCGTCCGGGAAGAACTGCTGAAGAAGCAGGCGCTGAAGGAGTCGCTGGAACAGGATCTTGAGCGGGTCCGCAGGGAGATCATAGACCTTACCACGAAGCGTGATCGCCTGCAGTCCGAGAAGGAGTTCATAGAGCAGGAGTATGCAAGCATCCGCGCCCGTCTGGAGGAGAAGAGAACCGCACTGGAAAGCGTGGATGCCCGCATCGCGGAGATCGAGAAGAAGATATCTGAACTTGAATCGGAGAAGAGGGCTGCCGAGTCGGAACTCCTCGAAGTGGAGCGCCAGATAGACGAGAGGCAGAAACGCTTCATGGAGATTCGCGAGGAACACAGCCGCATAATGGGTGAGCTCAACACCCGAAAGGAACTCGGCAGGAAGCAGGCAGAACTGATGGAGAAGGTAAAGAGGGCGAGGGATGAGCTCCAGAAGATAGAGGCGGAGATACGGGAGCTAGAGAGAACGAAGAAAGAGGTTTTTGAGCTTGAGAAATCGCTGAATCAGCAGTACCTGGCGCTTCAGGAGGAGATCAAGGCGTTACGCGAGGAGCTCGGCTCCTACAGGGGTGCGGCAAGTGCCCTGAAATCACTGGGCGTTGACGTGGAAGTCCTCGAGGCGTTGAAGAGGGCCCAGAGCAGGGGTGAGCTTTTTGGCATTCACGATTACGTTTTCCGGCTCATAAAGTATGACAAGAAGTATGAGGCGGCAATAGAGACGGCAGCAGGCCGTCGCCTGTTCTACATCGTAGTGGATACCGCAGATGCTGCCGCCGATGCGATAAAGTATCTGAAGAAGCACAACCTCGGCCGTGCCACTTTCCTTCCCATGGATCGCGTCTCCTACCGCCTGACTGACGTGCCTCACAGCCCTGGCGTTCTCGGAAGGGTGCTGGACTTCGTGAAGTACGACGAGAAGTATGCAAGGGCCATGGCATTCGTCTTCGGCGACACCCTTGTGGTCGATACCGTGGACGACGCAAAGCAGCTGGCAGGGAAGTACCGTGCCGTGACCCTTGACGGGGATATCGTGGAACGCTCAGGTGTTATGAGCGGTGGTTCCCGCCGCTCCGGTGCCTCCGTTCTGCAGCTGCTCTCCGTGGAGGCAAAAAGGCAGGAACTCTCTTCAAAGGAGGCGGAGGCGAAGTCCATTCTTTCCCGCCTGCAGGAGATACGCGAGCGTGTCAGGTCCGTTTCCTCCCGGCTTTCGGAGCTGAATGCACGGAAGCAGGAGCTCCAGAGGTTCATCGAGTCGGCACCGCTGGGTGCAGAGGACGAGGTCTCCCGTCTTGAGGCACGCCTCGAGGAGCTTTCGAGGGAGATGGAACGGCTTGCCAACGAGATATCCGATCTGGAGATGAGGAAGGCAGAGTTGCGTCGCACTGTCAAGAAGGAGGCGGGTTCCGAGGGTGTTTCGCTGTTCGAGGCGCTCTCTTCCCTGCGCCAGGAGCGGGACGTGGTATCCCGCGAACTCCACGAGGTGGAACTGGTTGCCAAGGAGAAGGAGGAACGGTTAAAATACATCACCGAGAAGCTGGAGGAGATCGCGAGGAAGCTGAATGAACTCGCGGAGAGGCGGGATACCCTTTCCGTACAGCTCTCGGAGGTCAGCGAGGAGCTTCAGCAACTGGAAGGAAAGCTTGTTGAGGCGGAGAAGAGGTCAGCTGAAGTAAAGGAGAAGCTGGAGAAGTTGAATGATCGCCGTGATGCCCTTGAAACCACCCTCAAGGAGATCCTCAACAGTATCGGCCAGAAGAGTGCGGAGCGTGACCGCCTCTACCGTGAACGCCTGCAACTCGAAACGAAGCTTGACTCCATACTCAACAACATCGCCGAGCTCGACTCCGACCTCCGCGAGTATGACGGTGTCGAGCCGCTTGAGGAACTGCCCGAGAACCCGGAGGGCCGCGTCGCCGAGATCCTCGAAGAGATGCGCGCCCTTGAGCCGGTGAACATGCGTGCCATCACGGAGTACGAAGAGATGAAGGCGAGGATTCAGGAGATTGAGGAGCGGATATCCAAGCTCCGCGAGGAGAAGAGGGCAATACTGAACATGATGGACGAGATTGAGCGCAAGAAGGAGAAGGCGTTCATGGACGCGTTCCTCGCCATCCGTAAGAGGTTCAAAGAGGTGTACCGCGAGCTGGAGAACGGATCTGCGGACCTGCGCCTGACCGACGAGGACGACATATTCAACGCAGGCCTTATCATAGAGGCACAGCCGAAGGGCAAGACGTTGAAGAACATAGACGCGATGTCCGGTGGAGAGAAGGCGATGGTGGCCATCGCGTTTATACTGGCCATTGCCCTCTACCAGCCGGCGGCGTTCTACATACTGGACGAGCCCGATCAGGCGCTGGACAAGCACAACGCCGAGAAGGTGGCCAAGTATATCAAGCGGCTCTCAAGAACCACGCAGTTTATCGTGGTCTCTCACCGCGATGCCATGCTGAAGGAGGCGGACCAGATTATTGGTGTGTATATGAAGGAAGATGGGAGCTCCGCGGTGGAGCTCAAGCTCCCTTCCTCTCCCTGATTCTCTCGAGGGATTTCCTGTACCTGCCGAGCAGCCGCTTGAGCTTTGCTAGCTCCGCCTTCAGTTCCTTATCCTCCGGGCTCTTCTTCAGGCGTTTCTCCAGTTCACGTATCTGGTGCTCCACTTCCATGATCTTTCTCCTGTACCTGTGCTCCTTCAGAAGTTCCTCGTGGTGTTTCCTCCTGCCCTCCCTTCTCCCGGACGCTAGCAGGAGGATTAACAGCACTGTGCTGACAATCAGCACGGCCAGGGCCACCCACGCCGTCGTTTTATTGTCCAGCTCTATCTTCGTTGTTTTCTCCACGCTCACAACGACGGAGGGCGCCGAATAGATACTCCTGTGTATTTTCTGAATCTCCCCTGCCATGTGGTAGAGCTGCAGTCCTGTCCTTGCCATATCCTTTGCCTTTTCATTCTTCCCCTCTCTCTTGTAGTACTTGGCCGCCTCGTAGTAGTATGCGGCGTGGTTCAGGTAAAGTTCATCCCATATTCCTGCCGGCTCGAATCGGTGGCTCATGCTCTCTGCCAGCGCGGATAGCGGGTCCTTCCTATCTGCGATGACGTTGCCCATGGCCAGGCCGCTGGCACTCGCTGCCTCGAGGGCAGCAGTGTAATACCAGCCGTGTTCGTAGGCGGTCTTTGCCCACGCGATACGCTCCTGTATGGACT
Source organism: Candidatus Iainarchaeum sp. (assembly GCA_030445695.1). GTDB lineage: Archaea > Iainarchaeota > Iainarchaeia > JAADDC01 > JAADDC01 > SZUA-1452. Next base: position 17,911 of record JASUTF010000001.1, read on the forward strand.
GATCGCTGATGTCCACCATCTGGGACACGTCTTCCACGGATATGATTGCCTGCTTTGCAAGTTCTTCGAGATCGCCGATCTGCGGTCCCTCTATGTCCTTTCCCATGTTATACATCTCTTCAGCGCTGTCCAGCCACTCCCTCACGGACATGAGCTGTCTCAGGTAGAGGGGGCTCGGCTCGGTGTAGCCCGTAAGCTTCAGATTCTCGAAGTTATATTTTGCCCGTATGAAGCGATCCCTTGCGGCCCCTATCCACTCGAAGTTGTTCCTGTTCATGTTCACGTCGTTCAGGCGGTTGAAGAGCGTGTTGATCCTGTTTTCCGTGTCGTTGAGCAGGTCCTGGAAGGCGACACTACCGGGGTTAAGTAGCGAGGGATGTTCGCAGATGTTTGCATACGTTTCCGCATCGATCTTTGCCAGGAACGCGTAGTTGGCGGCGGTGTAGTAGTATCCCTTGTCCAGCAGGAGGGCAGCGCGCGTGGCCATGCTGTCCGACGTCTTCAGGGAATCCCTCAGCGCCTGCTCGATGCTTGGGTCCTTGAGTGTCAGGGAGCAGGACTGGGCGTCCGTTACCGCTTTTCTTGCATCCCTGACGAGCTTCTCTGCCAGATCCTTGAACGGGGCGGAACGGTTCACTTCTGCCTCCGGTGGGACGAAGTTCTCCAGTTCCTCTGGCTGGGTAGTGGAGACGTTCGTCTCGGGACGCTCCCCCTCGAACACGATCTTTACCGCCTGCTCAAGGTCCTGAACTTCGTATACGTCCATTCCCCATGTCTGCTTCGCGTAGGTTACAAGGTCTATGTTCTTAACAACCGTTTCAACGATGCCCGGCTCCAATTCCTCCTCTATCTCCGCCGTTGTGTTCCTCTCACCGGCGGGTATTAAAAATATCTTTACGCCGACGTCGTGGGCCGCCTTTGCCTTCTCATAGACGCCGCCCACTGGGTATACGGTCCCGTCGGCGTCGATCTGGCCCGTGGCACTTATGTAGTCCGGGACGTCTTCCCCCTTCAGTGCGCCGTAAACCGCTAAAGCGATTGCAAGGCCGGCCGACGGGCCGTCTATCTTCTCGGCGGGGGATTCGATCTTCACGAAGAAGTCATAGCGGTCTTTGTTAACATCCAGGAGGTTTGTTGCCGCCGTTATGGCATCCCTTACCGACTCCTGGGTGGACTCACCCACTATGGACTTCCCGAGATCTATGGCTATGTTGCCGTTCCCCGGGTTCACGTCCACCGTGAGCGTTGCGGGGACACCCTCCCCCGTTTCCGTGACAGCGAAGACATACATGTTCGCCTCAAAGGCGTGTGCAATTCCCGCTATAATGATCAGTATTCCGAGAACCGTGGCGATTCGCTTCATGCTATGATGACTGTTTTAATCTTTATAACGCCTTCGGAGAATTTCTCGAAGGTACTGTTCCAACTGTTCCCTGCGATACTGTGCCCAGACGAACACGAGGAACGCGAGCACGAGGATTGCCAGCATAACGTGCAGGAGCAGTATTTCCACGTTACCTACCCTGAAGAGCACGTAGTTCTCCTGTCCGCTTACGGCGTAGACGGCCGCTACAGTAAGAAAAGTGATGAGGAAGAGGAGGTAAACGAGCTCTGTGTTCCAGTGCGCTATATACTCCAGGACCAGGGGTATGAGCTCCGTTTCCTCCTTTTTCCGGGCCGTTTACATCACCCGAACAGGGAGGCCAGACCTGCAGCTGCCTCCTCTTCCTTCTTTTCCTCCTCTTCCTCCTTCTTCTCTTCCTTCTTCTCCTCTGCTGCGGGTGCAGCAGCAGGTGCCGCTGCCGGCGCAGCAGCCACTGGCACGGCTGCCTGGGAGATGGCCTCGTCTATGTCCACACCCTCAAGTGCGCTGACGAGGGCCTTGATACGTGCCTCATCCGGCTGGATGCCGGCTGCCTCGATAACCTTCTTTATGTTCTCTTCGTTAATCTCCTTCCCCGCTGCGTGCAGGAGCAGGGCAGCGTAGACGTACTCCATTTCCTTTCACCTCCTAACCGAAGAGGGATGCGAGTCCAGCAGCAGCATCCTCCTCAGATTTTTCCTCTTCCTCCTGCTCCTCTTCCTTCTTTTCCTCTACGGGAGCAGGGGTGGGCGTAGCCGCCGATGTGGCGGACACGAGGGCCCTTGTGGACTCATCAAGGGCCTCAGGCGGGAGTTTGGATGCAAGGGCAAGGGCCTGCGCCCTCGCCTTTGCGAGGATCTGCGGTGCAGTATCCTTCGTAACGTACCCTGCGTTGATGGACAGGTTCCTTGCCTCCGCCGCTGCCTTCGCTATGAGTATCTTGATGCTCTCCGCTGTCGGATATCCGACGTTCACTGCGAGGTTCAGGGCCTGTGCTGCGGCAGTGCGTAGGTCCTCCAGCACCTTCTCCACTGAGACGTCGAGCACGTCGCGGAGGAACACGATGCCGTCGTGCCATGCGGCGTTTATGCGCACCATTACCTCTATGGGCCGCACATCAAGCTTCATGAGGGCATCCGCAATGGTGTGTGGCACGACCTCCCCCGCCCTCACGGCCACGTAGTCCTCCGTTACCTCCACGAACCCCTTCGTTACCTTCGAGGGGATACCGGCCGCCTTTATCTCGGCTATCATGGGTGCCGGAACGGGGGTGATGCCCTTGGGTACGACGATGTCCACGGGTGCTACCTGTCCTGCCTTGACCGGTGCGTACTGGCGGAACTCCTTGAGCGTCTTGAAGAGCTTGAACGGGTCCATATCCGTTACTATGACCGCTGTCTGGCCGTTTATGTGCTCCTCCAGCCCCTCAATGTTGGGGATCTTGCCCTTGACCTTTTCCAGTGCGCGGAGGAGCAGGCGGTTCTTGACCACGCGGATCTTTGCCTTGCCGGAGAGCTCGCGGCGCACCTTCTGCATCATGTCTGCGGGGACGCGGTCGATGGACGCCACTGCCACCGTCTTGGCACCGGTGATCATCTCCGCGAGCTCCTCGACGATCTTCTGCTTCTTGAGTATGTTCTCGCGCACCATGTTATATCACCCTTACGGACGGCCCCATGGTCGTCTTGACGTATATGGAGCGTATGTTCTGTTCGCTGGGGATCTTCTTAAGCACGGCGTTGTAAACGGCCATTGCGTTCTCCGCTAGGTCATCCTCAGACATTTCGACCGTCCCGATGGGTGCGTGGACCACCGGGAGGTATTTACCCTTCTTGTTGGACACGATGACTGTGTTCCGAAGTGCCTTGACCATGGCCTCGATTGCCTTTAGGTTGGGCGGTGCGGGGCGGGGCATCTTCTTTCGCGGACCGAGGACAGAACCGATCTGCCTTGCAATGTCCTTCATGAGGGACGGTTCTGCCAGGAAGAAGTCGATCTCCTTTGCCAGCTTCTTGGCCGCCTTCTTGTCCATCTGGAGGAGTTCCTCCTTCGTTATAATGCGGTCAACGATGTTTGCCTTTTTGAGCTCGGCGGCCAGTGCCTTGTCCGCGAAGAAGCCGATTTTGACCGGTTTGCCCCTCCCCTTCGGAAGGGTAACCTGTACCTCTATCCTGTTCTCCGGCTTTTTGAAATCGATATTCCGGAAGTTGATGGCCATTTCCACGGTCTCCACGAATTTCCGTGGCTTGGCCCTCTCCTTTGCCTCCTTTATAGCTGCCTTGAACTTTTCCTTGTCTATCAGAGCCATGATGCATCAACCCCTCCCGCCTCAGGCGGTGCCGGCGGGGCCCAACGTTGGAATGAGTGGGGAAGGGTTTAAAACATCACCCTTCGATCTGGATCTCCCCGGCCTTTATGGCCCTCTGCACCTCCTTTGGGTGCTTCCCATCCACGTTTATGCCTGCGGACACGAGGGTCCCGAGCACGGTGAGCACGGCGGATCTGAGGGACGTTGTGTTCATCTCCGGAAGCTTCTCCTTCGCTATCTCTATGACGTCATTCAGGGTCATGTTACCCACGACCTCGCTGCCTGGGTTGCTGGCACCCTTCTCCTTGCCGATCTTCTTCAGTGCGAGGGCGCTCGTGGGTGGTGTCCCCACCTCTATCTCGTACTCCTTTGTGGCCGGGTCGATCTTGAGTATGACGGGCACCATCATGCCCGCGAACTTTGCCGTGGCCTTGTTTATGTCCGCCACTACCTTCCCTGCGTTCACGCCCAGTGGGCCGAGTGCTGGTCCGATGGGCGGTCCAGGGGTCGCCTTTCCTCCAGGTACGAGGAACCTCAACTCTACGGTCATGCTTCTCCCTCCGATAATGCCCTAACGTTTTCTGCCTCCACGGTTATGGGGATTTTAACGGCCGTTTCGAGGAGCTCGACTGTGACCTCCTCCTTCTGCGGGTCAACACGTATGATCTTCGCCTTCGCTCCCTTGAACGGGCCGGCGATCAGCTTCACGATAGCTCCGGGCTTGAGCTCGTCGAGTATGGGCTTGGACTCCAGCATTGCGTCCAGCTCGGAGACGTCCATGCCGCCCCTTCCGATGAGCCCCTTTACGTGGGGAACGCCTGTGATGATCCTCCTGACCGTTACCTCGTCAATCGCCTCGACGAGCACGTATCCCTTCACCTGCGGGGGAACAATGATGGAGAGAAGGCCCTCCTCCCCTTCTGCCATCCTGTGCTTCGACCGCTCGTAGAGAAGAGTGGCCACTAGGTCTTCCTGGCCGGCAGTCGTCCTTACGCCCCATATCTGTGTCTTCGGGCCTTCTTCGCTCATAAAACCACCTTATATTTGGGTGAGCAGGTAGTATATCCAGTGGATCACGTAGCCAATGAGCCCGAGGAGTGCAATGCCCACTCCCGTGACCTTTGCAGTGCGTATGATCTCTTCCTTCGTTGGCTTTCTTGCGAGCTTCCACACTCGCTTCGCTTGATCAATGAACTCGCCGAGGCCCATGGCTACCTACTCCTCTACACTTTACTCGACGAAATCTATATCAAGGTTTAGGCGTTTCTCTGCGATTTCCTGGAGTTCCTGCAGGTAGGGGATTCTCCCGCCGGATATGACCACCATGGTCTGTATGAGGTTCTTCGGGAGTTCTGGATCTATCATTGCACCCCATATGATGTGTGCCCTCGGGTGGATCTTGGACGCCACCGCCTCTGCGATCATCTCTGCCTCCTTGAGCGTCATCTCTGCCCCGCCGACCACGTTCACCAGTGCGCGGTCGGCCTCACTTATATCAACGTCCAGGAGAGGCGATGCAAGTGCGTTCTCTACCGCCTCCAGCGCGCGGTCCTCCGGCGTTCCGTCATTCTGGGACTCTCCTATGCCGATCACCGCCGGGCCGCCCTTTGCCAGGACGGTCTTGAGGTCGTTGAAGTCTAGGTTGATGAGACCGGGCTTCGTAATCATCTCCGTTATGCCCTTTATGGCGTTGGCCAGGATCTCGTCGGACACCTTGAACGCCGCGTTTATGGGCAGGTCCGGTGCGATCTCCAAGAGTTTATCGTTCGGAATGATGATAATCGTGTCCGCTGCCTTGAGGAGCTTTGCCAGTGCAGTTATCGCATTCTCAAGGCGCACGCGGCCCTCTGAGGAGAATGGAAGCGTTACAACGGCCACTGTGAGCGCACCCATCTCCCTTGCCGTCTCCGCGATGATCGGTGCTGAACCAGAACCCGTTCCACCGCCGAGACCGGCCGTGACGAAAACGAGGTCAGCATCCTTCAGAGCTTCCTTTATCTCCTCAATGTCCTCCTGAGCTGCCTGTTCGCCCAGGCGGGGGTCAGAACCAGCACCAAGACCCTTGAGAAGACGCTTACCTATGAGTATCTTCCTGTCTGCAGGCGTATAAACGAGCTGTTGAGCATCCGTGTTCACGGCGATGAGCTCGGCGCCCTTTACGCCCATCTCGTGCAGGCGGGAAATCGTGTTGTTCCCTGCACCTCCTGCACCCACGACCTTTATTGTGGGAAGCGCCTCCTTCAAAAACGACTCAAGATCTTCATCCTTTCCGGTTTTCTTTTTCTCCGCCTGCTCGGCCCGAGCCCTATTAACAGCCCTTTCTATGACGGTCTTCAAGGTGATCATCCCCTTGCCCAAATTTTCTTACTGAATATTATTCCGCAGGCAAATGTTATAAAAGGCATGCTGGGAGGGGCTATGCAATCGGGTATCTCTCCCTGTCCCGATCTCCGTTCAAAGACCGAACGATTTTTGCCGTTTCAGTGCATCTTTCTAATCACCGCTGCGACGTTTGCCCTGAGTGCTCCCATGTATTCGCGGATCCGCCCGCCCTCCCCTTCGTTCATGGGCACGTTGATGTTGAGGGAGAGGGGCGTTATGGCTATGTTGCCCTCGCGGAAGACCACATGTACATCCGTTCCCGGCTCGATTTCCGTCGGTTCTCCATAGATCCAATAGTATTTCTCACCCATTGGGTCCGTTCTCTCGTCCACCAACTCCCGCCAGCGCAGTTTAGCTGCAGGGACCACTTTCACGTCTGTTTTCTCTGTTATCTTTCCCGGCAGGTTCACGCTGATCACGTCCACGCCCTCCGGCAGTCCAAAGGTTAGGACGTGCTCCACGACGGACCTTATGACCTGTGTGACCTTCTCCGCCTGCTCCTCTATCTCCTCGCCGTCGCTCACGGCCATGGAGAATGCGATGGCGGGAATGCCCAGCAGTGCCGCCTGTGCTGCCGCCCCGATCGTCCCCGACGAAAGAATGACCTGAATACTTGTGTTGTCCCCCACGTTAATACCGGAGACCACGAGGTCCACAGGCCCCGTTATTACGTTTGTGGCGATGTGGATGATGTCCGACGGCGTTCCGGAGATGGCGAATGTATTCTCCTTTCCAGGAACTCTCTTTACTCGCAGGGGTTTGTGTAGCGTCATTCCGAGGCCCGTGGCGCTCTTTGGCTTTTCAGGTGCCACCACGTAGACGTCTCCGAATCCCCTGACCGCGTCTGCCAGCACGTAGAGGCCGGGGGAGTGTATGCCGTCATCGTTGGTCACGAGAATCTTTACCATGTAATATATGCGGGGAGAACCGTTATAACCCCTTTCGCTTCCTTTCTTCCCGCATCCTGCTCACTGCTGCCCTGTGTGCGAGCATCAGGGGGAGGGGTTGTCTTCCCCCCTTCCAGAACATGCGGGCTATGTGCAGGGACGCACCCACAGTCATCCTGTGGCCCGGGGACACGTATGCGTCCCCCACCTTCCATCCCACGTGCTTCCCGTCCACGAACACCTTTCCTCCTTCTTCACGACCCACGAGCCGGCTCTTTGCGACCCCCACGCTTGGAACGTCAAGAACGACGCCGAAGTGCGCCGCCTCCCCCGCTCTTCTCGGGTGTATCCACCCGTGCCCGTCCACGAGCATCACGTCAAACTCCATATTTTTTGCTACGTTCCATACGAAGGGCATCTCCCGGAACGCAAGGTATGTGGGCACGTAGGGGAAGAGGACGTCCCCCACCCACGTCCTCTCCTCTATAACTTGTCCCCTCCTGTCCACAACAACGGCAGCGCCCACGCCGAAATCGTCCCAGTACGATACGTCTACCCCAACCGCCGTTTCAACATGCCCGGGCTCTTCCACGACGATCCGTTCACGCAGGCGGTTCTGAGCGTATCTCATACGTTCAAAGATCTTCGGCGCCTTCAGCTCCTCGTGAGTGATCAGATGCTTCTTCAGGTTCACCTTCCCGTCCACGAATGTCACTCCTTCCTTCCGCAGCAGCTCTTTTTTCCTTTCGGGCCCCCCGAAGGCGTATCCACCCAGCGACCCGTCGGACATGACCACGCGGTGGCACGGTATCTCCACGGGCCGCGGGTTTTTCTTCAGGGCCTCCCCCACTGCCCTTGCTGCTCTTATATCTCCAAGCGCCTTCGCAATCTCCCCGTAGGTTGTCACCTTCCCCTCCGGGATCTGGGACACCACGTCCAGCACGAGCCGGTCAAAGTAGTTAAGCATCGTTAAAAGGACGTTGCGTTCAGTTTAAACCATGCACCTCCTCATCCACCGCCCCACGGGAAAGCGTTACCTCGCCAAATCCCTGCCCCACAACACGGAACATGGCCTCGTTCGAGAGGGGGGGAGGACGGAGTCGTCCACAGGGGAACCGTTCACCGTTACCGAGCCCCGTTTTGTCGATCTCTGGCTGAAGATCCGCCGGGGCCCCCAGTGGACCCACCCCAAGGATCTTTCTCTCATTGTGGGCCTGACCGGGGTCGGGCCCGGCTGGCGTGTGGTTGATGCGGGAACGGGCTCCGGCTTTGCGGCGAGCTTCTTTGCCTACCACGTGCGCCCTGACGGTCACGTTTACTCCTACGACGTGCGGCCCCAGAACCTGCGGATCGGCCGGGAGAACGCAGAACTCTTCGGGCTCTCCGACTACATCACATTCAAGGAGGGTTCCGTTTACGAAGGCATTGAGGAAAGGGATGTGGATCTTGTCTTTCTCGACCTTCCAGAGCCGTGGTGGGCGTTTGAACACGCGGCAGAGGCGTTAAAGGTGGGAGGGTTCCTCGTTCTATACCTTCCGACAGTGGATCAGGTGCTCACTGCCAAGAAGGAACTGACAGACGAATTCACGCCCTTCGAGGTCTACGAGGTTCTTCTAAGGAAGTGGAAGAACACGGACATCCTCCGCCCGGAAAACACGGGGTTACTCCACACCGCTTTTATTCTGATTTCACGCCGCGTCTAAAAAACAGAAAAAGAAGGGAAGGGCTTCAGTAGCCCTCCTTAAAGACCTTTGCTATGTACTGGAGCATTGCTGCAGGCATATAGATCCATGCCATGAGGCCGAGGTAGGTTGCAATCCACTGCATCAGTGCGAAGCCACCGAGTACGCCGGCGATGTCAAAGAACGTCGCTATTGTGTATGCGATACCGTAGAACACTGCGCGCTCGAAGAGGCCCTTGATCTCCTCCTTGAACGCGAAGATGCCCATGATAATACCGATCACCAGCTCTGCCAGCGCTATCCAGACAAGTGCTTCCTGGAACCAGAAGCCAATCACTGCAAGGATCCAGCCAAGCCAGACGAGGTACTTCATCCAGTCCTCCATGTGTTACACCTCCGTCCGTGGGTTTCGCTATTTTTCTGGTAATTTGCTTCTTTAAATATTGTTGCCCCCGTTCGACAATTGCCGTGATTTTGACCGCAGCCGTTTGAGCGTCCCCGACTCTCTTTCTACCCATACCGGCTTTTCGAAGGAGTATGAGGCAATTGCTGCACGCACCATCCAGTCGAAGTCCCTTGACACCCTTGCCACGGTGTAATCTTCTCCTTCTTCTATCTTTTGTAGCCCAGAAACCGCGGTATACACGTCTCCAAACTCCTTTTTCATCGCTGTGACCACTTCTTTCCACTTTGCGTTTCTGATCAGCAGATATCTCCTTTTCTCCCTCAGTGTGGGAGGTGTTGGCTTTATCCTCATATGAACGCCTCCCAGTTGTCTGAAACGGCCGCCAGTGCCTGTGGCACCGTCAGGCCCAGCGTCCTTCCCACTGCCGCTATATCCCTTGGCGCCCGCAGATCCTCGATTCTTTTCGCGCCGCTTGCCAGGAGTATGGGCACGCGTCCCTTATGTAGAAGCGTAAGATTTCGGGCCGCGTTCTGCATGCTCCGGAAGTCGGATCGGATATAGTCAAGCGTGATGAGGGCCGCGACGTTTCTCTCCTTCATGATGTGCACCACCTGCATGTCTATGCGTGTTCTCAGCTCCATTACTGCGTTGTCCACCCACGCCCCTTCCTTTGCGTCGGTGATGCTCTCAGCCACGTATACCGGTATCTTCCCGGCGTCTCTTGCCTTTCTCGCCGCTTTTCTTGCCTCTCCCTTCTTTCCGTGAATCTCTATAAAATCATCGTTGGTGAGCACGCGGTGAAAGCCCAGAATCTCCTTCCATTCCCCCACACCGTCCATCCGCACGAGATCGTAAAAACGCCGCACGTAGAAACTTATGCCTTGCTCTTCTTATTCCTTTTCGAAGAGTCGCTTGAACGATTTGAGATATTCTTCGGGCTTTGCCGGATACGCCTCGAGCTGGACTCGGACTTTTATGACTCCTCCACCGCCCGTGAGCACTGGTTTGCCCTTATATGCCTCCTGCTTGTCGAAACGCAGATGCACCGTCCCGTACTCGTCCAGGAAGTCGTCCGGATGGTTTAATATATACTCCACGTCCCTTTCGCTCAGCAAAGACCTTATGTGGGCCCACCACTTCCTCGCATCGCTCTTCCTCGTTGCCTTTGCCTCTACGATGATGATAGGGTTTCCGAGAACTCCTTTAACCTTTTTCTTTTGGATCTGGATCTTCATCTTCTTTCTCTCTTCCTCCGGCGGCAGAACGAGGGAAAACGCCTTCATTACCTTCTCTTCGTCTTCCGTGGCCCGTATGAACACCATGGCAGAAATAGAGAGGATTGGGGAAGGCATTTACTTCGCCTTCCTGTTGTTCGCCTTGAGGGACGGACGGACCTTCTCGGCGCCCTTGCCCTTGTTCCTCAGGCCTCTACCCTTCTTTCCGGCGCTGGTGAGCCCGCGGAACGCACGGCCGCGGTGCTGTGGCTCGGCTATCCAGCGGAGGTCCTTGTCCGCGAGGATTGCTGGGTTGTGCGGGTCAACGAGTATGACCTCGTACCAGTAGTGCTGTCCGTCCTCTCCCACGTAGTAGGAGTTCAGAACTTCGAGGTTCCTGTATCTCCTTGCGGCGCGCTCCTCTGCAATCCTCTGTATGGATATCCTGCGCGTGAGCTTGTTCACACCCATTCTCTTAGGTCTTCTTCCCTTGTTTGGGCGGATGTGGCGACCGGAACCCTTGCGCACGCGCACGCGGACGACGATGATGCCCTGCTTCGCCTTGTATCCCAGTGCCTTTGCGCGCGCGAGGTTCGTGGGGCGCTCCACCTTCACAATGGCTGGCTCGCGCCTCCACTGGATGAGCTTCTCCTTCATCCTCTCGTCGTAGTCGTAAAAATCGTCCTCTTCGCCCATATACTCCTTCTGCAGTATCTTGCTTATGTACTTATACACTCCCATTCTTCACACCTCCGCGGCTCAGGGTGTCCCCATCATCCCGCCGCTCTCAGAGATGGGATAAAGAATCGTTAAAAAATTACTCTCCCACCACCTCGCCGATGCCGTAGGATACCAGCACTACGAACGTAGCGAACACGATGTGTTGAAGTACCGCCTTCCACGGATTTTCACCGTGGTCTTTTGCTGACATCCACGAGAGTATCGCGATGAGTCCGTACCCCCAGGCGACTGCTGGCAAGAAGTAGTCTGTCTTGAACACGAGGATGATGACGATGAACGACATTGCAACCAGGAATTTCGCCAGAAGGGCACCCAGCGGTACCCAGAGAGTCCTTTTACCTTCTCCGTGTTCCATCTCTTCGCTGACGTGCATCCCAAAGGCGTCAGACAGCGAGTCCGCGATCCCGATGATTAAGACGGCCATTGTCAGTGCCCTGATGTCGTTCAAACCTGAAAATCCCGCTATGACCGCGAGTATCGTCACGATGCTCGTGGGCACACCGAAGCCCGCACCCTTTTTCAGGAGGTCTGCAACGCCCATACCTACCATCCCCGTTTATATTCCCCTTACGGAATTATTAATGCGACAGGGCGGTATTATGAGGAGCCCAAAGAACTTTTATCTTGTCAGATGGGCAAAGCCGGAAGATTATAAACAACTCCTTGACCTTTCTGCCACAGAGGCATCTATCATATACGGCACGGACCGGCAGATGGCCTTGGAGGAGTATCTCCGAATCTACGGGCCGGAGCCATACATGACACGCGAGGGAATCAAGAAGAGCATATCAGATTACAGAAAGCACCGCGCGAAGGACTATATCATCGTCGTGGAGAAGTATCCGGAGAGGCGGATAGTTGGCTTCGTCCACGCACGTGTCTACCGCAATACTGCATATCTGAACGACATCGTCATCGATCTCAGCGAGTCCAAGCGAGGCCTCGGCTCGTTACTTGTTCATGCTCTTGAGGACGCCATCGCAGAGACGCATCCGGAAGTCCGAAAGATCGTGACGGATGCACACCCGGGTTCCCGCAAGTTCTTCGAACGCTACGGCTACGAAGTGGTGGACGAGGAGGTCGGACGCGACGGCATCATCTGGTATAGAATGGAGAAGAAGATAGGGGATTGAAGGGATTACCCCTTCACGCGGGCGATCTTCCTGTACTCGCCCGCTTCCATGATCTCCACTTCCACGCCGGGTTCGAGCTTGGACGCGATGTCCTCCTCTTCCGGTATGGGGAGCTCATACGTTTCATACGATTCGAGGTCCATCACCTGCACCTGGTCCCCCATAACAGCAAGTACCTGTGCATACTTCCTCTTTATGATGGGAACCTCAACGTCCGCACCAGACGGCTTGAGCATCTGGCGCTTCTGCCCGTCAAACACCCCGATTGCAGTTATCCTCACCTTTGCAGAGCCGTGCTTGCCCGGGGACGAAACCTGAACGTCCGTAACCCTGCAGACGGCCCCATCGATGAGCACCCACTGTCCGGGCTTGATTCTGCCCGCCTTCTCAAACTTTATCTCCATCTCGGCCATGACAGTCCCTCCTTTTTAAACATCGTTTTCCCTTTCCTATTATGAATCTTCCTGCGGGAGAGGTCGTAACCGACGCCGCCCCCGTCGAGCCAAAGGCCTTCTCAGACCTACTACAAGATCTGGGCAAACGATCTTTTAACGGTTATGTTGCTTGGCTCGGAAGGGGCTACGACGGGCTTGAGGAGGGCGTTGTTCTCTTCTCCGAGGGCAAGATTGTCGCAGCGTCCTATGAGCACCTCAAATACGATCATATTATCGACGGGAAGGACGCGTTGGAACCCGCGGCAAACGTGGTCATGTCCAAACATCCCGTTTATTCCGTTGTGTCTCTGACGGCCCCAAAAATAAACTTGGTCCTCGCTTTCAACGAGAGGGTGAAGCTCCCGAAGCCCATAGCACCGAAGGACTTCGTGGGGTTGATACCCAAGGCCTACTCCGATCAGTGGGTGAAGAGTGTAATAAAAACACTTTCACAGCAGGATATTGATAGAATACGCCTGCTCGCCAAGTATGGCCTCACAGGTGTGAAGGTGGGTGAAATATGATCCAGCGACTGATATTCCGGCTACTGGGCCTCGAGGAGCGGCCGAACTACTCTGACGTCAAGTTCCTGTCCACTCCGAAAAAGGTGGAGCCGCCCACGGACGCCGATGTCCAAAAACTTCTCGACTATCTGAGGAAGAAGCACATGGTGGACGCTATCTCTGTCTTCACGGACGAGGGCACACTCGTCGCTACAACGCTTCCGGAGGAGGACGCGGTTCACGAATACTCACTCTACGAGCAGCTTTCCCTCGAGCTGGACGATGTCTCCCACGTTTTCATACTCAAGGGCGACTGGATCATCGCGTTCCACCGTGGAAACCACGTATACATCGTGCATGCCCCCGCCTACGTGAACATGGTGGAGCTATCTGCCATTGCACGCGACGTGGAGGCCATGCTCTTCAGTATGGGTTGGTGAAGATGGGGAGAAGGATATCCATCGTTTCGGGGAAGGGCGGCGTCGGAAAGACCACAGTTGCCGCTAACCTTTCCGTTGCCCTTGCCAAGCTCGGCGAAAAGGTGCTCGTGGTCGATGCAGACGTGGCCATGGCGAACCTTGCCCTCCTCTTCGGGCTTCAGTCCGCGCCCATCACGTTCCAGGACGTTCTCCTCGGCGAGGCGGAGATCTACGACGCCATGTACGAAGGCCCCTACGGCCTTACCGTTGTTCCGTCAGGCCTTTCCCTTCAGGCATACCGCCGCGTGAACCCCGACAAGATGAGCGAGGTCCTCCGCGGCATCGAGAACGAGTTCGACTACATCTTCCTGGACGCACCCGCGGGCATTGGGGATAACGCCATGGCAGCCATGGCGGCGACGAAGGAGGCCATCTTTGTCGTTACTCCGGACAAGGCATCCATTGCGGACGCCCTGAAGGCAAAGCTCACGGCCGAGCGCATAGGTGTCAAGCCCTACGCAGCGATACTTAACATGGTCCGCGGTTTTCCCGAGGAGCCCACGGAGGAGGACGTAAAGAACATTTTAGAGCTTGCAGTCCTCGGATCCGTTCCTGAGGACAAGGAGGTACGTCGTTCCCTCCTGTTGAAGAAGCCCTCTCCCGTGGTTGTGCGAAAGCCGGACAGCCCTGCCGCAAAGGCGTTCATGCAGATCGCCTCGCGCATATCCGGTATCCAGCCGAAGCAGGAAGAGAAGAAAGGCTTTTTAACGTTTATCAAGTCCTTATTCAAAAAGAAGAAGTAAATAGGTGGTTTTTATGGTGAGCAGACCCTTTGATTTGTTGAACGACGCCCTTGGGAAGGAGGCACTCATAATACTCAAGGCCGGGAGATCCGTTCGCGGCGTTCTCCTGGCATTCGACGTTCACATGAACCTGGTTGTGGACGACGCCGAGCTCACGGAGCAGGACGGCACAGTGAAGAAGCTCGGCCGCATTCTCATCCGCGGGGACACGGTGGTCATCGTCGCCCCGTCCCCGTGATTTTCCCTTTATACATCTCTATTCCCTTTGAATCGCATTGGGGTCAGCCGGGAAGCAAAACTCATCACCATCAGCACACGTCGCTGTCATCATCCCCAAGTTTTTTAATGCTGGAAGCGTTTTTACAAACATGTATGTTACTGCCATATTCCTCATCGTCTCCGTCCTCATCTTCATCGGTTTCCTCTCCAACTACTTCTTTGACCGCACGAAGATTCCCGACTCCCTGATACTGATAGTCCTGGGCATACTGCTGGGACCTGTGACTAACGCCCTCTTCCCCGGTAGTGTTATTGCCCAGATCTTCCGTCCCGACGTTTTTGAGGGTTTCGCAGGTCTGATGGCATCCCTCGCCATAATGGTCATCATGTTCGAGACGGGACTGAACCTTGATATCAGGCGTGTTGTCACGGAGGCGCCCCGATCCTTCTTCTACGCCACCGCGCACTACTTTACCACTGCAATTCTTTCCGGGGTCTTTGCCGCCCTCCTGTTCGGCTGGGACTGGCCCTTTGCGTTTATGATCGGTTTTCTGCTCGGGGGGACAAGCGCAGCCATTGTCATCCCGCTGGGCAAGCGCATCGGCCTGAACAGTGAGGAGCAGACGATTCTGGAACTCGAGTCGACGATTACCAATGTTTACAACGTCATTCTCGTGGTGGCCGTTGCACAGTACGTTCTGACCGCGTCCACCGACTGGAGGTATCCAATACAGAGCATACTGGCTGCCTTTTCCATATCCATCGTCTTCGGCGCCCTGGTCGGATACTTCTGGCAGAAGGTGCTACGCCGCCTGCAGACGGCACCCTTCTCGTATATGCTTACCTTTGCCGTGCTTATGGCGTTCTACGCGATAATGAATGAGTTCGGGGGTAACGGGCCGCTCTTCGCCCTCGTATTCGGGCTGACGTTAGCGAACGTCCACCTCATCTCCCCCCTGCGCATGGTGAACATGATCCAGCTCCACAGGGAGATATCCTTCTTTATCCGCGTCTTCTTCTTCGTTTTCCTGGGGGTGATATTCAAGTTCAGCACAGACCCGCTCCACTGGCTCTTCGTTGGCATCCTGTCCATCATCTCTCTGACAGCCCGTTACTTTGCGGCCCGGCTCATGAACATGCAGTCGTCCATTGAGATGGCCACGCTCATCCCCCGCGGTCTCGGAGAAGCGGTGCTTTCTGCTCTCCTCCTTCAGATGTTCGCAGGCACGGAGTACATGCCCGTTATCGCAGATATGGTCCAGATTGTATCTATCGCGATCATCATGACCAACGTGTTCACCGCTGCCATGGTCTGGTACCTGCTACGCCTCAAAGGGAGCGCTCAGACAGAACCAGAAACGAGTTCTGCCCAGACGACGAGTATGTAAAGTATTATCAGCGACAGCGCCTCCCACTTCGTTATCACTTCCTCCCTTGACAGTTTCAGCCCTACCAGTGATGCACCGAGCATCATTGCTGCAACTATTCCTGTGGTTCCGTTGAACACGATCGTGTGTCCTGATAAGGCACCCACCAACGCGGCGGTGCCCAGAACAAGCGTAAGGTCTGCCACGGCGCTCCCCAGAATGTCGCCTATCGCTATTCCCGTTTCCCTTGCCCTTACCGCCGCTATTTCCACGCTGAGCTCCGGCATGTTCGTCCCCAGTGCCACGATGAAGAACGCTATGAAGAACTCGGGGATGCCCATTGCTCTCGCAATCCCCTCGCTCCCCCTGACCACGAGTTCTGCCCCTGCAAACACCACTGCCGTGCTTATAACGAGCAGTAGGGTCGCCATCCATACTTTACGTCCTCCCGCTCTCCTCTTAAGCGATGAGATCCTCCCTTCCCGGACGAGGTGCATGTAGCCGACGTATAACAGCACAAGGAGTAGACCCAGAACTGCGGGGATCTTCCTGAACAGGACAAGGAGTATGGTCACCCATGAGGTGATGATGGCTGCCCAGAGCATCTCCCTTCTTCTCTCCTTTCCGAACCTGACCGTGGTCATAAGCCCGAGAACCCCGAACGACAGGAGGAAAAGCCCGATTACCGACCCCACAGCGGTACCTGTGGCTATCTCCGGCCGGCCGTCCATAACTGCCATAACAGCCACGGCTAGTTCCGGCAGGCTTGTGAGCGTGGCTACGATGGTGGCGCCCACGCCGTAGCGGTCAATACCCGTGGCGTTTGCTATGTCCACGGCGGCGGATATGGCCTTCCTTGCACCCCACACGAGAAGTGCTATGCCCGCTACGAGGATCACTGCGTCCAGCAGCATGCTTTCACCCTGTGTTTTGAATGCGGGGGGCGGGAGTCGAACCCGCGCAGGGCCTACGCCCATCGGATCTTAAGTCCGACGCCTTCGACCGCTCGGCCACCCCCGCACCGGCCGAGCAAAGAAATAGGGAGAAAGGGTATTAAACCTATTACTGGAGGGTCTTTTCCAGCGGTGGGACGATCTGCTTCTTTCTGGACATCACGCCGGGTAACCAAATGGCGTTCTCCTCTACCTTTTTGCCGAAAGCACGCTCTATGGGGGAGACGTCGTCCGCCACCACGAGCAGGGTCGTGCCCTCCTTCATGATGTCCGTGACCATTGTGAGCACCGCGAAGAGGCCCTGCTCCTCCTTGACCTTCCGCATCTCCTCCAGTATCTCCTCCTTCCTCGCAAGAACGTCGGAGTCGTCTATGACCTCCACCTGGTTGATGAGGAACTTCTTGTCGGCGAAGTCGTAGACCTTGTAGTCGTTCAGCACGATCTCCCTGGCGCTCTTCTCCCTGATCTTGCTCTTTGCCTTGAAGAGCTCGATACCCCACGCCTTCAGGTCGTCGATTCCCGCGATCCTTGCAAGCTTCTCTGCCATTTCCCTGTCAACGTCTGTCGTGGTGGGCGACTTGAAGATAACTGTGTCGGAGAGGATGGCGCTCAGGAGGCAGCCCGCAATGTCCCTTGGAATCTCTATACCCTCTATCTCGAATAGTTTCGCCACGATCGTCGATGAGGATCCCCAGGGCAGTGCAATGTAGGTGATGGGCTTGTCGTAGGAGAACTTTATCTTATGGTGGTCAATAACGCCGACGATGTTCGCTTCCTCTATGCCGTCCGCACTCTGCTCAAACTCGTTGTGGTCCATGAGCCAGACGTCCTTGCCTGCGGCACTCTCCAACATTTCGGGTACTTCCACGCCAAAACGCTCCAGCACGAGCTTTGTCTCGGCGTTGATCTCCCCAAGCCGGAACGCCTTTGCCTCCTTACCCTTCTGGCGTAGGAGGTATGCGTAGCCGATTGCAGAGCATATGGCGTCCGTGTCCGGGTTCCTGTGGCCGAATACGTGTATCATTTGCATCACCCTACTAAGATCGGGGTGAGGTGTTTTAATCGGATTCAGGTTGGAACAGGAAGGGTTATATACCTTGAAGTATTTATTTTGTTTGATAAAAACGAAATGCATTATCGAGCGCCTCCGGTCTGGCGGCTCCGCTATCTCTGTCGTTCTCCTCATCCTCATGGCCTTCTCCCTGTCCCTCTTCTTCTGGATCTGGGCAAACTCTTTGGTATCGACCACTTCATCCTCCACGACCTTTGAGAGGCCCTATTCAATATCTCTTGTTGCCCCCTCCTATGCATACAACCCGTCTGCCGGCACGCTCAACGTGTGCGTTCTCGTTCACAACATAGACACGAGGGAGATAAACCTTGCGGGCACCACGTTGTCCCTTGAGTCCTCGCGGGGCGTTGAGTCCTACGGTTATTCCAGTTCCGGTGCTGTGGTTTCCCCCGGTGATGCGGAGAGCGTCTGCTTCTCCGGGGGCAATCCGCCGCCCGGTTACTACACCCTTTCCGTCCATACACCTGACGGAAGTACCTTCTCCACGGATGTGCGTATCGGCTCATACTGCTCCACCGATGCGAACTGCCCCGACGTTGTGGATATCTCCGGTGACACCATATACTCCAAGGACATGTTCTGCAACGGCGGCTACTGCGATGTAAACACCTCTGAGACGTATGTGTGTTCCGAGGCCAACGCGTCCACCTGTGACTCGGTAGTGGTGGACGGCAACACGTATTACTGCGAGGTTCACGGCGACGGCTACGAGTGGACTCCCGCTCTCATCGAGTTCACGGACGATCTGAACGATAACGACTGCGACGGTGTTGTCGAGCGGGAGTGCAGCTCCTGCCAGTCGTGCACGTATGAGATGAACGTGGTTGCCATGAGCATTGTCTCTAGCGGCCAAGACGCCGTGGTTCGCCTGATGTCGGACATAAACGCGACGGATTCGGATCTCGTTTCCACTAATTACTACTGGGGGGCGTCTCGTGCTTGTGTTGCGGTGGAATACGGTGCGGACACTGCATCAAACACCATCACGTTCGACGGCGGGGACCACACCGTTGACGTGTCCGGCGGTTCCGGGATTCAGGCATACATGACTTCCGTGCCCATCACGGTTCGCAACGTTGTGGTGCTGTCTAACGGCTATGGTCTGGTTGCCGACTCCTCGTCGCGCACGGTAACGTTTCAGGACGTGAATGTGACATCACCAGATCTTGGTATTCTTGTGAACAGCTACTGTACCGTCCGAAGGGCCAACGTACGGTGTTTGAGCGATCCATGGGCCACGGGGATCTGGATAGTTGGTGTTGGCGGCTCAATGCAGGTCTACGACACGAACGTATCCGGCGACTGCTACAAAGGGATAGACGGCATGTTTACCAACAATATCACTCTTTCCAACGTCCGCACAAACATTGCCCTTACTGGCTACGACTACGCCATCTCTCCACTTTATCACCACTTCTCTAACGTCTACTGCAGCAACGGGAAGGAGATCAACTACGCTACATACCTTTCCGATGTAAACATATACGTTGACGGAAACAAATACTGTGGGTATATTGCCAACCGGGCAGGAATTGATGTGACGATCAGGATCTTTTTGAACGGCCAGACCGTTTCTCGCTTCCTTATCGGGAGCGACGGAGGAAACATCATCGTTTACGGCCCGGGAACGATAACGGACGCATACACGGGGCTGTACGCGGAACGCTATGCTGACAGCTTCGTGGTGGACCTTTCCATGGGCGACGTGAACGTGTGCGGCAACCTGACTGACCTGTACGCGTCGACGCGGATCACATGTGCGAACTGCGGCAACGGATACTATCTACGCTACGACACGAGCTCGGGGACCATTAACTGCGACGCCAACTGTCTTGCCCCGTGTTAGTCCCTGAACAGCCGGTAATACACGAAACCCATGGCGACGATGAGAGCGGCCATTGCCAGCATCTCCGTCCATCCCGCCCCCTTCATTTCCAGAAGGATTGTCTGACGCAGGACGGCTATGAACGCTGCCTCCATTATGGAGTGTAGATACATCTCCTGGTTCTCCACGTATGTGAAGAGCGTCTTAGCGATTTCCAGCAGGATTATGACGAGAAGCACGTCAGATATGAGCGTTTCGAACAATTTCTCATCTCCAGACGCCAACCCTTTGTAGACGTGTGCCGCAGAAATTATCAGGGCTATGGCTGACGCTAAAAGCAGAAACACACCCGTCGCCAGTTTCATTACTTTTACTGCTCGCTCCCACCCGCTCTTTCGCGCCATTTCTCTCACCAGAAAGAGTATGTTGGGGGCGCAGCCGGCCGGTCGTGGGGGTGCAGCCAGCCGCTGCCCGATCTCAGCCCAGTATGGGGGCGGTGGGATTTGAACCCACGACGCACCGGTCTTCAGCCGGACGCTCTCCCAGGCTGAGCTACGCCCCCGTTATTGATCCGCGGGGTTCTGTTTAAAAAACATCTTTTTGTCAGGGATATGAGAATGAATTGGGTTTTCAGACACATGTTCTAATACCTGTTTTGTTTTAGCTGCCGCGGCACTTTCCTCAGAATATCTTTATTTTTCTTGGTCGCTTTTTCTATTTCTCTTTCATACAACAACATGCGAGGGTCTTTTCCTATTCTTTTTTCTATCTCCATAAGCATCATTTCCTGAAGTTCTCTGATAATCTCTGGTGTTAGTTCAGGACGTTGAGACCGTTGGCGTTCCAGCAAGCGCTTCTTGAACCTTGAAAACATGCTTTCTTTCGTTCTCGGAAGGTCTTGCTCCAGTTCGCGCATTATTTCACCGTAATTCATTCCAAGGGATTTCAGTTGTCTTTGGACATCTTTTTCTATGAACTCTTTGTCGTACTTTCTCATTAGATTAATTATACGTTTCTCACTGACTTGCCGTCTTGGTCTGCGTGGGCGCGGCGCCTCTTCATGCATGTGCCAATATTCTTTTCCTCATTTATAATCATTTCACTGTTCGCTGATGGCGACTTCTCCTTAAAAACACCGTGATTCCTATCCAATCGTGGACTGGTGGCGCCTTCTCAAACCCGTTGTGGACCAATACTGGACGGAGGATATGCCAGAGCACGTCCAAAGGGATCCATTCAAAACACTCATCGGCTGCATTTTGTCTCAGAGGACCAGGGACGAAACCACGGACGCCGCATTCCGCCGTCTTTTCTCCAGATATTCTGGGCCGGAAGATCTGGCCCGTGCCGACCCTGCAGACGTGGAAGAACTCATCTATCCCGTGGGCTTCTACCGCAACAAGGCAAAGACCATTGTTAAGGCGGCTCGATACATATTATCCGAGTTCGGCGGCCGCGTACCTGACCGTTTTGAGGATCTGATAAAGATTCCCGGCATTGGGCGGAAATGTGCGAACATAGTCCTCGCCTACGCCTTTGGAAAGCCGGCCATCCCCGTGGACACCCACGTTTACCGTGTGGCCAAGCGTCTGGGCATCGTTCTCGAGAATGCGAAGCCAGAGGACGTGGAGGAAGCCCTGAAACGCATCGTGCCGAGGAGCGAGTGGATAAAGGTGAACCACGCCCTTGTCCGGTTCGGCCGTGCCGTCTGCCGCCCGGTGGGGCCGAAGTGCGACGAGTGCCCGTTTAAAGATGTTTGCCGCTACTACAGAACGCATGTCTCTGCCAAGGGGTAAAGGGGTTTTACTCGCGGTTCTTACTGTGCTGCTCGTTGCCACTGTTCTTCTTGCCCGGCGCTATCCGCTGTGTCCCTATGTTCCGATATCGCTTTCTTTGAAGTGGAAATACGCGGGGACGGCGGACGCCCTCCGTATCTACGACGTTAACGTTCCGCCATCTTCCGTCATCCAGAGTATTCTTTCGGAATACCCGTCTATTTACTACTACGCCCGTGCAGAAAATGTGGAGGATCTGAACCTCCAGCTCCCGGATCTCCCCACTAACGTCTCCTCTGTTTACATGGTGACCGTGAAGGACTTCTGCGGCTTTGAAACGTATGCCGTTGCGGGATCTGACAGTTATTCCCGAATCTACGTCGGTATTGTCCCCCTCTCGTCTTCTGTCGTGCCTGTGAAAGGGCTCTTCTGCGAGGGCCTTGCATCGCGTCTTGGAAACGTGCCAACCGTGTCGGAGCTCTCCGTGCTGGAGGGGAACGTTATCCGCCACTACTGCTACCTGACCGCGGCTCTGGACGAGAACAGCATCCGTACGATTCTTCAGGAGGAAGGGAACTTTGTGGCTCGCGTTGGCAACGCTGAGGTCTACGCCCTCGACGATAACATCTTCGTGAACCTTGTGCCCGGCGAGCCAGCCGGTCTCATCGCCTACCGGGTGGATGGAAATGCGCCGTAGGTTTCTCATCCCCCTCCTGCTGGCTCTGCTCTCTTTGCTCCTTTACTTCCTTCCCTACGGGGAAAGCGTAGCTAACGCAGACGCCATCGTTGTTCTGGATCACGTGGTGGACGGGGACACGGTCTGGGTGCGCTCTGTTTACGGGTTCAAGGCGGGCCAGACGTTCAAGGTCCGTCTTGCCGATGTTGATACTCCCGAACGCGGCGAACCCGGTTTTGCTGAGGCAACCGAAGAAGTGAATCGCATTCTCTCGTCCTCTCCTTGCATTATCCTCGACGTGGACGATCCGCCCTACGACCGATATGGCCGCGTCGTTGCCGTCGTTTACGTCCCCGAAGGAAACGTTCTGCTAAACCTGAACGCACACCTCGCAGAGAACGGTTTCGCCCGCTACGTGGACTATTCCGGATCGTTTCACCCGGAGGACTTTCACCTCTACGTCCCGGTAACGGAAGAAATCAGGGGCCTCATCATACGCTACTGCTGATCTTTGTTCAGGACCTTTGCCGCTATGTAACCGTTTACCGCGTCCACGGCAATCTTTGCAAACGCCGTTGACGTGCCGAGCAGCACGAACCCCTCAAAAATGCGGAAGGACAGAACTGCAAGTACGCCGATTACCAGTGTTGCCAGCGACGCGATGAAGAGAACGAGCCCTATGATCAGAGGCGTCCTATTAGCCATGCGAACACCGCCCATATGATTACGGGGGCCGTGTATATAATGGTTTCCCGGAGTATCTGCCATAATCCTTTTTTGCGGGGAATATGTTTGGCAAGGAATGCCCTTGCCTCCGCTTCTGACCTTATCGTGTCCGAGAACGGGAATGCAACCATTTCCAGACCGTAAATTACTGCAAGGAAGAGCACCGCTATGAACGCACCGTACGCTATTTTCTCCTGTGGTTCTATCAGTATCAGTGCCCCCAGCCAGGCAGTCGCCGGCTTCGCAAAGTCCCAAATTCTATCTGCTACCCAGAGGATTGCTGCAATTATGGTTCCCGTTTCCAGGATGAATGAGAGCGCGCCCGCCGGTGTGAGAACTAATCGCTCAGTTTTTTCTGTGAGATACGTTGTTGCCAGCGAGTACGTTGTTGCGAGCAGTGCCATGCCAACGCTTCCCGTGAAAATCCCCGCTATCCCGATATACAGCGTTACGACGGGCCAGGCACCGCCAAGACGAAGGAATATTGCCAACAGGAATATGAGGACGGCTGTGAGCGATTTGAGTTCTCCCGGCAAGGGCAGAGGGATCTTTGCCCAGAGCACGGCTGCCAGGGCTGCTTCGCCAAAGATCAGAGCTGTTTTCTTCCAGTCCTTCAAATCTCTCCCTCCCATATGTGTTCGGGCCTCGCCACCGCTACCGTGGAGCCCTTCTTCGCGATCTCAACAGCATAGTCGTGCAAATACCTGTTCCATGCGTCCCCAAGGTTTATCCTGCTCACGCTGGCACCAAAGACGGACCAGAAGATATCCGCCACGGGGAAGCTCTCCTCTACAGCCCCAAACGCAAGATCATCCAGTATTATGGTGTGGCCCCGCATGCGCGGAAACTCTGCGGGCACTCCTACCGTATCCGTTATCACGATGGGCTTGTGACTCTGCCACTCACCTCCCACCCTTTCTATCACCTCTTTGAGCACCCTGTTTTTCTGTCTGGACATCTCGAGCAGCTCCCGCGGGGATACAATTCCGTTGAGGTATGCGAAGAGCGCAATCGTCTCTTCCTCCGGTAGAGACGTGAGCCACGGGAGCCGGGAAGAGAGTATCTTCCCCAGTCCTTCCACCGGGACGTTCAGCCCCACATACTTCAGGAAATCCCTCACCTTGTGCCGGGCTTCCCCCGCGGGTATCGCGTCCGTGCCAACGTCCGGAAAAACACCTGCCAGGAATTCTAAGGCCCTCCTGTATTGGAATATGCCCGTTTTTGGCTCGAGTATCCAGTAACGTCTGTGTGAATATGCAACGAGGCCCAGTGAGCCCCCGTTTTTTATCAGCGTCTCGGCGATGCTCGCTGCAAGGGTTGTTGCGTATTCGATCTTTGCCGTTGGTGTCCCAAGGGCCATGCTTGGCGATGCATCGAGATATATGATGTAGTCCGGCGTTGCCTCGAAGTGCATCTCTTTGGTATACAGTTTTCCGGTCCTGGCCAGCGCCTTCCACTCTATGCTTTTGAAGGGGTCGCCGGGCCTGTACTCCCTGAGCTCCAGAAACTCGGTGCCCGGCCCTCTACGTTCCCTGACCGTGTGTGCACCGTAGCGCAGTGCGTAGGGCCGCATTTTCAGCCGTCTTAACACCGTCACCCGCGGGAACACGCTCACTATGTGCGGCGTCTTTACAGGGTATATCACCGCGTGGAAGGGGCCACCCACGGACGCTCCCAGCCCCGGCAGCACGTAGGGCCCCCTTTCCGGGAATGTGACCGTGTATTTGAGTTCCACCTCCTCGAGGGGGCCGAGCAGGACGGTCCACTCCGTGCTGCCCGAGTATGTTGCCCGCGGGTTCCTTATGTCCCAGACCTTTATTGCCTGCGGGAGCACACCGTTCTTCACGCGCACCGTCACTTCCAGTGGCTTCCCGGGTATTGCGACGTCGGAAACCAGCGATCGCTCGATCTTCGGGGCGAATGGGTATATGGACTTTACGGTGACGGTGACTGTGGCAAGAAAAAGGGCTACAATGAGCGCGACGGGATATTCGGGCGGTACACCGATCATAAATGCAAGGATCGTCAGTATGATGGGGAGTGCAATTGTGAGGTACGTGTTGGAGGCAGGACGGTGGAATCGCTTTATCAGGAACACGCTATCGCCCCGGCTCCGGTATCTTGACGGATTTGAGGATCTCTTCCAGCACGTCCTGTACTTTCACGCCTGCCAGCTCGACCTCTGGTTTGAGTATTACCCGGTGGTTCGTCGCGTCCATGAATATGTACTTGACGTCGTCCGGCAACACGTGGGTGCGGCCCTCCAGGTATGCCCGTGCCTTTGCTCCGCGCAGGAGGGTGATGGATGCCCTCGGGGACGCGCCGTACATGATTTTCGGGTGTGTTCGCGTGGCAACGACGAGGTCCCTTATGTACTCCTTAATGGCAGGGGAGGCGTAGACCCTGTTCACCGCTTCCCGCATCTGGAGCAGATCCCCCTTTGTTATCACCGGTTCTGGGAGCGCGTCGATATTACCCGTTTCTGCCAGCTGGAGGATCTGAATCTCTTCTTCGGGGGTTGGCAGGTCCATCAGAATGCGGAATGAGAACCGGTCGAGCTGTGCCTCCGGCAGGGGATACGTTCCTTCCTGCTCGATCGGGTTCTGCGTTGCTATAACGAAGAACGGCTCCTCGAGCGGAAATGTCTGGCCCTCGATGGTTACCTGGCGCTCCTGCATGGCTTCCAAGAGGGCTGCCTGTGTTTTAGGGGGTGCACGGTTTATTTCGTCCGCCAGGAGAACGTTCGTGAATACTGGTCCCCTGACGAGCTCGAATTTCCCAGTGTCCTGCCTGTAGATGAATGTGCCAGTTATATCGGCTGGTAGAAGGTCAGGAACGAACTGTACTCTCCTGAACTTCAAACCAAGAGCCGCTGCGAAGACGCGGGCAATCCTCGTCTTTGCAATTCCGGGTACACCCTCAAGGAGGACGTGTCCCTTTATGAGAATTGCAATGAGCATCTTTTCCAGCACGTCCGTTTTGCCAGTTATGTACTTGGCGTAGGTTTCCCTCAGCCGCTCGATCGCATTTCCATCAACCATATCTTCACCCTCACGGCAAATGCCCTTATCTTGCTTATATGCTTCCAACTATTTAACCGTTCCATTAGCCGGTACTTTTCCTGTGCGGGTATCCGGGACCTGTCTACCACCTGTTTTAACAGCGATCTTCTGAGCTCTGATAGGTCTATAAATTTCCTGATGCCCTCGGAGCGCCTGTGTTCGCGCGGCAGAAGGCCCCTGGGTAGTTCGGAACGCCTGAATTCCTGCACGGAAGTAGCAGATAGGAGCGCAGACAGGAGCGCAAGCACCATGGCGAAGATCGCTATCACCGTGGCTGCAATGGGTATGACCGTTGTGAGGATGCGGTTCATCACGGCGTTGAGGTATGCGTCTGCCAGCAGGGGGGCAATTCCGAGCGCGTACTTCATGACGGATTCTGCCAGCGCGTTGGCTGTAAAGTATCTGAGCATGTCCTCGCTGAACGCGTCTTTGTCCGGCAGGATGATCGTCCCGTCTTCCGAGGCGAAGTAGGCGATGCATTCCTGTCTTCTGCCCCCAACGCTGGCGAGGAACGTGGAGTATGTTCCCCTCAGGGTTCTTGCGGGTACGAGGCAGGTGGGTATGTTGTAGTAAAGAGAGATCGGTGGTAGCCCGTTGAAGCGAATCTCCACGGGGAAGATGGGATGGCCGTCAGGAGAAAATGCGGGCAGTTTCGTGTTTCTTAAGCCGTACTCCCTCAGAACATACTCGTTGAGCGGTTCCTCGCTCTCCGGTTCCAGTGCTACTATGCGCGGGGGCCCCTGCTTCGCGAGTTCTGCGTAGGTGGTCACAAGGGGAACGGCCTGTGCCTGCACAGTTCCCACGATGATCAAAACAGCTATGAATGGCAGTATTCGCCGTAGCCCCTCCCGCAAACGCCCGAGGGCTGCTCTTATCCATGCAAGGATGCCCACCGGCTTTTCACGGGCATACACGTAGGCCTCAAAACCGTAGAACGCCCTTTCGACCTCCTCATCGACAACATGCCCGATACTTTCCAAATATTCCCGTATCGTCTCCCACGGCTGCATCCGGCGCCCCGTTCTGCGCTCCACCAGATGCACGAGGTCCCAGAATGCTCTCGCCACAGGATCGAGCACGCTTTCCTTGCGCCTCTTCCCGAACACCTTCGTGGAGTATATGGCCGCCCCCGCGCCCATCACTGCGAGAACGGCAACGATCAAAACAGCGACGATCCCCATTGCTTCTGTCCCTGCGGACCCCACGTCCGGTAGGGACTGGGCACCCACGTTCACGCGGGGCAGCTCAGGGACTTTCCCAGTGAACCTCTGCGGTGGCGAGAACTTTGCAATCTTGATATCTTTGGCAAGCTCTACGGCCTTTCGCATTGCCTCCTGGGCTTCTGGCGTTGATGCGATCTCTGCTGCCCTCTTTATGACCTCTCTTGTTCGCTCGTCCTGCAGAACCTTTGCGACTGCCTCTATCTGTTCCGGGCTCGGCTCCTTCTCCGTATCTATCCTCGAAAGGAGGTCTTCCCACCGTATCACCGGTTCCACAGGACCGCTGTCTGATATTGTGAAGTTTTCCCCGATGACAACGTCTCTCATTTCCCTGATCGTGTCTATGAGCCGCGGATACTTCTGTATGATGTGGTAGAAGTTCTGCAACTCCTTTCCAACGGGTAGCTTGCTTCCCGGCGGCTTGTATATTTCTCCGCCTTTGTACAGGACGTCTTCCTTCAGGCCCATCTTAGCCAGTTCCTGCAGGACTTCAACCGGCACGTTTTCATCCGTGTGTACGTGTCTCAACACTTCCAGAACGTTTTTATCCACCAGTACGTTGTTCCCCACGTTGACATAGTCCCCGCTCTCCTGCAGCGTTTTGAGAACGTCTTCTCTGGACGCCTCTGTGCTACCCCCGCTGTAAACGTATTTCGCCAGGTATTCCGCAGGATCTACTCTTGCTGCCAGCGCCAGGGGAAGGACCAGGACCATAATGAGTGCGAGCCGCCTCACGTTCCAGAAACGTACCCCGGAAATAAATGCCTTCCCCTTCCACCCTTTTAAACCCTTTTTTCTCTTCATCATACTGCTGTTTCGTGCCGGGGTAGCTCAGCCTGGTTGGAGCGCCGGACTCATAATCCGCCGTGTGGCGTTCCGGTGCCTGCGCAGGCCGGATGAGAAATCCGGAGGTCGCGGGTTCAAATCCCGCCCCCGGCACTCGCTTCTTCAACAACCCCATTATGCTTTACGGGCTCAGATGCAAGATTAACAAAGAACATATATTTTTCCTCCCAGAGTAAAAGCGTAAACCTTGGGCCACATTTCTTCCAGACAGTAGACGGTTGGCGAACAAGTTCTAGGTCTTGTTTAATTCTAGCTCTTGCAGGACCTTTTCTAGAGGTGTAAAATCTTCGTTCTTTAAGAGAAAGACTTGTCTGTAAAGTTCTGCATCCCAAAGGCCCATCATCAGGCGGTATATTGCTGGCTTCTTCATTCTCCAGAATGTGCTCCTAACAAAGGTGAAGGGAAGTATATGTCCGACAAAGTCGTCTGGGAAGGGCGTCATACCTCCTCTAACAGTTTAAGGAACTCCTCTCGAGTTATTCCAACTTCTTTAATTATGAGCCTCACGAGGCCCCGTTTGAGAGGCTTGCCTCTATGGATCGGTACCACAACCAGCTTTTTGTCTTTCTTCAGGATTACGTGAGAACCTTTCTGACGAATTTGAACATAACCAAGCTTCTGTAGGACCTTTGTCATTTTCTCTGAGGATATTGGAGGGATCTTAGGCATTTACCTCCACCTTTGTGATGAGGATCGCTTCGGGTTTTTCACTAAGTATTTCTTCCCGCTCCTCTTCAGAGAGAACTTCCAGATAAAGCTCGATGGCTTCTCTTACGTTTTTTACTGTTTCTTCTATTGTTTCCCCCTGGGAAAAGCAGCCTGGAAGCTGGGGCACGTAGGCGTAATACCCTTCATCGGGGTCTTTTACGATTACTACGTCGAAGTCCAGCACTTGGGTCTTGACCTTTTCCATATTATCATCTTGTTTCATTCCTGTATTAAATGCTATCATCGTGTGCTTACTATGTCAAAACGGTGATTCCCTACGCCCAAAGCCCAAACTACACGAAGCTTGCGGGTTAAAATCCCGCCCCCGGCACTTCTGCTTTAAACGCATTTTCTTCCCATTCCCATCATGACCGACCCCAAGGACATCGTTCTGAAGGAATCCAAGGACGTTGGTGGCGTCCCCATTGAGGGCCCTGACTTCGACTCCGTCTCTTCCCTCGAAGAAGTTGTTGAGAAGTACGAACAGATCGGCTTTCAGGCAACGCATCTCGGCCGCGCGATTCAGATCTGGCGTAAGATAGAGGAAGAACGACAGAAAGGAGAGGAAATCCGCGTTTTCCTCGGTTACACCTCCAACATCATATCCTCCGGCCTCCGCGAAATCATCGCCTGGCTTGTAAAACATAAAAAGGTGGATGTCATCGTCACAACGGCCGGAGGGATTGAAGAGGACTTCATAAAGGTCCTGAAGCCCTTCATCCTCGGCGACTGGAACGTGAACGACGCCAAGATGCGCGAGGACGGGATTAACAGGATAGGCAACATCTTCGTCCCCAACGACCGCTACATCGAGTTCGAGAAGTACATGCTGCCCTTCTACGAGCGTTTGCTTGAACTACAAAAAGAAAGAGGCGTTCTTTCCGCCAGCGAAGTGATATACGAGATGGGCAGGTACATGGACGAGAAGCTAGGGCCGGAGAAGGAGAGCAGCGTTATCTACTGGGCCTACAAGAACAACATCCCCATATTCTGCCCCGCTCTCACGGACGGCTCCATGGGCGACATGCTTTACTTCTTCAAGGAGGAACGCGGCGACAGGGAACTGAAGATAGACATCGCCAACGACATCGTCCGACTCAACAACCTGGCCGTGGAGGCGAAGAAGACAGCGGTCATTGTCCTGGGCGGTTCCCTGCCCAAGCACGCCATAATCAACGCGAACCTGTTCCGTGGCGGCTCCGACTACGCCATTTACATAACCACTGCGGTTCCCTGGGACGGTTCCCTCAGCGGGGCACCTCCCAGCGAGGGCGTCTCCTGGGGCAAGATCCGGGCAAAGGCCAACTACGTCGAGGTCTGGGCAGATGCAACGTTGGTCTTCCCGATTCTGGCTTACATGGCGTTGAAGCGTTAGCTACCTTTTAGCGTTTTTGCAAACTTCTTTGCCCTCTCGATATCTTTCTCATTCGGACGACCTTTATTTATTCCTCCAATTTTGGCGAGAATGCCGTTTGTGTCCCAACCCCTGCACGAGAACTCACCCACGATTTTGAAGCCCTTTCGCTTCAATGCCCTCCTTAGTGCGAGATGGTTGACTACAGGGATGTCCAGTCCAGCCGTCGAAAAGATGAACGCCTTCTTGCCTCTGGCGTTGGGCATCTTGTCCATCAGCTCGAACAGTGCGCGGTGGTGTCTCCAGAAGTATATGCCCGAGCCGAAGCCAATAAGATCGTACTTTAGCACGTCTTTCGGCCCAACTTCCCACGGCTTTACGAGTTTTGCGTTCAGAACTTCAGCCATTGCCCTCGCAATCTTTTCCGTGTTCCCGTGGTGGATGGAGACGTAGATGATAAGTGCGTCATCCACCGCCGTTCCCCTCGAGGGCATAATACTTGTTTATCGCCCTGAAAGCGCTTGTATAGTCCAGTTTTTTATCAAGAAGTGCCTCCAAATACTGCTTTCTCCGCTCTATCTCTTTCATTATTTCTTTCCTCGTGGTATTTGCCTCCTCTGCCAGCGTGTCCATGTTTTGGCCCACACTACCGGTCATCCTTAGCTCCCCGTTCACCGTTTCGAATATATTGCCGTAAGCCACCGTATTTTCTCCCCGCACAGACTCCACGATTTCCTTTACTCTTCTACTCCCGTCGGGGTATCTTTTTACCATAACGTAGAGGTTCACAAGCGGAAGCATACTCTCAGGAACGTTCATGGGCTCGTGCGTTAGACGTTCTTTGGCATCTACGGCGTTGTTTGCGTGTAGCGTTCCCAAGACGCCCCTGTGCCCTACGTCCATCGCTTGGAAGAGCGTTACTGCTTCAGGGCCGCGCACCTCACCCACGATAATCCTGTCAGGTCTCATCCTAAGCGTGTTGATGAGGAGGTCGTTCATGGTGACTCCATCATACGTTATCATGTGCACTCTGTTTCTGTGCGGGACGAAAACCTCCCGCGTGTCTTCCACGGTTATGATACGCTGGTCTTCAGGTATGAACGCCAAGAGCGCGTTGAGCAGGGTCGTTTTTCCAGATGCTGTCCCCCCTATGACCAAAACGTTGAGTGGATACATTCTGAGGCCCTCTATTGCCACCCATAGATACGCTGCTGCCTCCGCTGTTATTGTTCCGTTTCTGATGAGGTCAAAGATGGATAGTTTATGCCTGCTGAACTTTCTAACCGTTATTGTTGGCGATTCGGGCGTTACTGTGGGGAGCGTTGCGTTCACGCGCGAACCGTCGGGCAGAGTGGCGTCCAGGAACGGGTGCTCTTCGTCAAGGGTTTTCCCGTGTATGTGGGCAATCTGGTCGATTATTTCAAGTATGTCTGCCGCGCTGGGAAATACAAGGTCTGTCTGGACGTAGCCCTTCTTTTTGTGGTATATGAACACGCCTTTGGGCCCGTTTACCTCCACCTCCTCGATATTATCGTCGAGCAGCAGGAACCCTATCTCTCCGTAGCCCATCAAACTCATTGCGAGCCGTATCGCTATGTTTTTGGCGTTTTCGAACCCCCGTACTTTCAACTCTTTCGTTATTATTTTTACAAACCTTTTGAACTCAGCTGGGCTTACAATCTGGTCTGAGAGTATCTCCTGGATTTCGGGATTGGAAAACACGGATTCTGCAATCTCCTTGAACTTTGAGCGTAGCGCTTCTTTTCCTTTCCATATCTCTTTCTTGGGCGGCCGCGGCAGACGTATGGTAAATTCTCGCTTGTTTACGACATACTCGTAGAGGTACTCCTTGAGCAGGTATTCCTCCTCGTCCAAATACGGGATTCTGACCTTGTACATCTTACACCCCCCACACTTTCATCAGCACCGTTGCGATTCCCAGGAACGTGGCGAAGCCCACCACGTCCGTGAAGGTTGTGAGTATGATTGTGGACGACGACGCCGGGTCCTGCCCCAGCTCTTCAGTATTATGGGTATCGCCACGCCTATAAGCCCCGCGACGATTAGAGCAATGGGCATGGCGATTGCGAGGGCGATTGCGGCAAGAACGTTCCCCTTCCAGATAATGGCGAACGCAAGCGCTATTAACCCGATAATAAGCCCGTTCACAAGTCCAAGGACGAACTCCTTCCAGAACACCCGCCTCAGTGACGTTTTGTCCAGCTCCCCCGTCGCTAAACCGCGAACAACAATGGCCATGGTCTGGGTCGTGGCGTTCCCTGCCTCGCCCGGGACTATGGGCATGAACACGGCCAGTAACGCAAGGTTCTGAATGGTCGACTCGAAGATGTTCACCACGCTCGCAGCTATAAAAGCGGTGAATAAGTTTATCACCAGCCACGGCGTCCTGTTCCGTATTGCTCGCCTTACGGACGTCCATACGTGTTCTACGCCCCGCATGGAGAATATCTTCGCCAGGTCCTCCTCGTGCTCCTTGCGTATCAGCGGTATTGCGTCCTCCGGCGTCACAATGCCCATCACTTTCCCGTCGTCAAGGACTACGACGATTTCCGGCGCGTACGTTTCGAACATGCGTGCCAGTTCCTCAGAATCTGCGTCCACATCTATGGTTTCCGCACCGACCGCCAAATCCTCTGCTCTTGCTCTCCTCGGTACGTGCAACAGCATTTCAACGGGAATCACCCCGAAGAAGACGCCATCCTCCGTTTCAACAATCACGTGCTTTGCGTAGCCGTCCCACTCCCTCAGTTTTCTCTTGATTCCCGTGACGCTTTCCCCTGGTTTTACTCGTAGGACATCTGAGCGGATCCATCCCCTGCCACGTCCTTTGAGAACCGAAGGAGGAAGCCGTAGACTGTTTTCTCCCTCTTCGGCAGAGCAGCCATGATTTCTGTTCTTAGTTCCCTGGACAGCCGGCGGAGGACCTTTACTGCATCATGGTCCTTCATGTGCGCCAAGAAATCGGCGAACCTCTTCGGCCCGAGCGCCCCTGCAAGTTTCTCCACCGCTTCGTCTGAAAGATTGCGGATTACCCGCCTTGCTTTCTTGTGCTCCAGCCGAGAGAAAATTTCCGCAGCCCTTTTCTCATCAGACCGCTCAATCTCTTGGGCAATCTCCCGCACCCCGAGACGGACGACCGTGGCTACTGGTAGCTGCACGTTCCCAAATAGTTTCACTGGTATTTATTGATTTGCATTTTTTCGTTATGGTGGTTTTTATACAGTTGAATCTGAACAATACGGAGCGGATTGATGAATCGGCCGGGCGTGGTAGCAGTCGGGTAGTCCTCTAACGGACTAGAAGAGTATATGCGCCTTAATTTCGTACTCCCTTGCTACACGCATTATTTCCGCTTTGTCCGGCCGGAACGGTTCTATTCCGAGTTCCTTTACGTGCCTGAGCCGGTCAAAGTAGTAGAAATCCGCATATTTGTGCGTCTGCCGTACAATCTCCTCTACGTCCGTTTCCGGGAGTATTGGCCCCACGAACAAGTACGTTCTTATTCCATTCTCTTTTAACTTTTTGAGGGCTTCAATTCTTGCCTTTGGGTGTGGTGCCCTTCTTTCCGCGTCTATTCTCCGAGTGGATACGATTGTAAACCCGACAAGCGCGTCATACCTCTTTATTAGGTCTGCATCCCTCAGCACGAGCGGGCTCTTTGTCAGAATCTCAATGTTCGCACCTTTAGCTCCAAGTACCCCTATTAGTTGCCTTGTCAGTTTCTCCTTCGCTTCTATAGGTTGATAGGGATCGCTCATGGAACTCATCCATACTGTCATGCCCGGTTTGACAGATTTCCTGGCCAGTTGCACGGCATTCTGCTTTACGATTACCGTGTTGTCCCAATCGTCTAGTCCGTAGTACTTTTTGCCGTAGAGCCGCGCGTAACAATACGTGCAGGCGTGGTGGCAGCCAACGTAGTGGTTTATGGTGTATTTGCCCAGTGTACTCTTCGTTAGAATGCTCTTTGCCCGGATGTATTTGACGTTCACGCAGTATTCTATGAGTCAGCGATTTTATTATCTTTCACTCCTTTTTGTTTATGGAACTTCGAGATGCCATACTTGAGCGTCGTTCCGTTCGCTCCTTCCGCTCTGACCCCGTCTCAGAGGACCTTATAGACGAACTCCTCTCCTATGCACGGTGGGCGCCCTCCGCGGGCAACTTGCAGGACTGGTTCGTTTACGTCGTTCGCAGCGAGGGGATAAAAAGAGCGTTGGCAAACGCGGCATACGGCCAGGACTTCGTGGCGGAGGCACCTGTCGTTCTCGTCATCGCTGCGGACCTCGAGCGCGCGGCCCACTACGGCGAGAGGGGTGTGACTTTATACTCCATCCAGGACACCGCCGCGTTTACATATGCTTTCATGCTCCTTGCACACGAGAAGGGCCTTGGAACCGTCTGGGTAGGTGCGTTCGACGAGAACGCGGTTAGAACTCTTCTGGACATGCCATCGCACCACCGTCCCGTCGCCATAATACCTGTGGGCTATCCCGCACACCCGCCAACGAACCCAGGACGGGAAAAAGTGAGGAAGAAAATAATCTGATTCAGAACGGCGGGCGGTATTTGCTCAGCGTTGCCGCGTTCACTGCAACGATTACTGTGCTCAGGGACATCAGAAGGGCACCCACTGCTGGGCTGAGGACGATTCCGTAGTTGTAGAGTATACCTGCCGCCAGCGGAATGGCGACGATGTTGTACCCTGCAGCCCACCACAGGTTCTGGACCATCTTCGCGTAGGTTTTCTTCGAGAGGTCTATTATCTTCGCCACGTCCCTCGGGTCGTTTCTTACGAGGACGATGTCGGCGCTTTCTATGGCCACGTCGGTCCCCGCACCGATTGCAATGCCCACATCAGCTGTCACGAGCGCCGGTGCGTCGTTTACCCCGTCACCCACCATTGCTACCTTGTATCCTTTCTTCTGGAGTTCCTTTATCTTCTCCGCCTTCTGGTCAGGGAGCACCTCTGCGAAGTACCCGTCAATGCCCAGTTCTTTCGCCACCCACGCTGCCACGTCCTCTGCGTCGCCCGTGAGCATGTATACCTTCTTTCCCATGGACTTCAGTAGTTTCACCGCTTCCCTTGATTCCTCGCGTACCCGGTCCGCCAGGGCGATGCTCCCCAGGTATTTCCCCTCTTCTGCCACGTGGATGACTGTCCTGCCCTTCACCCTTGCTTTTTCGGGAATATCCACGCCGATTTCTTTCATCAGACGCTCGTTACCCACGTATATCTGTTTTCCTTTCACAACCCCTGTAATTCCCTTTCCGGGTATTGCACGGACATCCCGTGCTTCAGGGATGTTTATGCCCTGCGCACGTGCATGTTCCACCACTGCCTGTCCTATTACGTGCTCGGAACCCCTCTCAAGGGCCGCGGCGTAGCGAATTACTTTTTCGTCCCCGAGTACGTCCACAACGCCGAACTTCCCTTCTGTGAGCGTGCCTGTTTTGTCGAACACCACTACGTCAACGTCCTTTACCGCCTCGAACGCCCTCCTGTTCCTTACCAGGACACCGTTCCTTGCGGATATCGCCGTGGATATGGCCACGACGAGGGGAATTGCCAGTCCGAGTGCGTGGGGGCACGCTATAACGAGGACCGTCACCATTCGCTCCAGCGCGAACGCGGGCATACCCACTGCCGTCCAGTACGTGTATGTTGCTACGCCGGAGCCGAGGGCTACGTAGAACAGAAGCCCCGCCGCCCTGTTTGCAAGGTCCTGCGTTCTTGTCCTGCTCTGCTGTGCTTCCCGGACGATGCGCATCATCTGTGCAACGTAAGTGTCGTTCCCCGCCTTTGTTACCCTTACCTTGATTGCTGCGTGTCCGTTCACGGAGCCCCCGATTACTTCGTCACCATCCTTTTTGTGAACGGGTCTTGACTCGCCTGTGAGGAGCGATTCGTCAACGTGCGTCTCCCCCTCGATGATTACTCCGTCTGCAGGTATCTTCTCCCCGGGTTTTACCAGAACAACGTCCCCCGGTTTCAGTTCCGATGCGGGGACGTCCACCGTATGTTCTCCCCTCACGAGGTGTGCCGTTTTAGGTATGAGTTTCGCCAGTTCCTCCAGCGCCTTCGACGCCCCGCTTACGCTCTTCGCCTCAATCCAGTGGCCAAGGAGCATTACCACCACAAGCGTGGCCAGTTCCCAGAAGAAGTCCCTGCCCCCAAGGACAAATACGGAAAGGACAGAGTATATGAACGCCACGCTGATGGCCATAGCCACGAGCGTCATCATTCCCGGCTGTCTCTTCTTTACCTCGTCAACTGCACCGCGGAGGAAAGGCCAGCCACCGTATATGTATATCAGCGTGGCCAGTGCCGTCAGAATCTCCTTTCTAAATGCGAAATCAATGCTGAACCCGAACCACATCTGTATCATGTCAGATAGAAGCAGGACGGGTATCGTAAGGAGTAAGGACACGAAGAACCTGTCTCGGAACTCCTTCACGTGGTGAGCGTGGTCGTGCCCAGCATGAGCGTGATGTTCGTGTATGTGCCCTTTCCCGTGCATGTGGCAGTGTTCCCTATGCTCCATTCTCTCCTCACCAGTTACTATATGTTTTTCAGCAGTTTAACAATCCCCACTATTGCGAGTATAAATGTCCAAGTAGCGTCAGGAGGAAAAGGGGGCCGATAATCCGGCCCCACGTGCCCGTCGGGCAGCCAAACACATCCTCCATCACGAGCGCTCATCCTCTATAAGCGCGTGCATCGGGCACTCGAACCCCATCGCTTTTTCCATTGCCTCCATATGTTCTTCCATTATATCTCCGTATCCAGCCCTCTCCATGGCCTCGTGCATCTCCCGCATCTCTTCAACCATTACGTTGAAATCACCTCCCATCATCAGGGGCCCCATCATCATTCCAGGGCCCACCATCATCGTCGGTGCCTGTCCGGCAGTTGCTGTGCCCATTCCCGCCGGCACGCCTCCAGTGTGTGCGGACGCGCCACCCATCATCAACGTGACCAGTAGGGGTATTATGTTCCACATTTACATCACCTCGCTATTCATCGAGAATACATACGCTGCAACAACCTTTGTTGGTGTGTTTGCAACCGTTTCACACACGTTTTTATTGTGGATGAACTACATATCTCTCATGAAGCAGAACGTTGGAATGGTGGACCGAGTCGTCAGGGCTGTTGTGGGGCTTGTGGCACTCTACTTTGCATACTTTGAGGCGACGGGGGCGTGGCAGATTGTTCTTTACGTTGTTGCGGCTGTGGGCATCATTACCGCGCTGACCGGCTACTGTGCACTCTACGCGGTTCTCGGGATAAATACGAAGAAGTAGTCACTTCAGCAGGACAACGTTCGTCATGCCCCTTCTTCTCCTCTCAACGAATCCGCGGGCCTCCAGTTTGTCCAGGATTCTGGACACCTTGGACTTGGAGAACCCCGTTTTCTCCACTATGTCGCTCTGGAACATGACTCCCTCGTTCTCCTTGAGCAAGTCCACGATTGCCTTCTCGTCCTCCCCAAGTTTTGCACCGTCCACTGCGTAACCCTTCCCGGAGGGGCCCTTCAGGGCAAGGTACCCGCCGATACCAGCCATCAAGAGCGCCAGCGTAATTCCAATGTATATATGAATGGGCAGCGTACCCCTGTGCGTGCAATAAACATCATGGAACTCTCCGCATGCCATCTCACAGGACTTGTTGGTTATATTGTACACTCCGCTGCGTATGCAGCCACGATGGTGAGGAAAATGACGCCCACGGCGGTAAGCACGTACCCCATTTCCCTGGTGAGGCGCATGTATTAACGGTGTTACGAACCTGTTAAAAGTATGGGTGCCCCCAACTGTGCGAGAATGCTCAGGATTATTAGTGTAAGCACGGTCAGAACTATTGTCTGACGTGGGAACAGTGCCCGCCTGTATTTCAGCAGGAGTTTCAGGCTTATTTTCGGCATTACATACGTCACAGCAGCCCCTACCACTATTCCTATTACCATTTTATCTATTCCAAATACCATGTAACGCAGGTCCCCCAGGATGTCCGCCAGTTTAAGCCCGTAAACTGTCAGCGCTACCGCTGCTGCGGACAGAACCGCGTTCTGGTACGGGAACACCTGTTTCATCTTCCTCGCAGCTACCATTGTGGACGATACAACAACTGCTCCCACCCACAGGCCGAACACCATGTCGTCCAGTCCCAGGAACCTGCTGATTACGGCGCCCGTTCCCACGGCTGCGGTACAGAGGGGGCAGTGTGCGAGCGCACTGGGGATTGCCAGAGCCAGCACAAAAACAAGCAGGGTGCTGCGCATGTCAGCACCCTCCGACCATTCCTGGAAGGTTGGTAAGCCTTTCTGCCACCGGCTGGGCAGAACTGCCCGCAACACTACTTATCCCAGTAATTGCCCAGGCCTGCACGGCCATCAGCACCACGATTACCGCGAGCAGTCCTATAAGCACCAAGTATGTTTTGTTGTCCATCTTATCACCTCAGACACGCATGTACTCCTTTACATTCTCTCCCTTGACGGAGTATATTATGAACGGTCCAGTTTTTGGCCCTGGCATCCCGGGAGAGCCAGAGGGCATCCCCGGGAGCGCTATTACATCTACGTCTGGCATCTCTTCCAGCACCTTTTCTATCACTTCCACGGGAACGTGCCCCTCGATGATGTAGTCCCTGATTTTTGATGTGTGGCAACTCTGCAGGCCCTCTGGGATCTTCGCGGCGGTCTTCACTGACTCCATATTGGGCGTCTCTTTATACTCCACTTCGAATCCCCTCGCTTCAAGGTATTTTCCGTACTCAATGCAACACTTGCACGTTTTTGAGTAATATAGTTCTACCACCCTTCCGCTGGCGTTCCTCGGGAACAGGAGGAGGGATATGGCGAGAATCCCCACCACCGCGAGCAGTAGTCGCCTCATCAGCAACCACCCACCATTCCCGGCAGGGCGCTTATCTCAGAGGGGTCCTTCCCTGCCACCTGTGCAGCTAGGGCAACCATGGGCTTCGGGAAGAACAGCGCTTTCCATCTCAGGACTTCCCTGAGAATCTCTGCATCGCTGTAATCCGTGTCTTTTATGAGGGCCATTGTTAGTGCCTGGAGCGCGGGGTTGTGCTGGCACCCGCAGCGTAATTCGCCCGTCGGTGTGATGCCCACAGGCCCAACGCCACAGCAGAACTCACAACTTATTCCCACGGGCTTTGTAGCAAGGTTTAGGTATCTGTTCCACTTTTCAGGGTCTTTCTTTAGTTCTTCCTTGAGTTTGGAGTAGCTCCTGTAGAGGTAGTTGAGGGAGTTAACGGGGTCGTCGTAGGATATGGGGATTTTGTCAGCGTATTCTGGCGTCCCGCTCGGTATTATTGCGTTTGCAATCTCCAATTCGCTCCTTGCCGACTTCAGCTCAGGAAATACGAGGAGCATGCTCATGGCCGTGGATGTTGACTTGCTCACATCCACGTTTGATATGTCCGTTTTACCCGAGAACCGCAGGATTTGGTTCCCCGTAAGCTTTGCATACGTTGTGAGGGTGACCGCCGTGCTGTATCCAGCCAGTATCGCGGCCACAGCAAGCAAACCTATAATTACCTTCTGCAAAGTGTCCCTGTCTGCCATTGCGCCTGCCATGTATACTCTCTTTCTGAAACGGGCTATATGAATGCGTTTGCAACACCTGTTCTTTGCTGTTGCAGTGATGGTTTCAAACGGTTTCAAACAGTTTTGCCACTCCTCTCTTGAACGTCTTTGCACCGCCGTGTGCCGGATGCCGAACGTACTTCGCTTCCACTCCAATGTCTTGCAACGCCCTCTCCGCTGTTCTCCCCACGGCGATTACTATCTCCGGCTGAAACGTGTCCAGCACCTCTTTCAGAATCGGAGCGAACGCCTGCACCTCGGAACGCTTCGGGCTTCTGTTATGGTAACCGTCCTTTTGAGTGGGCTGCACCATCACGGCGTTCCAGAGCAAGACAGGTTCACCAAGTTCGAAAATCGTATCCCAGACCATCTTTGCAGTGATTTCAGACATCGCCTTTGTCCTCGTCGCTTTCTTTAGTTCCACTTCCAAAAATTCAGATATTTTTGGCAGAAGAACCTCTGAGCTCATGGGTACTCCCGTTCTTCGCATTCCTCTGTATCCCGGCGCCTCTGCAATGAACGCGATTCGCGGGCGCAGTTTGTGCATCGCCTCAAGGTACCTTTCCAAGTTCTTTCTCCGTATTTCCGGGGCGTTGGGCAGGTCGTGCTTCTCATCCACGTCAGAAAAAGGGTTGAACGTGTTTGGGAGCCGTGTTTCAGCGATTTTATTCGCCAACGACACGATTGACTTCCCCCGGGTTAGTCATGAATGTATTTATGCCGCAGCGTGTTTGGGCGCGTGCTGCTCCGTCACTTTTAACATGCTCCGTCACTTTTAACATCCTATATATTCCCACGCCCATAAGTGCGGATGCAGCCGCTAGGAACGCAGCAGATGTTACAAACAATGTTATTATTTCGAAGCCCTCCGCGAATGCCAGCATTACAAATCCCGCGGCGAAGAATACGAGAGATAGAAGCATATACCCAATGCCCCTCGCCGTGTGTTTCTGCACGTGTTTCGGGGCGTTTATCATCGTTTCCACGTATCTGCTGATTCCTGCGTACGTTTCCCTGACGAT
Source organism: Candidatus Iainarchaeum sp. (assembly GCA_030445695.1). Taxonomy (GTDB): domain Archaea; phylum Iainarchaeota; class Iainarchaeia; order JAADDC01; family JAADDC01; genus SZUA-1452. The sequence continues at coordinate 58,646 of JASUTF010000001.1, forward strand.
GGAGTAGAGCGGATATATTATCACGAGCATCCCGATGACGAAGATGGTCCCCGCGCTCTCAGGATATTCTGTTGCGGCGTATCCGGTCAGGTATGCCACGGCAAAGATTACTGCGAGGTATTCCAGCAGTTTTTGGACCTTTTTCTCGAACAACGCGCCCAGCACAGGGTTCCCTAAGAGTGAATCGTGGGCTGCATGGACTTGGAGAACGCTCTGGGACACGTCTGCCACCCTTTTGATGATTTTGGGGGTGCTCTTTTTTACAATTTTCTCCAGGATTTCCAATCTGTTTGAGAAGTATGCCGCCACCACGGTTGTCGCGAAGATGATAATGTAGAAAGCCCCCAGCAACTCAGAGGAGAGGGCCGGCACAATACTTGCCTGTTCTGCGGTCATTCCGAAGTATTTCAGGACGTTGGGATTGGTGAAGTCGAGCATCTGAAGCATGGATAAGAAGAATAGTGAGAACTCACCCAGCGGCGTCATGAGAACCTGTATCTTTGCTATGGATTTTGGTTTTAGTCCCCCCAGCGTGCCTACGATGTTTACGGAGTAGACGGGCACCACAAGTAAGAAGAGCCCTATTGCAGCCACGAGGAGCGACGTTGTGGAGAACGTTACGTGGTACGCCACGCCAAGGGACGTGAAGAATATGAGTACGAACATATTCCTCAGCGAGGCGAGTTCCTGCTCAAGGCGCTTGGCGTGCACCGTTTCGGAGAGAATCATCCCAAGGAAGAACGCGGCTATGAGCGGGGACATCCCTATATAACTGGCGCTATATGCCACGATGAGTATGAGGGATGTTGCCAGCACCGCGAAGTTCTCCTTTGAGACGAACTTGTCAAAGAAGCGGAGTACGCGTTTTGACAGGCGTGGGCCAATTGCCAGGAGAATAAATGCAAAGGTTATGGAGTTGAGCACAAGCTTCCCAACGGGAACCCCCGTCGTGGCGCCCAGGAGGTATGCGATAATGAAGACAGAGTATATGTCCTCCAGTATCTGCATTCCAAGGGCAATGTGTGCCTCTTTATCCCTTTCCCAGCCCTTCTCTATGATTAGTTGTGCCGTTATCGCCGTGGAAGACACTGCAAACGCTGCGCCAAGGGCGAAATTTACTGCAAACGGGAACCCCAGAATCTTACCCAGTGTAAATCCGAGCAGGAACCCGATGCTGCTCTTAACGGGAGAAATCATAAGGGAGTAGATGCCTGATTTGCTGAACTTCTTGATGGACACCTCCAGACCCATGTAGAAAAGCAGGAGCACCATGCCCAGTTCCGAAAGGTACTTCTGGATTTCTGAGCTTGATACGATGCCGAACATGTTCGGACCGAGAAGCAGGCCTGCCAGCAGGTATCCGAACACCGAGGAAAGGCCCAGTTTTTTCGTAATCTTGCCGAGGATGACCGCGGAGAATAGGAGTATGCCCAGTTGCAGAAACATGCTCGTGGTCGCAGCGTCTGCAGCCATGGTTCAATAATCTTGACATGGCTTTATATATCGTGCTTGTTAGTCCTGAGCCGAATAACTGCCCAGATTGCAAAGAGCCAGAACAGCAGTAGTTCGGCGATGCAGTTGGGGCTGTTCAAATCGCAGGAGAGGCAGGACGCCCTGAACGTTATACAGTGAATGATAAATAGCGTCACGATGCCTGCCACTGGAATGATAAGGTCCTTTTTGCCGCTCTCAATCACTGCACGAATCAGAACGTAACCGAGACCGAGCGCAATGGCCAGATGGAAGAGGAAGAGCATCACGGCACCCACCTCCAGGACGCTCCGGCCAAGTACGCAAGGTAATAGCTCACCAGAACGAGGAGAAATACGGACGCGTGTTCAATCCACTTGCTCTTGCTCACAACAGTATTTACGCTCTTCAGTATAAAAGCGACCACTGCTATGGGCGTTACAATGCCCAGGGCAAAGAGGAAAGCGTTCGCAATTGCCGTCACCCAGCCGAAGGATGTTGTGGCAGTGGCCACGGCAAAGCCAATGGAGCAGGGCGACAGTGCCAGCCCGTAAAGCGCGCCGGATGATGGAATTCCGAAGCTCTTGCCTGTATATATGCTGTATGCCGAGTAGAACGTCACTCCCGCTGCGATGAGTAGGAGAATGGGCTGCAACCACTCGAAATACTGGTAAACCGCGGCGAAAAAGAGGTTGAGCAGTGCGAAGAGGAGGAACTGAGCCAGGAAGAACTCAGCAACGAATCTGTATTTGTTCTTTTTGCTAACCAGAACGGCAAGCACGGGAAGAACACAGCCACTCAGACCCGCAAAGAATCCGTTTACGTAGGCGAGCATGTTCCCACCGTGTTGTCTTTGTTTACGGCACAGCCGCTACCACTTATCCCCCACAGTTCTGTTTTTTCACCTGCCAGCGCCTGCTTTATCGTCTCGTAGTCCTGCTCACCTCTTAGTACCTTTCCTGTTTTCGTTATCACTAGGGTCGGAGTTTCCGTCACGTTGTATTTCTTTGTCAGTTCAGGATACTTGAACACGTTGAACGCGGAGACGGAAATACCCTCTGAAACGAGTTTCTGTATTGTGGGAATCTCTGCAATGCAGTGGGGGCACGTGGGTTGGTAGAACACAAGGATGTCAGCATTCTCATCCTTCGGTAGAAGTGCGTAAAACATTGTGGAGTTCGCCAGACCCGCTGCAAAGGAGAGGATGAGTCCGACGCCGGCGAGAAGCATTATCCACCGCGGGCCCATCTCTGTGGACAGGGAGAAGTCCATCAGAACTTTAACGGCGTTAATGGTTATAAAAGGTCATCTCCTTGCTTGTTCTGTGGGTATCCTTCGCTTTGATGACCTTGTTCATGGCGAGTTCGTTTCCCGTCCCAATCGTTTCCTTGCAGTCGTGCGGGTGGAAGGGGAAGAGAGAAAAGCCCACGTGCATGACCCCGGCCGATTGCCCGAGTTGCTCATTCCCGGTGCTCCTGTGCTTCTTCTCCCCAAGAAAGGGCCGAAAACGGACTTTCATCTAATCGCGGTTTACAGGGAGGGCTACGGATGGGTGTTCCTTCACTCGGGATACCACTCGCTCATCGCCCAGAAGCTCATCGAGTCCCGTTTTCTTCCCGAATTCAGGGACGCGGTGGCTTATGGCAAGGAGTTCAAGATTGACAATCATCGCATCGACTTTGTCATCTCATACCACACGGGAGACGTTCTGATGGAGGTGAAGGGCTGTACATTCTTCAAGGACCGTCTCGCCCTCTTCCCCGACGCACCGACTAAGAGAGGAGCGGGGCACGTCAAGATACTTTCTGAGTACGGCGATTCCATCCTTTTGTTCCTCAGCATGAACGATAATGTTGATTACTTCGCCCCAAACGCTGATACGGACAAAATTTTCCACAAGGCGGTTCTCGAGGCGCTGGCAAAGGGCGTTCACGTTATTCCTGCCACTTTCTCCTTCGACGGGAGCACACTTCGTCACGTGGACAGAATCCCCTTCGTTTCAGACCCGTACGACGACGAACTGTTCTCCCTGGCAAATATCGCGTCTGAAGCGGCAGAAGAATATACAGAACGGTTCGGGCCGGAGGCCAACGCTGTTCTTGCGGGAGTTTCGCGGATAGGCGGTGTCCCGTATATCCATGTTGTTTTCTATGGGGTTTTCTGCCAATCGTGCGGGCTGTATGACTATTTCGACGACTACGGATTAGTCCTTGGGGATTATGGTGTTCCTTCCGGGCCAGAAGACGTCAAACAGTTTGGAAATACGTACGTGGTTCGATTTAAGGTGAAAGAAGTTCAATAAGTTCTTCTCCGGCATGTCCGAACGCTTTCTTTATTTTTTCATGGACTTCTGGGTTTCCGCTCAGTGCCGGCCAGAGGATGGAGTCGATGTGCAGCGGGGGCACTCCCGACTTTTTTGCCACCTCGTTCCAGAAGGGTATCGGCTTTCCTGCTCCGAGTTTCTCCGTGAACTTCTTGATTCTTGAGTCGACGGGGATTGGAATTTCAAAGGGATACGGAATGAACTTCCCATTGGCGATGCGCATGGCGTAGCCGAACATCTTGACGGCGAAAACAGTGGTTTTCGTGTTTCTCGGCGTCCCGAGTATCTGTGCAAGGTCTTTCCAGAGCTGCACCATGTTCTCGTAGTATTTTTCTGGTCGCATGGCCAGCAGGAAGTTTTCCATCTTCTCTAACCGCTTAACCTTTATGTTCGCGAGGCGTTTGTTGGTTCTGCTCTTCGGAAGGAACTCTGCGTACGCAGCGCTTAATCTCTCTGTGACTGGGTGCTCGGAGAACCAGCGTGCGAACTCCCACCACCACTCCTCGCCCTTCCCGGATAGCTGATAGGATACTAACGCGTTTGCAGTGACGAGGGGCACGAATGCTCTTTTGTCGTCCATCTTTTCGTAGAGAAACATCAGCGCTTGGAACTGCGGGTCGATGTGCTCTTCTATGTATCTCGCACCGTCGACACCGATCTCTCCGATCACCCTTGCTATGTGCACAATAACGCATACGTATAGAACCATTTTTTATTCAGGAATCTCTACTTTATACATATGGACCGCTACCTTGTTGCTGCGGTTGCCCTTGGCGTTGCTCTTGTTCTGCTGGTTTTCACGGAGATGGCGTATCAAGTCCGCGATGCCGAAACAACGTCGTTCCAGACGCGAATGATCACGGTGCACTGCAAGACGGTCTTTGAGGCGAATGGATCACCGTTCCCTGGCGTTATGATCTACGGTGAGGGCAGCTCAATCTCTGACGGTAACGGGAACTGCACGGTTCAGGCAGAAGGTGACGGTTTCGTCCGGCTGATCGTGTATCCGCCAAACGGTGGCCAGAAGGTGGTAACGGTCCCTGTGTCTCCGGAAGAAACAGAAGTAAACGTTGTAATCCCGATCTGACTGCTCATTTCAGCTCCTCCACCAGCACCGCAGGGCAGACGCGCATGACGCCCTCGATGGACTCCAACTTCCGGACGAAGCGGACCATCTCGTCGCTGTCGTGGAACCAGCACTCGATCATGATCATGTGATCTCCCGTCGTGCTCTTCATTCTCTTGACCTCTGGCATGTTCTTGACCGTTTCTATGACCTTTACGTACTGCTCCGGCTCTATATCGAACCCGATCTCCGCCACGATCTTGTAGCCGATCCTTTTAGGATCTATTATTGCTCTGTACCCCTTGATTATGCCCTCCTCTTCCAGCTTCCTGACCCTTTTGCGCACTGCTGCCTCTGTAACGCCGAGACGGCGGGCGATCTCCGTGTATGGCATCCTTGCGTCCTGCATGAGGAACTCAATGATTGCAAGATCTTTCTCCGATATTCGAACCATGTTACAATTCGCATCGAACTGAATTTAAAGGTTTTCGAACTTACTAATCGTGAGGTGATGAACATGGCAGAGATATACATTCCTGCTATCGGGGACAGGTTCCCTGAGCTTGAGGTCAACACGACCCACGGCAAGATGAAGCTGCCCGACGCGTTCAAGGGCAAGTGGTTCGTACTGTTCTCCCACCCGGCGGACTTCACGCCTGTGTGCACCACGGAGTTCGTCGCGTTCCAGAAGCGTTACGACCAGTTCAAGGAGCTAAACACGGAGCTCATTGGCCTTTCCGTTGACCAGGTGTTCTCCCACATCAAGTGGGTTGAGTGGATAAAGGAGGAGCTTGGTGTCGAGATCCAGTTCCCCATAATCGCGGACGACATGGGCATCGTTGCTGAGACGCTCGGCATGATCCACCCGAACAAGGGCACCAACACGGTCCGCGCGGTCTTCATCGTGGACGACAAAGGCATTATCCGTGCAATGTTCTACTACCCACAGGAGGCAGGGAGAAACGTCGACGAGATCCTCCGCCTCGTGAAGGCGCTCCAGACAGCAGACAAGTACGGCGTTGCAGCGCCCCACAAGTGGCCAGAGAACGAGATCATCGGCGACCACGTGATAATACCGCCTGCATCCAGCGTCCAGGAGAGGAAGAAGCGCGAGGAAGCGGCCAAGAAGGGCGAGATTGAGTGCTTCGACTGGTGGTTCTGCCACAAGAAGTTGTGAGGGGTATTTACATACCCTTTCCCAATATTTTCATGAGGTGATTAAGATGATGTCTGAGATCCCGAAAGGTTTTGACGAGGTTAAGAAGCAGGATAAGAAGATGGCGGACGCCGAGCTCGTTCGCATTGGTCTGATCGCGGAACTCGACGCAGTCAGCTTGTATGAACAGCTTGCAGCGAGGGCCACCGACCCGCTCGTGAAGAAGGTGTTCATGGACATTGCCTACGAGGAGAAGGAGCACGTCGGCGAGTTCCTCGAACTGCTGAAGCGTCTGGATCCGAAGCAGATCGAAGCTCTCGAGCACGGGGCTGAAGAAGTTCGCGAGATGGAGGGGTGATCATGGAGATAAAGACGGCGGACTGGAAGCACGAGAAGCACGTCCCCGTTATCCATGCCCCGGATGTGATTGATCCGAACGAGCCCTTTGACGTTGAGGTCGTTGTCGGCGAGGAGATCCCGCACCCCAACACGCCAGAACACCACATCAAGTGGATCGAGCTCTACTTTGTCCCTGAAGGTGGGAGCGTTGTGTATCCATTGGGGCGAGTGGAGTTCGCGGCGCACGGGGAGGTCCAGACGTTTACGGAGCCCCG
>JASUTF010000029.1 GCA_030445695.1 Candidatus Iainarchaeum sp.
GACAACGTCCACCGGTTCCTCGGGCTTGAACCGAAGTTAAAGGAGCTGAGAAAGCGGCCAATAACCAGCAGGGAAGAGGCCATGAGAATTCACGACGACCTTGTACGCCACCTGACGACGTGGGAGATGCCGGGAACAATGGCTACAAAGGAACCGTTCGTGAGAAGGGAGAGAACGAAGAACATGCTAAAGGCAATAGTGGAAAGGCACTACCGTTAGCAGCCAATGGCATCGCAGTTAGAGAGCAGGACAACATCAACGGCCTTCATATTTTTACATTAACGTCGGGGAGTATAAAAAGGTGAAGGGTTAAAGGAAGGGAAGGGCTAATTCTATACATGGGCGAGAGCATAACGGTGGATGAGATACGACAGGTAGTGAGGGAGGTCGTGCGAGACGAACTGACAAAACTGTATCTTGCGCTGACCCCTGAAGTTAGCGAGGAAGAGATGAGAGAAATTAGGAAACTTTTGAGGGAGAAAGACGAGGGGAAGGAAGAGACAGAGGGGTTGTCGTGGCTTGGAGAATAGTGTTCAGGGCACAGGCCAGGAAGTTTCTGGAAAAGCTTGGAAGGGAAGAACAGAAAAGAGTGAAGATAAAGCTAACGGCGCTTCTAAATGCTCTAGAAAACGCAATTCCGCCATATACAGTGCCGGGGCTTGATTTCAAGAAACTGAGAGGGTATGATAACCTTTTCAGAATAAGGGTTGGAGAGCTACGAATAATTATGGAAATTAACGTGGATCAGAAGGTGATTCGTGTCATACGGGCAGGTAAGAGGGAGAACGTATATCAGTGAGCAACGTTGGGGAGTATGAAAAGGTGAAGGGTTAAGAAGATGGGCAGACGGAGACGGCAAGGTCTGTCCTGCCGAAGCCCTGCCAGTAGACGGGACGGCGGAGCGTGAAGTCGTATTCCCCCTCGGGACCCGCACAGATCCCGTCGCAGCACACACGGGCGGAAAAACCGCGGGAGGCGAAGCGGGAATACGCTTCCGGAAGCTTGGAACAATCCACCGCCCCGTATACGAGAACGTCAGACCGAACAACGGGGATGCCATCCCTCGTATGCAGGAAGAAGTCAGAGTAGCGCAGGGCCTTGGAAACGCATATGAGGTAGCGGGCCCCAGCCCAGTAGATCTCGGAATACGTGGTTATGGCGTAGAGGGAGATGCCAAGTATTGTGGCCAGAACGAGGGAAGCGAGGAGGACGTCCATGCTAACGGCCGCCATCTAACCACCTGCAGTCGGGGGCAGGGACGTTCAGATCTCCGTGGACGAGGTATGCACGGGCAGGACAACCACCACGGCAGGACGGGAAAAGCGGGCAGGAGTCGCAGGGCGTCCCTGAAAGGTTCCGCTTCAGTTTTTTCCAGTCATCCTTATTCCAGATGGACAGGAGATCCTCGGAACGGACATTACCGAAGACGTAACCGGGGAAGCGGAAGATGGGGCAGGGGTAGACGTCACCCGTGGACGATACAAACATCTGGGAGACGCCGGCGGGACAGGTATAGACGGAGGATGGATCCACGGGTAGCTCTTCGTTCGAACCGTAGGCAACGGGAACGCCAACATCTCCCTGCTCGTGCCGGAGCGCCTCAACAAGGTCAAGGAACGATGAAAAGGGAACAGAACGCTGGAGACGGCCGAGAGCAACGCCCCAAGCAACGCGGAAGGACCTCACGGGGAGGCCAGAGAACGAGCGGTAGAGTTCCCGGATGCTGTCCCTGTTCTCGGGAATGACCGTGACTGCGATATCCACGGGGTAGCCGCGCTCGAGGGCAGCTCTTATACCCTCTATGGCGCGATCAAAGGATCCTTCACCGCGGATGGAGTCATGGACGTCCCGCGGACCGTCAAGGGACACCTGGAACGAGTCCAAGCGGGGGTCAAGGAGACCAGAAAGTTCAGATATGCGTTCGGAAAGGAGCGTTCCGTTTGTAAGTATGCGGATGGCAAGGTTGTGCTTCTTGGCCTCCGCGAGGATGTCCAGAAATCCGGGGTGGACGAGGGGCTCACCGCCGGTCAGCGTGATCTGGACTGCAAAATCGCCGGCGGACTGAACAAGACGAACCCATTCCTCTGTGGACAGCTCGTGAGGAAGCGGCTCACCGGCGGAGACGTAGCAGTGGGTGCACCGAAGGTTGCAGGCGGTGGTTAACTCCAGAATGATGTTTATCGGATACGTTAAACGGTCGTGGAGGATGCCTATGGACGTGAGGTGGCCGATGAAGTCGGAGACGCTGCGGTGCGGGCCGGAATAGGATCGCATTTCATCGAGCAAATGGCGATACGCGCCGGGGGGTTCCTTTCTGACGAGTATCTCGTACTCATCGGGCATGAGCTCAAAGATCCCCCCGGATCGAGGGTCGTAAGCGTAGGCTCTGCCCACCTTCGGCTCGAAGTAGGAGAGGGGTGGCACGGAAGAAGATGTGCAGTGGAAAATAAAAACGGTCTTTTACTCCTGAAGGTGAAAACAAGCATTAAAATAGGGGACCGAACGAATGATATGTGCAATGCAGCGGACAGCCCATAAGCGTTGGATGCGTTGGTCTAATACACTTCTTCTAGCATGAAGTGGGCTGTCCGCACGGTTGAGCTCTTTTCTGCAAAACCGTGCGGAAAAGAGGGGGTGTAGGCCGGCGGGGCTCCACGCCCCGCCTCCCATTCCAAGTATTAACCTTATAAGCGTATCCATTCCTGAATTGGAATATGGAGCCGGTTGTAGGAACGGAGGGGACGCACTTCGTCGTAGAGGCGTCGGGATGCTCCGAGGAGATCCTTTCAGACCCGAAGAGAATAGAGCAGATCTTCAAGGAGGCGGCAAGAGCCGCTAAAATGACCGTAAAGGCATCTCACTTCTTCCGTTTCAGCCCGAAAGGTGTGTCCGGCGCGGTGATCGTTGCCGAGTCACACATATCCATACACACGTGGCCGGAACTGGGATATGCGGCCATTGACGTGTACACGTGTGGCGATTCAGACCCGGAGAAGGCGGTTGACTACATACTGAAAGCGTTCGGGGCGAAGTATGCGCACGTCTCCGAGATCCACAGGGGGATAAGGGAGGAGGACGGCACATTCACGCACACGATCCTCACCTGGGAGGAAACAGAGGAGGAGATACGGGAGGGTTAGCCACCCCATAGATGTTTTTCTTTACGAGTACCCAAATGATATATGTGAGCGAAATGCCCGAAATACTCAGAGAATTGAGAACCCGATTGTGGGCGAAAAAGGAGACGGCAAAGGCACGGCTGAAGAGGGCGCACGTGATCATCGTGGGGGAAACCCACTTCGGTGCCGACCATGATATACTGGAAAGGGAGCTCATAAAGCACGCAAGGCCAACAATAATAGCATCGGAGGCACTGGTGGAAAGGGAGGTTCCGGCCGAGGGACTACGACGCGTCGCGAGGAACTTTGAAGCACTGGAAAGCAAAATAAAAGAGGCGGAAAAACGCTACGGTGTGAGAACTGGCTTCAGAGGGTTCGGTGCCGTGGGTGAAAAAAATGCGAGAAAGATCCTTGAGAGAATGGGCACCCTGTTAAAGGGCATACACAGAGAGATGGAGCTCGCCGCCTCAAGAGGTGATGAAAAAGCCGTTAAAGAGCACAGTAAAATGGCAAACGCCGTCCTTCTGGCGATGAACGCAATAGCTGAGAAGGTGAGTAATCCTGCCGTCGCCACAGCATCAAAGGAGGCACTGAACTACAGTATGGCGCCCGTTGTGGGGATTGACTCCCAGAAAAAGTTAAAGCAGGTAGAGGCAGCCAGAAAGGGCAACATGAAGGAATTCCGCAAGTACCAGGTAATCAGAAACCGAACAATGGCCAAAAACTTGGAAGAGCTCGTGAAAAGAGGCCACAGACCGGTCGCAATAGTTGGGAGAGACCACGCGGTAGAGATAGCGAAAGAGCTTGAGAAAAAAGGCATCAGGACTCACGTCGTTCTCCTGCCAGCACCACTTGAGAGTGCCAAGAGCGTGGAAGAACTCGTTAGAAAAATGGCAAGGGCTCAGGAATACGAAAAATACGTCCTCAAAGAATAGCACGGTTGATACGGCTTAGGAAAAGGAGTTGGGCAACCACACAAGTGGCCAGGTGAGAAAGGTTATATACCACCACCCCCTTCTTATCACATGCCACGGCTCAGAGAGGTTGCCCGTGCTGTGAGGGAACGGGCCGCCCCGAAAGTGTCAGGGAGCATCGCGTTTCTCCACGAGGAAGCGAAAAGAAGTGTTCTGCCGAAGATGGAGAAAAGTGGAACAAAGCTGCTCGCATTCACGAGGGAAAAGCTGGTTCCCAAGACCGTGCACGCCGGCAAGATCGCGGCTCAGTATGCAAATGATTACATCGCCCCAAAGGCCCAGAGATCACTGGCAGTTGCGTTTGCAGCGTTCGTGAGGGCAAATAAGAAGTCCGCTGACGTGACGAAGAGGTGGATCCTCCCCGCCGCGAAGAGAGCGGGCAAATACGCCATGGAAAGAGGAATCCCCCTCGCAAAAAGAGCCGGCAAGGAAGTGGTAAGAGTAACACGGGAAAGGGTACTGCCCGGGAGCCGGGCAGTGGCGAATACGCTCCTGGAGAAGACGATCACCACGGTGGATCGCCTCGGCACGAAAAGCAGATGGGAGAGAGACGTTGCAAAGCTCTCGAGGAAGTCGGGCGTGGACAGAGAGACATTAGCACGTATTCTGCACGCATTTGTTAAAGAAGGAAAGGTAACGCTGTCGGGTGCCCGCTCTGCACTGTGGAATATGCATGAACACGCAAAAGGCAACAAGGAACTGTCGAGATGGGCATTCCTCAGAGTCCATGAGGATGTAAGGAACGGGATAAACCCGCTCGTCACCTACAGGGCGATGCTGGACACGCTGAGAGAGGTTCAAAGGAACCCCGAGCTGGCAAGAAATGCAACGCCGGAAAAGCTTGAAGCGGTATATCAGAAGATGCGTTCCAGGCATTTCCTGCAGAGCGCCGAGCCACCTACAATGGAAGAGATCCTTGAGAAGATGAGAATGACTGAGTTGAAGGACCTGCTTATGTCACAGCACCCGCAACTACCCCGACATGGCAGTTAAAGAGGCAGCGTAACCGCAACCTTTTTATTCTCCTTAACTCCGATGGTAGGGATGAGGAGGGATCGGCAAACAGTACGG
>JASUTF010000015.1 GCA_030445695.1 Candidatus Iainarchaeum sp.
GAATCCACTTTCTCCGCACATACGGTTCCAAGAGCAGGGCAATCGCACGGGTCTCGGGTCTGCCAAGGGTGTTCCAGCTTGCCCTGAATACGAAGGCGCACTACGTGGTGGAAGTGATCGCGGAGAGATTCGATAAACTACCTGAAGGCGAGAAGGAGAAGGTCATCATACACGAGCTCCTGCACATACCGAAGTCCATGGGAGGGGGCTACAGGCACCACGACTACGTGAGCAGGAGAAGGGTAGAAGAGCTGTGGAGGGTTTGGAGAGCAAACAAGGTATAAAAAACTTCCGAAGATCCATCTCGATACCCTTTTAAACGCAATGTTGGTAGGATAGTAATGCCGCACGGGCGTTGCCCGGGACGGGGCGGATGCCCTGGATGAACTGATTGGTGTCCACGTGCGGCGACAGGTTATGAGGATCCGAGTTTTTCATGCTCACGCTCGGGTCTGATGTGGGCGGCCAGGAGTCAACCCCGCAGGAGAGCAGAGCACCCATTCATGCCAGCGGACCGCTATGCGGGATGAACTAGCTGGCTTGACGCCGAGCGAAAGCGATGACGAATTTTGCTTCTCTTGCAAAATATGCAGGGCTGCTCCCTCGTGAGCTGCCTTGCGGCCAACTCCAGTTGATCCTGCTGGAGGGTACTGCTATCGGGGTCGGACTAAGCCATGCAAGTCTTGGGGCCAGGGCTGGCTGGTCCCGGCGGACGGCTGAGTAACACGTGGCCAACCTACCCTCGGGAGGGGGATAACCCCGGGAAACTGGGGCTAATCCCCCATAGGTGAGGTGTGCTGGGATGCCCCTCACCGAAAGGGTGCGGTCCCATGCCGACCGTTACCGCCCGAGGATGGGGCTGCGGCGGATTAGGTAGTTGGTGGGGTAACGGCCCACCAAGCCGACGATCCGTAGGGGCCGTGTGAGCGGGAGCCCCCAGAAGGGCACTGAGACAAGGGCCCTAGCCCTACGGGGTGCAGCAGGCGCGAAACCTCCGCAATGCGGGAAACCGTGACGGGGTGACCCCGAGTGCCAGAGGGGGAATCCTCTCTGGCTTTTCCCCGGTGTAAACAGCCGGGGGAATAAGCGGGGGGCAAGGCGCGTGGCAGCCGCCGCGGTAACACGTCGCTCCGCGAGTGGTACCCGCGAATATTGGGCCTAAAGCGTCCGTAGCCGGTCCGGTAAGTCCTCGGTTAAATCGGCGGGCTTAACCCGTCGGCTGCCGGGGATACTGCCGGGCTCGGGACCGGGAGAGGCCGAGGGTATTCCCGGGGTAGGGGTAAAATCCTGTAATCCCGGGAGGACCACCTGTGGCGAAGGCGCTCGGCCAGAACGGGTCCGACGGTGAGGGACGAAAGCTGGGGGATCAAACCGGATTAGAGACCCGGGTAGTCCCAGCTGTCAACCATGCGGACTAGGTGTCGCGCGAGCTACGAGCTCGCGCGGTGCCGGAGGGAAGCCGTTAAGTCCGCCGCCTGGGGAGTACGGCCGCAAGGCTGAAACCTAAAGGAATTGGCGGGGGAGCACTACAAGGGGTGGAGGGTGCGGTTCAATTGGACTCAACGCCACACACCTCACCGGGGGAGACGGCAGGATGAAGGTCAGTCTGAAGGGCTTACCTGACTCGCCGAGAGGTGGTGCATGGCCATCGTCAGCTCGTGCCGTGAGGTGTCCTGTTAAGTCAGGCAACGAGCGAGACCCGCGCCCCTAGTTGCGACGGGATCCTTCGGGGTCCCGGCACTCTAGGGGGACTGCCGGCGTAAGCCGGAGGAAGGAGCGGGCGACGGTAGGTCAGTATGCCCCGAATCCCCCGGGCTACACGCGCCCTACATTGGCCGGGACAATGGGAAGCGACCCCGAAAGGGGGAGCCAATCCCCTAAACCCGGCCTCGGTTCGGATCGCGGGCTGGAACTCGCCCGCGTGAAGGTGGAATCCCCAGTAATCGCGCGTCACTATCGCGCGGTGAATACGTCCCTGCTCCTTGCACACACTGCCCGTCAAGCCAGCCGAGTGGGCTCCGGTTGAGGCGGGCTCCTTCGGGGGTCCGTCGATTCCGGGGTCCGCGAGGGGGGCTAAGTCGTAACAAGGTGTCCGTAGGGGAACCTGCGGACGGATCACCTCCTCTGGTGGTTCGTCGCGGGGGCAAAAGCCCCCAACGCGTTTCCCTCTCCTGCGGGGGCTCAAACTGGCCGCCCACGTCCAGAGCATGACGATTTCTGGTTCTGAAATACCAAGGAATAAAAAGCAGGAGAATATAATTATGACGTGGAAGAGCCGCTGTTGTTGAAGGCATTCAAAAAGCACTACGGACGGGAACCGAAGCATCCGAAGGAGATATTCCACGAACTTGCGAGAAACGGGGATTTTGAGGACGCTGTCAAAGAACATTCTGTGGAATCAAGAATAGTCAAATCCAAAAAGACAATGCGAGATCACATCAGACACCTTCTGGACGAGCGTTACATGCACCCTAAAACGCTGGCAATATTCCTCCTGGCATACAACGGCAAGAAGATGTTATCGGGCACGCTTTATGTGTCCAGAGAAGCAGTCGAACGATTAGAAGAAGAGATAAAGAAACAGATAAAACTGAGGGGAGACAGGGCGCGGTATAACGCCCTCCAATTAACGGAACTGGCGAAGGTACGGCCGGGGAGAAAGGCATACGTAGTAGGACCGGGCAGAGGAGAGATTATGAGAGGGTACGCAGAGTTTTTGAAAGATACGTTCCCGACCCTGAGGGAGATAATAGAAGAAGCGGAAAGGGGTAAGTTGCTGGCACGGCTTCACTCCCTGCGCAGGTAAACGGTCCTTATGGGGAACGGGATGTCTATGCCCTTCTCGCGGAATGTCTCCAGTATTCTCGTGTTCATCTCGTCGAGAACGGTCCACTTGTCCGCCCGCTTGGTCCAGTAGAGGAGTTTGAAGATAAGGGCGGAGTCGCCGAACTCTGTAAAGAGCACGGAAGGTGCTGGGTCGTCAAGGACCTTTGGATGGTTCTTTGCTATCTCAAGGAGCGTGTTCTTGACCTCCTCCGGGTCGGAATCATAGGAGACGCCGACTACTATGGCCGTTCTCACGTCGTCGTTGGGGAACTCGTAGTTGGTTATCGTGGAGTTCGCTATGGTTGAGTTGGGGATCATGACCAGGTTTCCGTCCCACGTGCGGATCTTGGTGTTGCGTAAAGATATCTCTTCCACCGTGCCACCTATACCGTTGATCTCCACGGCGTCACCCACGCGGAAGTGCGGGTCAAGGGCAAGGACGATGCCGTAGAACAGATTTTCCAACGGGTCCTTGAGCGCCAGACCAACAACAAGACCGAGGATACCGGCAGAAGCGAGGAGGGGGCCGATGTCCACGCCGAAGAGGGCGAGGACGTAGAAAACAACGGCAGCCCATATTACGGCGGCGGCGATGTTGAATATTGCCGATAGGGCTGTCGCCTTCCGTTTTTCGTCCAGCTCGACCTTTGCTTTCCCGAACACGTCAAATATGATGATACGTGCAAGGCGGGCTGCAATAACACCCACAAGAACAGCGATGAGAGCATAAATGCCCTGGTGCACGTAGCCCATGTACGTCCAGACCACGTATTTGTCCAGAAGGTAGTCCGCGGCGTAGAGGAGGACAATGAACCAGAGAGGGTTCGCAACGGCCGCCACGATCTTATCGTCAACCTCCGTCTTTGTGAGCTTGGTGAGCGTGTAGATGAAGGGCTTGATAAACGGTCTGAAGAGAATGGCCGCAACGATGACGATGATGGCCTCGGTGGTGTCCATGAACAAAAAGAGTAAAGAAGGTTTATTACTTCTTGCCCTTCTCCCTCGCCTTGCTCCAGGACTCCAGCAGTTCGATGGGTAGGATGAAGTAGATTTTCTGGCTGGGGTCCTTGGAGATATCGTTTATCGTCTGCAGGGTTCTCAGCGTCAGACCGCCGGGCGTGGACGACAACGTCTTCGCCGCCTTTGCGTAGTTCTCCGCTGCGACTAATTCACCCTCTGCCTTGATGATGACTGCCCTCTTCTCACGCTCGGCCTCTGCCTGCACAGCCATGGCTCTCTTCATGTTCTCGGGGAGCGTTATGTCCTGGAGACGGATCTCCGTAATGTCAATGCCCCACTCGTCTGTCTTCTGGTCTACTATCTTCCTGATCTCCGCGGCCACCTCGTCCCTGTTCTCCAGAAGGCCGTCAAGGTCCACGCCGCCCACAACGTCCCTCAGCGTGGTCTGTGCAATGGCAGAAGTGGCGTAGACGTAGTCGTTCACCTTGAGAACTGCCTTCGCCGGGTCGAGGACCCTGTAAAAGACCACACCGTTCACGCGAACGGAGACGTTGTCCTTGGTTATGACCTCCTGGGGCAGGATGTCCAGTGTGTGGACACGGAGGTCAACGACGCGGAGCGACTGGACAATGGGGATGATCACAACAAGGCCGGGCCCGACGACGCCATCATAGCGGCCCAGCGTGAAGAGAACACCGCGCTTGTACTCTGGGAGAACGCGGACGGCCAGAAGCACGTATATTATAAACACCGTGAAAAGCGTCCAGAACAGCGCGGAAGATACGAACGCTGAAACCAGCACGATCAGGGCAAAGGCCAGTAAAACAATTCCTGGGAGCCCGGATGCCCGCCGGGAAGAGTACTCCATCTGTTCGTCCATCACAACCACCGGATGAATTGTGTTTTAAGTAGATTTAAATTGATTCCTTCGCCATATACTTCGGTACGGGTTTTGAGGTGAAGAAGTATGGCAACAGTTTACGACGTTCCCGCAGACGCGCTCATAGAGAGGGTTGCAAAGCGTCTTGAGGAGATTCCAGAGATCAAGATGCCCGAGTGGGCAAAGTTCGTGAAGACGGGTGCCCACAAGGAGCGCTTGCCGGAGCAGCCCAACTGGTGGTATATCAGGGCCGCCAGCATACTTAGGAGGATCTACATCGACGGTCCCGTCGGCGTTGCACGGCTGAGGACTTACTACGGTGGCAGGAAGAACCGTGGAGCCAAGCCGGAGCACCACGTGGACGCGTCAGGTAAAATCATCAGGACGATACTCCAGCAGCTCGAGAAGGCGGGCCTCGTGGAGAAGGACGGCAACAACGGCAGAAAGATAAGCAGGAAGGGCCAGTCCCTGCTCGACAAGGAAGCAACTGCCATCGTAGCAGGCAAGAAGGCAACAGAGAAGAAGGCGGAGGAGAAGAAGGAAGAGAAGAAAGAGACAGCGGCGGCGGAAGAGAAGGCAGAAAAGGTAGAACAGAAGGAAAAGGAAGAGGAGAAGAAGGGAACGAAGAAGAAGGCCAAAAAGGCAAAGAAGGAGTGATGTTCATGGATGACGCGGAGCTGGAGGCAATACGGCGGAAGAAGCTGTTAGAGTACCAGCAGAAACTGCAGCAGGAAGAGCAGATACGCCAGCAGCAACTGCAGGCAGAGCTCCAGCTCCGTGCAATCCTCCGACGGATTCTGGAGCCGGAAGCGTTTGAACGCCTCGGCCGTGTCAGGCTGGCAGATCCCGAACTCTACGCGAAGGCAGTTCAATACTTGATCGCCCTGTTCCAGTCGGGCCGCCTCTCCGGCAAGGTCTCGGACGCTCAACTCAAGACGCTGCTCATGCGTCTCCGCCAGCCCAGGCGGGAAACAAAAATAAGGGTCTTGGACAAGGGGTGATTCCCGTGGCAAAGCACAAGAACAAGGATTTTAAGATCATGCTCCACGCAGAGCGGAAAAGGCGTTCCAGGGGCCCGGTGTGGGCCTTCGCAAAGTCGAAGAAGCGGCTCTCCCCGAGAGTCGCAAGGATCCACTGGAGGAGAACCGAACTCGGACATATCGTCCGCAGGAAGCTCGGTATATTGAAGTAAGGTGAGAACGATGGAGGAAAGAGCATACACAATCCCCCTCAGGGTTGTCTACAACCGTGCAGCCCGCAAGGAGAGGGCAAAGAGGGCCATGAGGCACATCCGCGAGTTCGTGGCCAAGCACATGAAGGTCGAACCGGACAACGTGAAGATCCACGTATCGGTGAACCACGTCGTGTGGCAGCGTGGCATAGAGAAACCGCCCAGGAAGGTGAAGGTAGTCGCAGTGAAGGAGGGCGAGACCGTCTGGGTCTACACACCGGAGGAGAGGGCGAAGATCAGCGTGGAACCAAAGAAGGCAAAGCGTGCAAAGAAGGCGGAGAAGGAAGAGGAGAAAGAGGTAGCGGAGACGAGGGAAATAGCAGAACAGAAGGAAAAGGAAGAGGAGGAGAAGGGAACGAAGAAGAAGAGCACGGGAAGGGCGAAGAAAAAGAGTGAGGAAGCATGACCATCATAAAGAAAGATATCCACAGGAACACGCACATCGGGCTGTTCATGCTGGCGACGGACCGCTTCGTCCTCGTTCCTGACCAGCTGGAAGAGGACGAGGTGGAGGAGATCGCGAGAGTGCTGAAAGTTGACCCCGTGCCCGCACGCATATCCGGGACGTCGCTCATCGGTGTCTTCGCGGCGGGGAACAGCAATGGTGTGATCGTTCCATACATTGTGAGGGAAGAGGAGGTAAAGCAGTTACTGGATCATGGCATTGAAGTCCTCGTCGTGAGGGACGTCCCCACCGCCCTGGGCAACCTCGTGACAGCAAACGACAGGGGCGCCATCATTTCCGAGAGCATAAGGAAAGAGAACGCCAAGAGAATCGCGGAGTTCCTCGGGGTAGAGGACTACGTTCAGCGGAACATAGCGGGGACGGAACTCGTGGGTGCATCCATCGTAGCCACTAACCGCGGTTTCCTGGCACACCCAAACACGAAAGACGACGAACTGGAGATCGTAAGGCGTGTGCTGGGGGTTGACGGCGTAACAACCACCGTGAACTACGGTGACCCATTCGTGAGGACCGCTGTGGTGGCAAACTCCCACGGCGTGATCGTGGGGGACGACACGAGCCCCGTGGAGCTCATGAGGATTGATGACGTACTGGGGTGATCGCATGTGGAGGTTCGTGGGCAGGTACAGGAAGGGTAAAAGAATCATCCGCTTCACGAAGGAAATAGACGCTCCCACGAAGGAGAGGGCGCTCGAAATCCTGTACTCTGACCTCGGCTCAAAGCACCACGTGAAGAGAGCCCAGATAATTATTGATTCCGTGGAGGAGGTAAAGAATGAGGCCTGATGAGGCGATTCGTGCCATAGACGAGCAGATCGCCCTGCTCACATCCATACTGCAGGAGACAGAGGGGGCCATAGCAGCCCTCAAGGAACTCAAGGAGCGGGGAGAGGCCATCGTACCGCTGGGTTCCGGCGTGCTCATACCCGTGAAGCTGAGTGGTGAAAAGATACTGGTGAGCGTCGGCGGAAACGTGGTGGTGGAAAAGGGCATTGACGACGCCATAGCGGTACTGGAGAAGAGAAGGGAGAACATCAAGAAGTCACTGGAGCAGACACGCCAGCAGCGGATGAAGATCGTTGAGCAGATACGCAGGGTGCAGCGTTGATGTTCGACGCGTTCAGGAAGACGCTGCGGAAGTTCTCGGACACCGTGGCGACTGTAGCCGGCACAGGGGTCACAATAAGGGAGGAGCACGTGGACGAGGCCCTTGACGAGCTTGAAATGTCCCTTCTTCAGGCAGATGTGGCCCTTGATGTCGTGGAGCGCCTCCGGGACGCACTGAAGGAAAAGCTCGTCGGCACGAAGGTCAGGAACGCGTCCGAGATAAAGGAGGCGATCAGAAGGGCCCTCGAGGAACTTCTGGACCTTCCCGCACCGAAGATCGTTCCACCACCGGAGACGCCATACATTATCCTCTTTGTGGGGCCAAACGGGGTAGGGAAGACCACAACGATCGCCAAAATCGCCCACATGCTGTCAAAGATGGGTTACAGGTCCGTTGTATCGGCGTCCGATACATTCCGCGCCGGGAGCATAGAGCAGACGGAGGAGTGGGCAAGGCGTGTGGGTGCCCGCGTCGTTAAGCACGACTACGGGGCAGACCCCGCTGCCGTTGCGTTCGATGCCGTGAAGAGCGCCAAGGCGAGAGGGGAGGAATACGTGCTCATAGACACGGCGGGACGTCAGGAAACAAACGAAAACCTCATGGAGCAGCTCCGCAAGATCAAAAGGGTAGTGAAACCCCATATCACGGTGTTTGTTGGGGAAGCGATCACGGGCAACGCCCTGTTAAACCAGATAAGGACCTTTGACGAAGAGGTGGGTGTGGACGCCGTTATACTGACGAAGCTGGACACGGACGCGCGCGGCGGCTCTGCCTTCACGGTGACCGTGGGTGCAGGGAAACCCATACTCTTCGTGGGGCTGGGCGAAGACCCGGACGACCTTAAACCCTTCAGCCCAAAGGAACTGGTTGAGATGATCCTTTCGTAAACGCTTATTTAAACCACCCTCCCTCTTTCTCTGATGCTCGAAAGAATACGCAATGCATTCCAGATTCTGTCCCGTGACGCGGACGTTGAGAGGGCACTGAAGGAGGTTCAGCGTGCGCTGATCGCATCCGACGTTGATGTACGGCTGGTGGCGGACCTCGTAAAGGAGATAAAGGGTGCTGAGATACCGAAGGGCGTTCCCAAGTCCAGATACGTGATGAAGCTTCTCTACGACCGCCTTGTGGACATTCTGGGAGGTCATAAGCGTCCCTTCCCTGTTGTCCCCCAGAGAATCCTGCTCCTCGGCTTATACGGTTCAGGAAAGACGACCACCGCGGCAAAGCTCGGCCACTGGCTGCAGAAGAGAGGTTTAGATGTTATACTGGTTGCGGCGGACACGCACCGACCGGCGGCCTACGACCAATTAAAGCAATTGGCTGAGAGGGCAAATCTCAAGTTCTTCGGGATTCCGGGGGAGAAAGACCCCGTCAGGGTTGTGGAAGAAGCCCTGAAGCAGAAGGCAGATGTCTACATAGTGGATACAGCCGGAAGGACGACGCTGGATGAGGATCTGGTGGATGAGGTCAAGAGGATAAGGGACGTGCTCATACCCGAGAAGACGCTCCTGGTCATACCCGCGGACATGGGGCAGTCGGCGGGGAGGGAGGCGGAGCGTTTCGCAAGAGAGGTGGGCATAGACGGCGTCATAGTTACGAAGATGGACGGGAGCGGAAAGGGCGGCGGGGCGCTCTCCGCCTGTGCCGCCGCAGGGGTCCCCGTTTACTTCATAGGAACGGGAGAGCACATAAAGGACTTCGAGGAGTTCGACGCCGCCAAGTTCGTCTCCCGGCTGCTGGGCGTCCCGGACATTGAGAAGCTCGCCGAACTCGCCGAGGAAACGGAAATCAACGTGGAGGACATCCTGGAAGGGGAGTATGATATCAACAAGTTCTACGCGCAGATAAAGGCAACGAGGGAAATGGGGCCCATAGATAAGGTTCTGGAGATGTTGGGTATACGTTCCGTGCCCAAAGAGTTGAAAAAGATGACAGAGGAGAAGTTCAAGAAATACGACGCCATATACAAGAGCATGACGAAATACGAGCGTGCCCATCCGGAGGTGTTGCAGGACCCGTCAAGGATAAAGAGGATAGCAAGGGGATCCGGAACGAGCGAGGAGGACGTGCACGAGTTCCTGCGGGACTACAAGAGATCGGAGAAGCTCGTCAAGAAGCTGAGGAAGAAGGGAAGCAGAAAGCAACTGGAACGCATGCTTGCTTCCGGCCGTCTGCCCATACCGAAGTAGCGGGGATGGAAGTGATCCCGGAGGACGTCCTTGAGAGGGCAAAGGGCCTTCTCAAAAGATATCCGGTGTGTGATCACTGCCTGGGCCGAGCATTTCTGGAAGTGGATGGGAAGAACAACGAAGAAAGGGGGAGAAAAATACGAGAGGTTCTGGGAGTAAAGAAAACGGAACCGGAAAACTGCTATTTCTGCATGGGGATATTCGGAAAACTGGAGGACTACGTGGAGGCGGCCGAAAGGGAAATGATGGGCCTCGTCTTCCGGACGTTCAGGGTGGGAACTCACGTGCCCGCCGAAATCATAGCCAGAGAAGAGGAGATGTGGGAGATTGTGGGCGTCAAGAACACGGAGACGATAAAGAAGCACGTCAACAGAGAGGTCGGCAAGATCCTGAAGAAACGCACGGGAAAGGAATACGACCCGGAGAACCCCGACGTGGACATCATCATTGACGTGGAGAGAGATAATGTCATCGCAAAGCCGAACCCCGTCTACCTCTACGGCAGGTATAGAAAACTTTCAGAGATGCCACAGAGCAAGTGGCCCTGTGAATACTGTGGAGGAAAGGGCTGCGAGCGCTGTGGATACACGGGAAGGGCAAAAAAGGAGACGGTGGAGTACTGTATGGCCGATGTCCTGCTCGGGATAACAGGAGGAGAGGAGACGAAGCTCCACGCGGCCGGAAGGGAAGATGCGGACATACTGGTGCTCGGGACGGGGCGTCCCTTTGTTATAGAGATCGTTTCGCCACGCATAAGATACGACGACTGGGAGTGGGCAAGGGAGGAAATAAACAAGCACTGCGAGGGAAGGATGGAAGTGCTCTGCCTCCGGCCAGTGGAAAGAAGGGCGGTCAGGGAGCTGAAAAGCACGCAGATACTGCAGACCTACAGGGTCGTGGTCCGGTGCGGAAAGGCGGGGGAAAAGACATTGGATGGGCTAAAGGACCTCGGAGGGAGGACGGTGTTCTACGGGGTTAAAAAACCGCGGAGGAAGATATTATACATAAACTGGGAGCCCGGCGGTGAGGACGAGATAGCATTATACATAACCTGTGAGCAGGGCTTTCCCATCCGCCAGTTCATAGAGGGCAAGACGAAGCCGTCCCTCCCCGAAGCCCTGGGTGAGCACTGCAAGATAATCAGGATAGATATTGTAGACGTGCACGGGGGGGAACCATGCTAGATATCATCGTCATAATAGCGGCAACAGCGGCCGCGGCGATAATCGACGGGTACACGGGGGAGATCCCAGAATGGATCACGATTCCCCTCATGGTATCTGGAATCGCATACGCCTTCTTCAACGGGTTCTTCACGGAGTCCGTCATTGTGACGGTAGCCACGCTGGGGGTCGGCTACCTTCTCTACTATACAGGGGAGCTGGGCGGCGGTGACGTCCTCCTGCTGGCGGGAATCTCCGCGTGGAAACCGTGGATAGAACTGGCGGGCATTCCCATTCCGGCCTCGCTCATCATACTCGTGCTGGGCCTCATGCTCTCTTCCGTCTTCTTCTCCGTCTTCTACGCCATTCTGCTGGGCAGAAAGAGGAAAACGTTCCTCGCAATACCCATCGCCTATCCGTTCCTGCCCCCCGCCCTCGCCCTGCTCTACGGAGCAGCAGTGACTGCGTACCTCGGCCAGAAGTACAGGGAAGACCTGTTCGTCAGGGAGAAAAGTGTGGATCAACTGCTACCGGAAGACGTGCTGGCAGAGCCCGTGGACGCGTTACCACCCGGAAAGAAAGTGCTCGAGAAGAAAGACATTGAAACGCTGAAGGAAAGAGGGGTTAAAACCGTGAAAACGCTGGAGAACCTGCCCCGATTCGGACCCTTCATTCTGCTGGCGCTCCTAATGCTTCTCTGGCTTGAATCCAATCCCCTCTATCTTCAATACTATGCTTCTTCCTTCCTCTCGTTTAACGTCCGCCTTTACCCCTAAAATCTGTTCCACGACCCAAAGGTTCGTCACAAGGTGCATCGTGCCCTCCGTTGCCCTTATTTCTGACGTTCCGGAGGCAAGGGCCATGTATGGGACGAGCTGATCCGCCATATGATGGTCTACCGGCCTCCTCGCGTCCAGCTGGTGTATCAGATAGTTGGCAGCCCTCTTCCCCACCACCTCCGCCAGAACGCCCTTGGAGCCGAGGGAGGAGGCACCTATGGGCATCTCTTCGGTCCAGAGGGTTATTCCGGAACCGGGACAGAGCACCTCGGACCGGGAATACGTGACAACCTCTATCTCGGCATCGTAGCCCGCTCCCCTCAGCCGTTTCATGGCCGCCTCCGCTTGGCGCTGTGCCACGTGCTCGGGGAGGGCGCCCGCGTGGGAAACGCCCTTGATGGAAAAGTCCTCCACGAAGTCCACAAGACGTATGGGCTGTATCCCGTCCGCCGGCTGGATCTCAACGATGATCTCTCCCCCGCCCTTCGGATAGTAGCCCCTGCGTTTCAGGCGGGTGGAAACACGAACGCCCATGCGCCGGACCCACGGGACGAAGACGTGGGCAAAGTAGTCATACGTCGGTGCATGCTCCACATCCGTACCCCCTATGATGCGCAGCGTTGACGGCTCGGGGGCGAAGGAAAGTGGAGGAATGAGGCATTGAAGAAGGAGGGTGATGGAGCCGGCGGTCCCTATGTTGATGGTGTATGCCCCGCCACGCACCTCGCCCGGAACGAACTCCAGCTCCTGGGAATCGAGGGCAGCCCCCTTCACCCGGGCGTTTGTTATGCGCTGGAGTGCCTGGACGCAGGCCAGATGCTGCGGCTGGAGACCGGGCCGGGGACGCCGAGCACGGATGTTGTGTATCCGCACGGGTTTCCCCGTGAGGGCAGAAAGTGCGAGCGTTGTCCTGAGGATCTGGCCACCGCCCTCTCCGTAAGAACCGTCGATCTCGATAAAGTCCATATAATAATAAGGGGATCTGTTTAGAAATCTCTCTCCACGCCCTTTACCGCCTCCACGAAGGACCTGACCGTCCGCTCCACGTCGGCGCTGTTCTCAAGGGCAGTGCCCGTTACGATCACGTCGGCCCCTGCACGCACCTTCTGCGCGGCGGTTTCCGGATCGCGGATGCCGCCACCGACTATGAGGGGCACTTCGCGTCCCAATGCCTTCCGTGCGACCATTACAAGGCGGTCATCCACCGGGTAAGCCGCCCCGGAGCCCGCCTCAAGGTATACGAACTTATAGCCGATGAAACGGGCCGATAGGGCATATGCATAGGTGATGCTGGGCTTCCGGACGGGCAGGGGACGTGCATCGCCCACCCACCCCGCTGCCGTCTCCCCGCCGGGTTCCGTGATGAGGTACGCCGTTGGTATGACCTCCAGTCCCCAGCGGAGGACGATGGGAGCTGCAAGTGCCTGAACGCCCGATATGTAATACGGGTTCCTGGAGTTCAGCAGGGACAGATAAAGGAGCGCGTCTGCAAAGGGAGATATGCCCGAAATGTCCCCGGGAAAGAGTATGACAGGGATCTTGACGGCATTCTTTATGTCCTTGACCGTCTCGTCAAGCAGCTCGCCCTGTACCCCCACGGTTCCACCAATAAGGATCGCATCCGTCCCCGCGTCCTCTGCGGCCGCGGCGAACTCGGCAGCACGCTCGTAGCCGATCTCATCGGGGTCGACAAGGGAAAAGTGAAGGGCCTCCCTGCGAATCTTACCAACAAGACGATCGTATACGGACATCATATCACCTCCGTGGCTTTCAACGCGTTTTTGGCAATCTCTTCATCCACCTTCAGGCGGTGAAGGATCGTGTACCTGTTCCTCAACGTTCTGGCGATGGCAACCGCCTTTACCATCCTATCCTCCGGCACGCCAAGTTCCTCCGCCGTTACGGGCGCCCCCACGTCCTCCAGATACTTCCTTACCCTCTCCCAGTCACGCCCCTGAAAGTAAGCCGCCACAATGGTGCCGACCCCCACCTGCACACCGTGCATCCCTTTCCTGCCGCGAAGGTAGTCGAGGGCATGCGAGATAAGATGTTCGGACCCGGAGGCAGGTCTGGAGGAGTGCTGGATACCCATGACAATGCCGTTTGTAACGAGGGCTTCCATAAGAACGTTGATGCCCTCATATGTCTTTCTTGCTATGGCCTTCCTGAATCGGACCACGTGCCTGAACGTCATACGGGCAAGGGCCGCGGAGTAGTCCCCGAAATATTCGCCGGTGTCTATATGCCCTAACCACCAGTCGTAGACCGAGGTGTACTTTCCGATGACATCGCCGAAACCGGCACGGACGAACTCGTCAGGAGCGTTCACGAGGATATCGGGATCGATCAGTACGAAATGTGGCGGACGGAAATACTGCGAGTACGGTTTACCGGAGTCCGATAAGGATATCATGGGGGAGGCGATGCCGTCGTGGGAAGGGAGGGTGGGGACGGAGATAACGGGAATGTTGCGTTTCCAGCCCACATACTTGGCGACGTCGATGTTCTTTCCCCCGCCGAGCCCCACCACCACGTCGTGGCCGTCCACGGCAGAAGCTGCCGCCTCCGCATACTGCGTGGTGGCCTCGGGAACACTGAAGAAGTCCGCACCCTCTGGGAGGAAGTGCTCTTTCGTGAAGGCATCCACAATATAGATAGGGTTCCTGAAGCCGAGGTCCCCCACGTATTCATCAAGTTCGGACACTATACCGGGGCGGACAACAACGCGGGACGGCAGATCTATCTCCCGGAGTTTCACAGGGAAATATGGGGGAGGATGCTTAAAAGAGGGTGAGAAAAACGGCAATCGCCGATCCTACGCCCAGAAGTCGGCGAGCGTTTTCTGCTCCTTCCCCTCGCTCTCAAAAACGGACTTTATTTCCCTCTCAAGAATAAGGAGCCGCTGCCTCGTATAGTCGGTCAGCCCGTAGCGCTCCACCACGTGCTTCGAAACGTCCAGATACTTCTCCACAGACCCGCGGGACACTGTAAGAACGAGGCGGCCGCCGCACTTCCTGCAGACCCCCTTCAGCGGAACCCTGCGGTACTTGGTGTTGCACTTGACACAGCGGAACTCCTGACGCCCAAAGGCACGGGCATTCCCCATGATGTCCTTGAGGAAGTGGTAGACAAGGACACGCTCGGCGGCATCTGCGTTGTCCACCGCCGCGATCTTACTCTGAACTTCCAGCTGCGTCTCTATCTTCTCTATCATGTTGTTCAGGCGGGAGTAAGCCGTGTGTTCCGGCCCCGCGTCGAAACGGCTTGTCTCGTGCGAGTAGACGATCTCCCGGAACTGATCTGGCGTTCCCACTATCTTCCCTATAATGGGGAGGTCCACCTCCGCGGCATCCTTCCTGCTCACGGCCGCCTCGTAGAACTTCAAGGGGTATCTCGCGTCGTATTCCATTTCAAATATCTCGTCGTCCACCTCCGTGGGGTTCAGGGCAACGGTGACGACGAGGGGTGCGTCCATCTTCCCTCCGCGCTTCTCCGGGAGGTATTCAACGGAGAAGTTGAGCAATGCGTCAAGGAGCAGGATGTATGCGTCCTCGTCCCCGTCCGCATTCCTCCTGCGGGCAAGCATGTAGTAGGGATGACAGTATTGGGCGTGTGCCCTCGTGAAGCCGATGATCCTGCCAAGTATGCCCGCGGACGTGTGCGGGGCAAGACCTATGACCAGAACGCCCACCAGATCCTCCCTCGTCCTAACGTTGTAGTATGGGGGGAGGTGGTAGAAGTTCACCAGAAGATCGTCAACGAACTG
Organism: Candidatus Iainarchaeum sp.; assembly: GCA_030445695.1. Classification (GTDB taxonomy): domain Archaea; phylum Iainarchaeota; class Iainarchaeia; order JAADDC01; family JAADDC01; genus SZUA-1452. The sequence goes on from JASUTF010000015.1 coordinate 15,372, forward strand.
GCACGCGTGGACGAGGTAGTCAGCCACGTGCTCAGATATTATGACGTCGGAGGGGAAGAGTTCAACGACCTGATCGTCACGCTCCAGGGGGTTACCGTGTATGTCGTGGGTGTAGCCAAGCTCCCTCAGACGTTCAACAGACACGCCGATCTCGAAGGGGCGGAAGTGGGTAAGCGGCAGGTTAGAGAGGTCCACGCGGATTGTGCCGTCCTTGAAGACGTAGACGTCGTGTTTTGCACGGAGCAGCACCTTCTCCAGACGCTCGGGAATCCTTGTGGGGTTCGTAACGCCGATGACGCCCTTCACCGTTTCTGGGGGGCGTGCCATTCCGAGGTTGTCCATGGCCGCCTGGAGAAGTTCGCCCACCGGGAACTTCATGAGCATGTACGGTTTGGTCTCCGCACCGCAGTTGTGGCACCTCTCCTCATCGGCCTCTGCCATGCGGCCACACTTGGGGCACCAGCGCTTCTGGATCGTCTTCCCCCCGCAGAAAGGGCAGCGGCGGTATGGAACCATCCTGTTGCACTTGGGACAGTAGTAGGCGGCAACCTCCACCTCCGGTGCTCCGTGGGCTGCCTTGTTGATGAGCCGCTGAGAACCGCCCGCACTGCCAACCGGGAAGAGCCCGTGGGGTGGCGGGCTCATCTTGCGGGGCTTTGCGGCCTCCGGGCGGGCCATGCGAACGCCTATAAAAGTGCCCGCCTTGTCCCGGATTATAACGCCGGAGATCGCAGACAGTTTGGAAAGAACGTCCCCTTCGGCCCTTTCAAAGTCCTGCAGGGCGGAGGGGTTAAAATAACCGAAGGTGAGTAGGAAGGGGTAGACGTAGGGCTCCTCGATGATGACCCTCCCGTCGCGGAAGCGGTGGGGGACGCCCGACTTCTCCAGAAGCTCCTTCACGGACGGTTCGAGGGCCGCGGAAACGATCTTTCCATCCTCCTTCCGCACTTCCGCACGCTTAACAGCTGATATGATCCGCTCCGCATCCTCCTCTGAGAGTATGCGGTAGTAGTGGATGTAACGAGGGTGGAGGGGCACGCCGAGCTCCTTGGATATCCTGACAGCCGTGTACGGATCCACGTGGAAAGGATCGTTAACGTATTTTCTGTATTCCTCGCCGTGGCCCCTCTCTCCAACGGCCCTTTCCAGTTCCCTGGCCCACCATTCCTCCACGTAGCCCGGCGGGACGAGCTTCTCGCCCGCCTTGCGGAAGTCACCGTAGGCGATGAGTACGTCGCCGAGGAACAGGATCTTCTTAACCTTGTCACGCAGGGCATACGCCTGATCCACACTTTCCACTTTAACAACGTCCCCGTTTTCCAAGAGGACGATAGGTCCATCGATACCGTCCACCGGGACAGCACCCATGGCCTTTCCAGGCAGTTCTCGCTTTAACTGCGTCCCGGTGGCAATGAACTCACCTGTAAGGACCATGGTGGCAGGGTGCACGCCGGAGGCCATGACTCCCACGTTCCTGGCACGGCCGTAGCGGACGCGGAAGCCACCCCAGCGGCCGGGGTAGGAGAAAACGGGACGCCCCGCCACGAGCCCCTCCAGATAAACAGCAAGAGACGAGCCGCCCTCCTCCGCCTTGTGCTGCTTCTTCGCCTCAAGCACCCAGTCCCAGTCAAGACCAAGTTTCTTGGCTATCTTTGCGATCTTCTTCGCCTTGAGAAGAAGGGACTCTCCCACTGCGATGGCGAGGCCCCCCCTCACGCGGTTGGGCAGGCCGTCCATGTCCCTGTGGGCAGAAACCTCGAAGTCCTCCGTGGGCTCTCCGTCGGGACGGACCGGTATGTTCTCGTAGACCACCTCCAGTTCTCCCTTGGACGGCCGGTACTGGCGGGAGTAAACGCGGAAGTAGAGGAGCGTCTCCTCCACCCAGCGGGCCTTCTCCTCCTCAGAGGGCTTCCACCTGTCAAGCCCTACCCTCTGGCGCAAATAGTCAGCAAGCAGAAGTGCCAGAGCAGCAGCGGTTCCTCCTGCCGACCTTATGGGCCCGGCGAAGCCAACGGATATGTACTTCGTCCCGTCAGCGTTCTCCAGGATCTGGACGTCTGTTATGCCCTCTATGGGGGCCACGACAACGGCGTCTGTGTATATGAGAAGGGCTGCCTTCAGTGCATATTCAAGCCGCTCGTCCAGACGCTGGAAACTGCCCAGCTTGCCGTCCGCGATCTCTTCCATGAGGCGGACGGAGGTCATGAACTTGTCCCCGATCTCCGCAAAGAGCTCCTCGTAACGCTTGGCCAGGCCAGGGACGCCCAGAAGTGCTTCTGCCCTCTCGGACATACGGACGGCCGGCTTCACTTCCACCTCGTCCTTCGGATCAAGACCCTTTGCCCTCGCTTTCTCCGCAATCTCCCATTCACGCACTGCTTGGTCCAGAAGACGGTCGAAGTATGCCTTTATCTCCGGCCGGCCAATGGGGATGTGGCTAATATCAGGTCGCTCCATTGTTGTTCCCCCTATACGTGATGATCTCGTGTATCCTGTGGGTGCTCAGATCCATGACGGGGATTACTCCGGGGGTCGGGACGTGGCCGTGCTCGAGCTGGAAGGGTGTCTGCTCCTGGAACGTGCCGGAAACGACGACCTCCACGTTCTTGTAGCTGCCGTATCCGTTCTTGTGGACGTGGCCGGACGTGAGCACGTCGGGAATCCTGTCGATGACCAGGTAGTCCCTCTTCTCCGGAACGATGGGGTTTTTCAGCCCGTACTGGATGGTGAGATGCCTATGGCGTAAATACTCCTTCAGCGCCTCCTGCGGCTTCGTGTAGTCGAGATACGGGATCCGGGAGATGACGTCGTCCATGGACGTCCCGTGGTAGGTGAGGAACTCCACCCCTTCTAACGAGAAGTATGCGGGGGACCCCACAAGGGTGACGTTGTCCCTTTCGTAGAGCGGTGCCGCCACGTCCTTTGAAAGGGCCGGCTGGGGCTCCAGGCGACGCACGGCGTCGTGGTTGCCGGGTCCGACAATTACTTCGATGTAGTCGGGGATCTCGTCCAGGTACTTGGCAAAGGCATCGTACTGGCCGTATATGTCTTTTATCTCCAGCTCCTCTATCTGCTGGGGGTAAACGCCCACGCCGTCCACCACGTCCCCGTTCACTATGATGTATTTCACAGTCCCCGCCAGCTCTCTGGACCTCTGATTCCCGATGCGGCCGTGCAGCCAGTCGATGAAGCGCCTCACCGCCTTCTCTATGTGCAGGCGGGAGCCCACGTGCCAGTCGGATGTTATGGCGACGGAAAGGGGGACGTCCGCGTAGTGAGGCGTGTGATCAGAAACGTCCGGCCAGTATATGTCCTGAACGATGAGCATGCCGTTGGAACTCACGCGGCCATGGAGGACAACCACGTCGTCGGGTAGGAGGGATTCCGCCTTGGCCGCCAGCGCACGGTCCGACTTGGGTATGACCACGGTCGCGTAATCGTCGAGGTCTTCCACCGTGGCAATGATGTTCCCATTCCTGCTCTCCCTTATATCGTAAACCATGCCGAGGATGTCCACTACCTCCCCCGCCAGGCGCGGGAGACGCTCGATGGGTTTGAGGTTAAGGCCGGGCCTCGTTTTCAGTATGGCGGAGAGGCGTTCGAACCTGTCCCTGAAGTATCGGACGAAGTCGTCCACAGTTCCCTCGCAGTAGGACTTCCCAGTGACGTCGAACTCGTCAAAAACGCGGATCTTCCCATCATACTCCTTGGCAAGCGGTTTGAATGACGTCTTCTCCACGACTACTTCCTTCTCCTCCGCCTGCTCCTCTTCCGGCTCTTCAAGTTCCTCCTTCACGGACTCCTTTGGCTCCCTCGCCAGGATCTCCGCCCTCACAAGATCAGCATCTATGACGAAGACGTTCCTCGCCACAATCGCATCGACTATTTCCCTGTAGTCCGGGCGGGAGGAGAGGAGCGCGAGCGCGTCCGGAGTGACGATCACCTTCTTGGAGAGAACGTAGGAAACGACGTCTTCCCTCTCCCCCGCAAGGATATCCATCAATATGATGCTGCAACGTTGGAGTAAAAAAGGGTCATTGTAACCGCAAAAGAATATGTGGGGGTTATCCCTTTATCTTCTCGCGGTAGCTCTCAAGTGCCCCCATGATCTGCCAGACCTGCGTTCTCGTGTGCATGGGCATATTTATGTCGTTGCTCGCCTCGTCGAGAATGTATATGGCCTCCGTGATGTTCACCACGGGGTCTCCTTCCTTCTTGAGAACGAGCTCCTTCGCGTCGGCCACGGCACGGCGGATGTTGCGCGGGACAGACGTGTCGTTTATGATGTCATCCATAACTTGAACGATCTCCTTAATCTCGGCGTCCATGCGACCACCCCAGCTCCTCAATTATTTTTGACCTCAGTTCATCGACCCCTGTGCCGTGCTGGGCAGATACGACCATGTCCGCCCCGAACTCCTGCTTTGCAGACACGGGGTCATCGAGGAGGTCCGCCTTGTTAACCACCCGGATAACGGGCGCCCGAATAAGATGCTCCACCTTAGTTAATAAATCCCTTTGCATGGCTGGATCCTGGAAAGGATCGAAAATGAAGACGATCACGTCTGCCAGATGCTTGAGGGCTGCTACCGCCTTCAGTTCCACGGGGTTCATCTCCGAGGGGTCCCTGTCCAGGATGCCCGGCGTGTCGATCACCTGCACCTTCTGCCAGCGGTGCTCGAAGTGGCCAATGCGGATGTCCTGCGTCGTGAACGGGTAAGGCGCGATCTCCGGTTCCGAGCCGGTGAGTGCCTTCAGGAGCGTGCTTTTTCCCGCGTTCGGGAACCCTGCCAGAACAACGGTCTTCGCGTTGAAGTCCACCCGGGGGAAACGGCGGACGACGCGGTGCAGCTTCCGGAGAAAGTCAAAGGTCTTCTTGTTCTTCTCGAGCACGTCCCACGTCCTTCCAAGGTACATGCGCCTGACCCGCTTCAGATCCGCCAGCGTCTTCGCCTTTGTGATCTGGAAGAGCGCCTCGTCTCGAATGGACGCCAGTATCTTCATTATTGCCCTTATCCTCCCTATCTCCTCCTTTATCTTGTCTATGGGCGCGTATGCCTCGAGCAAGGCCCTGTAGAAGGGATGGAGGCGGTCAAGATCCGGGAACTGCTTCGGTATGGCGCGCAGCTCCTCGGCGAAGTGGCGGTCATACGTCTTTATGCGTATGTGCTCCAGTTTCCTTGCCTTGTCAATGCTGAGGCGTCCCGGGAGCTTCACGGTCCCCATATACTTGTTCGTCTTCCTTACGACCGTTCCGTATATCGTATCTATGCTCTTAACCATAGGATCACCATCGCTATTAATGCAAGGGCTGCGAGAAGGGCGATAATGGCCGCACGTTCGCTGTTGGCAACCACAAGGGGGATCGGACCTATGAAAACGACCGCAGCACCCTCAACACGCTTCTCAGAAGCGGGAACGCCAAGAATTCCAATAGCAATAAAAAGCATTCCCAGTATTATTAACACCAGCCCTATATCCAACAAATCCATGGCCATCACCGGGTGTTAGCATGAATCTATCACCGCTGTATAGGAAATACGGTACGAAAATATTGATAATACCACTCATCGTGTTCGTGGCGTTCATATACCTCGCGTTCTTCCAGCCGGGCATATCCTACGGCATTGACTTCCGCGGGGGTGTGATGATCTCCTTCTCGTCTTCCTCACCGATCCCAGCCCAGAAAATAGCCGACAGCATCCGTTCCGAACTGGGGGTCACGGACGTAAGTGTAACGCCCACCCAGATCCCGGGGACGAACAGGTATGGCGGTTTCGTCGAGGTGGTCTATCCGGAGACCGCTGTGGGCGACGTAGATGAGACGGCTGTCCTGACCGCGGGTACCGAGGGGACGTCAACGGACACGTTCAAGGAGAAGATCCTTGCAATAATAAAGAGAGAGGTGCCGGACGCCTCCGACATCGTCATCCGCGACGTGGCACCGACCCTCGGATCCACGTTCTGGACGCTGGGACTGAACATGCTCCTCTGGGCTGTAGTCCTGCTCAAAATGGTTGTTCTCTTTGCGTTTAGACGCCGCCTGCCCCTCACAACGGTGTTCGGGGTCGTCTTTCTGGACATCGTTATCGCGGCGGGCGTGGGCCTGGGCATGGGCCTCCCCGTGATCGCACTGGCACTCATACTTCTGGACACGCTGCTCCTGATCAGAAGGTCCGCGGATGCAACGCCAACCATCATCATGCTCGGCTCCGCCGTCTTTGATGCCATCGGCATGCTCGCACTCATGGCCCTGTTCCGCGTCCCCCTCACACTGCAGACCATGACCATCCTCCTCATGATGGTGGGGTACTCCATAGACACGGACATCGTCCTCTCCACCCACCTACTAAAGCGTGGGAAGGAGGAGGGAGACGAGTACGAGCGTGCCGGGCGTGCCGCAGACACTGGCCTCCACATGAGCGGCACAACGCTCGTCTCCATGCTCTTCATCCTCGCCGTGGGCTACCTGACGAGGAACCCGGACGTCCTGCGCATAGGCGCGGTGATGATATTCGGTGTAGTGTCAGACGTCATCATAACCTGGCTGTTCAACGCTCCTGTCATGATCGCATGGGTGAGAAGGTATGAATCCGCTGCTTAAGAACTGGAGGGTGCGGCTGCTCATCATAGCGCTCGTACTGGCCGCAGGCATCATCGTATTCAAGGGCATAGACCTTGGCGTGGACTTCAGCGGTGGGACGATCCTCATCTTCCGCTTTGACCGCCCGCTGACACCGGACGAGATGCAGCAGGCGGTGCAGATCATATCCCAGCGTGTGAACTGGACTGGCCTTGCAAGTGTGGACGTGCGCGGCTGGGGAGACCAGTACGTCTTCGTCGAGCTCTCCACGTCGGACCCGCAGGAAATCGAGTACATGAAGGAGTCCGTGCTGAGACAGGGTAAGATGGAAGTCCTCGTTGACGGAAACGTCGTTCTTAAGGGAGACGAGATAGCAACGGTCAAGCCCGCTACCTACACGCCGCTCTCCACTGGTGTCCGCTGGCAGATCCCCTTCGTCGTCTCCGCAGAGGGTCTTGAGAGGTTCTGTGCAGGCGTCGAGGGGAAGCCAGGGGTCTACTCATTCACATACATCGACCGGCCCGCCGGTTC
>JASUTF010000016.1 GCA_030445695.1 Candidatus Iainarchaeum sp.
CCGGCAGAGCGCCCGCCTTGCACGCGGGAGGCCCCGGGTTCAAATCCCGGCGGGTCCACTTGAAGGGGCTTTGCCCCCTTTCATCCTTGCTGGGCCTCCCAGGATTGGCGGGCTCTGCAACAGAACCTTTTGGTGCCGCGGTAGCTCAGTCCGGCAGAGCGGCCGCCTCGTAAGCGGCAGGTCGCGGGTTCAAATCCCGCCCGCGGCTTTCACTCTTGAATTTCTCCACGCAGAAACAGGGGGAGCGCCTCGGTTATGTATACGTCCTTGAACTCCCCCAGGATGTTTCCCCCGTGCACCACGACCGGCTTGTAGTGTTCCGTTCTTCCGATGAATGCCCCGTGGCGCCCCTTTTCGACAAAAAGCGTTCTGAACGTTTTCCCGACGTATTGCTTGTTCCACTCCTTTCCAACGCGGAGATGGACTTCGGTCAGGTATTTCGAGCGACGCTTCTTTTCGTTGGGCGATATATGGCCCTTCATGCGTGCTGCCACCGTTCCCGGGATCGCAGAGTAGCGGGAGATGTTCAGCACGTCTATTTTCAGCTCCTCAATAAGGCGTGCGGAGTCAAGGAACTCTTCCCACGTCTCGGTGGGGAAGCCGACGATTATATCCGTTGAGATGCTCGCCAGCGGAAAGCGCTTTCTTATCTTCATCACAACCTCCCGAAAGTCCTCCACCGTGTAGTTCCTCCCCATGAGTTTCAGAATCCTGTCGTTACCGCTCTGCACGGGGATGTGGAAGAACTTGTAGAGCCGTGGATCCTCAAAGACGTCCAGCAGCCCCTCGTCGATGAGGCGGACTGCATGATCCACGTTCATCATTCCCACACGTATCCTGTAGTCGCCTTTCACGCTGTCCAGAATCTCTCCCAACAGTTCCACAAGATTTGTCCCTATATCAACGCCGTATGCCCCCGTGTCCTGCGATGTCAACCGTATCTCCTTTCTCCCTTCTTCTACCGCCTCTTTCACGCTCCTGACGATGTCCCCCGGCCTGTAACTGCTGATGTATTTGCGGGCGAACTTCGTGGCGCAGTATGTGCACGTTCCTGTGCATCCCTCAGATATGACGACGGACGCGATGAACGGCTCCGTCCTTATCTGCGGAACGCCCGCCTTTCTGTCCGGCAGTTTCACACCTAAAATTTCAGATAGCTTTTCCCACTCCCTTGGCCCCGCAATCTCTGCTTCCGGTGCGATTTTTCTTATCTCCTCAGGGAGCACGTTGGCCAGGCAACCCGTTACCACGAACTTCTTCCCTTCCTTTGGAAGGCGACGGATCCGGGAGAGCATGTGCGCTATCGTCTTTTCCTTGACTGCACAGGTATTTAGTATGATCGTGTCCGCCTCTTCTGGATACTCCACTCTCTCCCAGCCCTTGGACGAGAGGGCTGCCATGATGATCTCCGAATCCACCTTGTTCGCCACGCAGCCGTACGTTTCGATGTAGTATTTTGCCACGTTCTCATTCGTTCTGGGAATCTTAAAAAGGGTGGCCACGTTCTTTTAGCGTGGTCGAGGAGATCGCAAGGAAGGTGTATTTCTCGCGCCTCCGGAAGCTGAACGGGCAGTTCCGCGAGAAACTGCTGGAGCTGCGTGATAGGAAGGGGTATCATCTAGCGAAGGATGCATTGCGGTTTAGTCGGACAGAGGAAGCGTTTCACGTTTTCCACGATGCGTTCCAGCGTGTTCTCGACGAGATAAATCGGTATCCTGGTCGCAGGGTTGTCATAGCGCCGGTTCCCCACGGCGGCGAGTTTGTGGGCACCCTGTTTCATGAAGCACTGCAGGCCCTGCGTGAACGGGGACTGGTCGACAAGGACGTGGAATTCCTGCGCATCGAAAAGCTTCCCGGGAGGGAGTTCAGGTACACGCCTCCCGAGGGGGAACACCTCTTCATACTGGTGGACGACGCCTACGGATCTGGCAACACGGCCCGGAAAGTGCTTTCCAGGCACCCTCGGCCACAGGACGCCAAGGTAGTAGCCCTGTCGGCTCCGGAGCGGAGCGACCGTTACATGTATGCAAAGATGCTTGCTGTTTTGTCTTATCTGGACCGTGCTCTCCGTGGTGAGCCAGAACTATTAGATGAGCTTGTGGAGAAAAAGAAGAACAAGGGCGCGTATGTATCCACCCACCGGGACGCTTGGCGGGTTGATGACTTCTGATCACTTCTCTCTCCTTATGATGTACTCTGCCAGTTCCGCGAGCACCCCCTTGACGCCCTCCTCGACGGGTGCATCCCTGAGCGACGCCACACCCTCTTCTACGAGCTTTTCCATCAACTGCTTGCAGTAGTCAAGGGCCCCTGTCTCCACGATGATGTCCTTTATCTCTTCGATCTCCTCCGGCGTTGCACTTTCCCTGCCAAGGACCGCCTTTATGAGTTTCCTTTGGGCGGGCGTGGCGTTCTCATAGGCCTTCACTATGAGCAGCGTTCTCTTTCCCTCCCGGATATCGGAACCGACGGGCTTTCCTGTTTTCTTCTCGTCGCCGAACACGCCGATTATGTCGTCCTGTAACTGGAACGCAATGCCCACGGGGATAGCGTAGTCCGAGTATGCCTTGAAAACATCTTCTTCCGCCCCTGCAAGACGTGCACCGAGGTGTAACGGCCCTTCTAAAGTGTATTTTGCCGTTTTGAGTTCGTGAACACGCAGAACGTCCTCTTCCCGAACGTCTCCTATGGGCAGGAACTCCAAGGAGATGTCAAGGACTTGGCCGTAGCCGGTGCGTTCAGCGATCTCGTGGAGTTCCTTTACTGCTAACACCGTTGTCTCCGGGTCGAACCCCGCATCTATTAACGCTTCTGTTGCGTAGGTCTCTGCGAGATCACCTGCTGCCATGGCCAGGGACTCGGCATCGTGCCGTTCTAACTCGCATTTCACGTAATGATCCAAGAAACTCTTCCAGACGGTGGGCTGGCCTCGTCGTAGCTCATCCCTGTCCATTATGTCGTCGTGGATGAGGAGGTAGTTATGTAGAAGTTCGTATGAGATGCTTGCCCTTGCGGCTCTTTCTGGTTCTTCACCGCCAGCACCGAGGTACCCGGCCACAACGAGGACCGGTCGTACGCGTTTCCCGCCCGATTTCGCGAATCGGAGAATCTCTTCAACGACTCGTCTGTTGAAAGGGTCGGTCTGCATCTCCATTTTTCTTTCGAGGAAGGAGTACAGTTCCCTGTCGATTTTCGGCACCCACTCGGCGAAGAACGCCTTCATGTTCTCGAACGCCATGGTTCTGAATTGTGTCGGAAGTTTTAAGATCGTTGAGGGGGCTATTCGACAAAAAACGGTTTTATCTACCTGATTTTGGAGGAGTGCGGGGGCGGGGATTCGAACCCCGGGAGGCACTAAGCCACCGGATCCTAAGTCCGGCCCCTTTGGCCGCTCGGGCACCCCCGCACCAGATTCTCTGGTGGCGCGAACGCGCCTGCGGGTTTACAACCCGCACCCACAACTGTGCGTCCGATCGTCAGATCGGGCCCGCGGCTCGCCAGCCGCGTACCGGCTGTCGGGCACCCCCGCAGCCCCTCCATTTCCTGGCCGGCGGGAAGCGTTATATTGATGAGTGTGACTATTTTAATTGGGAACTCTCGATTTGCTCTCCAGTTCTGGCAGGGGATGTCTGTGAGGGTCGAGGAAATAAAGGGCCTCATGAAGAGTTTAGGTGCAAAGCGTTCAGAGATTCTCGTCTACCTGGCACTGCGGCGAATTGGCGGGCCTGCTTCCATATCCCAGATCCTCGACTCGGTGAACCTTTCAGAGAAGACGGTCCGCAACGCCCTCGATGCCCTCATGAAGAGAGGACTTGTTGTTCGCAGGGGAAGAGGCAGGGGAACGAGATACATAGCCAAAGGGACGAGGGCGCTGATGCACAGGGTAAAAGAAAGGATAGAGGAGGGCGTTCAGGAAATCTTCACTCATCTTCGATTCCGTTCATCGTGATGCGGAAGACCGCCTCACCCTCTGGCAGGTGCGGTGAGTCCACGAGTCGCGCGATTCTCTTATCTCCCTTGCCCTTCCTCAGATATATCCTATACGTTGCTGCGTGGCCCAGTACGTGGCCACCCACGGGCTCCGTGGGGTCGCCGAAGAACATATCCGGCTTTGCCATTACCTGGTTCGTCACGACCACAGCGAGGTTATACGTGTCTGCCAGCTTCTGCAGGGCGTGTATGTGCCTATTCAGCTTTTGCTGCCGCTCTGCCAGGGCCCCGCGACCCACGTACTCCGCCCTGAAGTGAGCCGTTAGAGAGTCCACCACGATGAGCTTTATGTTCTTCTCCTCTATGATCTCGCGGGCCTTCTCTACGAGGACCATCTGGTGGTCGGAGTTGTAGGCCCTTGCCACGTATATGTGCTCCAGTGCCTTCTCAGGATCAAGACCCACGGCCTTCGCCATCTGAACAGCCCTTTCTGGCCTGAACGTGTTCTCCGTGTCTATGTAGAGGGCGTTGCCGTCCAGTCCTCCCTTATCCATTGGGAGCTGAACGTTAACGGCGAGCTGGTGACAGATCTGTGTTTTTCCGGATCCGAACTTTCCGTAGAATTCCGTTATGGCCTGCGTTTCCACGCCTCCGCCTATGAGCTCGTCCAGTGCCCGGGAGCCCGTTGTGATTCTTCCCACAATGGTCCTTTTTTCCATGAGTTCCTTGGCTGACATCCAAGACATCTCAAGGGCGTCGCGGGCGGCGTTGATGACCTTTATTGCCGTACCCTCTCCAAGGCCTGCTACTTCCATGAGTTCCGCGGGAGAAGCGACTGCTATGGATTCTATTGTCGTGTATCCTGCTTCCCTGAGCTTCTCTGCTGTTGTGGGACCGATTCCGGGTAGATCTTCAATCTTTTGGATCTTCTTCTCTGCCATAATAGGAACGGGTGCCGATGGTTATTAATATGGGGACGTAGTATAGCTTTCCCCTATTCCTCTAAAAGTGACTTTACTTCGGAGAGCATTCTCTGCACTTCGTAGTCCCAGTTGGGCTCTCGCAGGACTTTTGCTACCAGTTCCAGCGAGTCGAAGTACTTGTTTCTCCTAACGTATCCGGAGACAACGATCTCCTCACCAAGGAGCTTCTTCTCGGCTATTTCGTGCAGGTCGATGTCCGGATTTATCTTTTCCCCGTATACCTTTTCCGCCTGCCTGTCGAAGGCAATGACGCGTATGCTGCCCGTCCCGTCGTCCAGTTCGAAACTCAGTATCGGCACAACTCTGACGTCCTCGGAGCCGCACTCCGTGCAGACCCATCTGCCGTCCTTCCACTCCGCCTTTGCGCCGCAGGAGTTGCATACTGCCGTTACGGGGTTTATACTGTAGACCTGCACCACTGTACCCCTTACCTCAACGAACTTGTTCCCCTCTTCGAGTTCCGCCACGTGTTTTCTTTCCTTCTGGGGCGTGACCGTAATGTCGCTGAACTGTTCCTTGAGGTCGTCGCGGATCTGGACGATCCCCATGCGGCCCACGTGGACATTTATCCCTGAGACGCCCTCCCTTGTATATCCGGAGGAGATCTTGATCACGTCCCCCTCCTTCAGATCCACCTTTGCCCTTTCGTCCCATAGGACGATTCTGACGCTCCCTGTCTCATCCGCCCCAATAAACGCCCGCATGGTTGTCTCTGTCCCGTCGGAACGTTTTATTACCTTGGGCGGAAAGACGCGAACCACTTTCACAATGAGATCCACGTCCTGCATGTCCGGAAGAAGATCCTTCACCTTGACAAGGACGTTTTTCGCTTCCGGAAGTTTTGAAGTGTCCACATCCGGGTTCACGATGATGCGGCTGTCAAAGGAAAGGGTCAGAACGGGCTCGCCGTTGTATTCTCGAACGTATCCGTTCAGGATTTCTATGACCTGCCCGCTCTCAAGTTTTCCGTGTTCTACCAGGGCGACGTCCCTGTTCCACAGCGTAAGCCGTATGGTTCCCGTCTCGTCCCCTATGATCATGCGGCAGTACTTGCCCGTTCGGCCGTCCTTCTTGAAAACGCGGGGAGGAAATATGCGCAGGATCCGGGCAACGACGTCAACACGCTCCATTCCTGGTTTGAGGTCTGAAATTTTTACACGCTGGCTGAGCTCCCTCTCCACGTCAATATCGACGCCGAGTTCCTTGGCCACTGCGTATGCGGCTCCCGCCTCCGTAAGAAGACCGGCAAATGCCTTTATCTTCTCCCTTATACGTTTCCTTACCTCCTCCTCGCTCATACCCGTGGATTCAACGATCTTCTTAATGATCTTGTCCGCGTCTGCAATCACAATAAACACTATGGTTGTTCATCTTCTTAATGCGATATGCGTTCCGCGTGGGTTACGTGGGCGAGGGGTTTCACGGCCTTGCCCGTCAGCCCGGCGTCCGGACGGTCGAAGGAGAGATCCTCCGCGTTCTGACAGAGAGGGGATACCGTGTGGAGGACGACTTCTTCCTCTTCTCCAGCAGGACTGATAAGGGGGTCAGCGCATTCGCCAACGTCTTCGCAGCGGAGATAAGAAAGGAGCCAAAGCTCGGGGAGATTAACGCTCGTCTAAAAGGCATCTGGATATGGGCATACGCACCTGTCCCCCACTCCTTCAACCCCATACGCGACGCAAAACTTAGATGGTACCGCTACGTCTTCCCTGAACGTTACACGCTGGAACAGGAGGAACTCATGCGCGAGGCCGCCCGACTCTTCGTGGGTAAACACGACTTTTCATCCTTTGCCATCCTCGAGGACAAGAACCCTGTCAGAACAGTGAGGCGCATCGAGATCTTCAACACGGGCTACACGGTGATGGACATATACGCCCCTGGCTTCCTCCGCCAGATGGTGAGAAGGATCGCCACTGCCCTAATGCGTGTGGCCTCCGGAGAGTGGGATCTTGAGGAGATCGAACGTCGTTTGGAGGAAAGGGACCCGGTTCCACCCGCGCCGCCGGAAGGCCTGATACTCATGGACGTCCACTACCCGAACATCTCCTGGAACGTGGACCCGGATTGGTACCAAAAAATGATGGATTACTGGGCCGAGGAAGAAAGGAGGAGTATGGTGCGGGCGTCTCTGGCGAGAGCACGCCTATTCTTCCAGCCGTAGGTGGTCTCATGGAGGAAATACCGCGTTTGATAAGGGGCGCACTGGAGGGCGACGGAAGGCACGCCCAGCGGCTTTATTTCCTTGCCGAGAAAAATCCCGACGCAATTTTCGAGCACATCTCCGACGAGGATTTCCTTCACCTCATTTCCACAACAACACAGTTCAAGCCACATCACCAGCTCCTTGTTCGGTCTCTTCTAAGGGCACGGCCGGAGCGGGTCATTCCCCTTCTGGAAAATGCGAGCTTCGAGAATCCTTACCTCCCAAAACAACTTATAGCGGACATCTATGACCTTGCCCGTGCGGGGAAGGTAGATAGGGGGCGTGCAGCTGGTGTGATACATAAACTGATGTCCGTCATTTATTCCAAGCGCTACGGAACGCCCCCGGAACCCAGGAACCCCTCGCTGCCCAAACGGATAGAGCATGAGGTTTTTGACCGCCAGAAAGATCTGGAAGGCATCAACCCTCAAGATCTTGCCCGGGCCAAGGCAATACGGAAAGTTTGGCCGGAGATGTTGCCCAAAGATGCATATGAATGGATCGCAGCCCGTGTACGTGCATCCAGCGATTGTACTGTTCCGCACTCGCTTCAGGCAGGTTTCATTGAACACACAGTGCCTTACTACTTCGCGGGTAACGCGGCTACATACAAGATAATGGCGGAGCATCATGACACTCGCAGGGGCGGGAAGGGCGCACGTGTGAGGAAGAACCGTCATGTGGGCAACGTTTATCTGTCGGAGATTCGGACGAAAGACGGCAGGAAAGTTCTCTACGTCTCTGGGATCCAAATCCACGACCTTTACAAACACGAGATCAACTCGTGGATCGGAGAGGCAGTTGTTAATGCTCTTAGGGATATGGCAAAGGAGCAGGGTTACCACGAGTTATGGATTCATGCCGATCTTCTATCGCATTACGTTCGCCTGCTCAGGAATGCTGTGAATGCAGCCCTTCGCCATGGTGGTAAAGAAATTCAGCCGCGGTTGGAAGAACTGGATTACATCGATCTACCCGCGGATCACTACGCTGCCCCGCACAAGGGGCGGGTTGTCGCTATTCGCCTCCGATAGTTATTCTTCTAACCGTAGCCGCTTCACCACGAATTCCCTGTCCATGGAGAGGAGGAAACCGGCCGCTCTCGGCCCCCTGTCCCTTCCTATGAACAGGCGGTAGATCCACGGGAAGAAATCTTTCGGCGTTGAGACGCTCTTCGCCGTCTCGAATATGATTGCGTTCAACTCCTCCTCTGAAACGCCCCGCTCTATGGCCTCCGCAATCCTCTCCAGCCCATCTTTGACGTTCTCCGGGACGTCGATTTCGGGCATTGTCTCCAGTATCCTGAACCGCACGTTCTCCGGTGCATACTTCTCCACCCAGTTCCTTGCCCGCTCTGCCCGTGAGATTACCCGTTTCCAGTCGTCCTCGCTGATGTCCTCGGGGATCTTGCCCATTCTTACAAGGGTTTCCCTCAACTTTTCCTCGTCCATACCGGGCAATTGGACAAGGTTCACGAGCGTTGAGAAAGAAACTCTCACGGGCTTCTCCTTCGGCATGGGCTCCATGGCTATCCAGTATGCACGGAGAAGATCTTCATCAAACTCTTTTCCTTCCCAGTATGCATCCTCCGTCCTGTCAAACTCGTCGTACTGCTTTATCAGGTCCAGACCGAGGTCTATCTTGATTTCCTTGCTCGGCCGGTATCTTGCGTAGTAGAAGAGTATCAGTTCTGGCTCCATGACCTCGAGGAGGTCGGATATGAGGATAACATTGCCCTTTGAGCCGCTCATCTTCCCCTTCTGCCCCTTTATGCTCACGAACTCATACATCAGCGATGCCGGTGGCTCTGCCCCGAAGATCCTCCTCACTATCCTGCTGCCCGTGTCAAAGGAGCCGCCTGCCGCGTGGTGGTCCTTCCCCGCCGGCTCGAAGTCGATACCCAGTTTCGCCCATCTTGCCGGCCAGTCCACCCGCCAACGCATCTTCACGTTTCCTTCGCGTATATGCGTTTTCCCCTCGTGCCCGCACTCCTTGCACCGGTAATGAACGTATTCTCCGTCGAATGACAGGATTTCCGTGTTGTCTTTCCTACACTTCTCACAGTAGACGTAGACGGGCCACCAGTTTTTGGGTAACGGCTCCTGCTTTGCCTGCTCTCTAATTTCGTTCAGCACTTTTCTGACTTCTTCTCTCTTCTCAATTGCCGTTCGTATCTCGTTCTCGAAGAACCCTTCTTTGTACAATCGCTCAGCGTGCAGGAACTCCACTTCCATGCCCAGTTTTGCTATTTCGTCCTCGAACTGGTCCATGAAATGGTGAGCGTAACTCTTGTGGCAGCCCCATGGATCTGGAACTTCCGCCACGGGCCTGCCCAGGTGCTCTTTCCACTCCTCCGGCACGTTCTTTGGCACCTTTCTAAATCGGTCGTAATCGTCCCAGAAGTGAATGACTCGGACCTTCTTGCCTTTTGAGCGTAACGCCTTGGCAACGGCCCACGTGGTGAACGCCTCACGGAAGTTGCCGATGTGCACAAACCCTGACGGCGTTATGCCCGACTCGAAGACGTACTCCTCCTTATCTCCACGCTCCTTTATGATTCTCTCCGCTGTAACGTCTGTCCAGTGCATGGTATGATTGGGAAGAAAGGGAAGAAAAAGGATGCTTATAGTGACTTACGGCACTACGATTACGGTGTTTCCCTCTTTGCCTTCAATTTCTACTCTGACCGTGTATGTCTTGCCCGACTCGAGAGTCCCTACGTCCACTATCACAGGTATCATTCCCTCTCCCTCAACGTTCAGCTCCCACTGCTTCACCGTATTCCCGTCTTCGATCAGAGAAACCCTTGCGGGCCCGCTGACGTGTTCACCCGCGTCGACAAAGACCATTATCTGGTTCCCGTCGTAGTTGGCCGACACGATGTTCAGGGACGCACTTCCCTTTAGAACGCCGGCCGTTCCTCGGATTTGCAAGAAGTATATGAACCCGGCCAGGGTAATTAACACCACAATTGCGATGCCAATGCTTCGCGTGTTGTTGGCTTCCAGACGTTCCGCTTTTTGTGCCCCTTTCGGTTTTTTCACACTTCTTGTTGTCTTTCTCTTTCGGGGCATGATACCACCAATTAAATCTTGTTTGCCCTTCAATATAAACATGCCCAGAATTCTCAAGATCAGGGAGGGCGTCTGGGAGATTCCGAAGTCCGAGCGTCCCGACATGAGGGTCCCAGCACGCATATATGGAACCGAGAAGATAGTGAACGCGCTGGACGAGGGGGCCATAACTCAGGCCATGAACGTTGCGACCCTTCCGGGCATCCAGAAGTATTCAATCATGCTCCCCGATGCTCACCAGGGCTATGGATTCCCTATCGGTGGTGTTGCTGCCTTTGACTCGGAGGAAGGCGTTATTTCCCCCGGCGGCGTCGGTTTTGACATTAACTGCGGCGTGCGTCTCATCCGGACTGACCTAACGTACTCCGACGTGAAGGACAGGATAAACGAGCTCGTGGACGTCCTGTTCAGGAACGTGCCCGCCGGTCTCGGATCTGAAAGCCATATACGTCTTAGTGACGCGGACTTCGACGAGGTAATGACGGAGGGTGTCTACTGGGCGGTGGAGCAGGGCTACGGCTGGGAGGACGACCCAAAGCACATTGAAGAGAACGGTGCAATGCCCGGAGCAGATCCCGAAAAGGTCTCTACCCGTGCAAGAAAGCGTGGGAGAACCGAGTTAGGGACGCTTGGTTCGGGAAACCACTTCCTTGAGGTGCAGAGAGTGTCAAGGATTTTTGACGAAAAGATAGCGAAGCGCTTCGGACTCTTCGAGGATCAGGTCGTTGTCATGGTGCACACGGGCTCCCGCGGTTTCGGGCACCAGATTGCATCGGACTACATACGCATCATGGAGGAGGCGGGCAGGAAGTATGGCATAAAACTCCCGGGCAGGCAGCTGGCGGCGGCACCGTTCCAGTCCGACGAGGCGCAGGACTACTTCGCCGCCATGAAGGCAGCGGTTAATTTTGCCTTTACCAACCGCCAGATGATCACTCACTTCGTCCGGCGGTCCTTTGAGGCGGTGTTCGGCGAGAGCGCAGAGGATTTAGGGATGGGTATCGTTTACGACGTGGCCCACAACATCGCCAAGCTTGAGGTGCACCGAATTGATGGAGAAACGAGGAAAGTCGTTGTCCACCGCAAGGGAGCAACAAGGGCGTTCCCCGCCGGCCGTCCGGAGGTGCCCGAAACGTATGCCGACGTGGGCCACCCCGTCCTCATTCCCGGCAGCATGGGCACCGCATCCTACGTGATGGTCGGAACAGAAAAAGCTCTGGAGGAGACCTTCGGAAGCATATGCCACGGTGCCGGCCGTGTCCTCTCCAGAACGAAGGCGAGGAAAGTCCACCCCGGTGAGGACGTGTTGAGGCGTTTGCAGGCACAGGGCAAGGCCGTCCGAGCCGTCTCCATGAAGGTGCTTGCAGAGGAGGCCCCCGATGCGTACAAGGACGTGGACGAGGTCATAAAGTCCGTTGAGATCGCGGGGATAGCCAGAAAGGTTGCCAGAATGGTTCCGCTGGGCGTCGTGAAGGGCTGACCCCCTTTAAACCTTTTCTCCACCCATCAATAGGTATAGGAGTGAGGTGAGTGGAAGATGTATCCGTTTTCTGGTGCAGCAGCGTATGACCGGGCGATCACGGTCTTTTCGCCAGAGGGCGAACTCTATCAGGTGAAGTATGCAACGAAGGCCGCAGAGAGGGGAACTCTGGGAGTGGGCATCGTTTACAATGATGGTGTGCTCCTTGCCGCGGACAAGCGTGTTACGTCGAAGCTCCTGGTCTCCCCGACGCTGGAGAAACTCTTCATCATAGACGATCACATTGCCATACTCTACTCCGGGCTCGTGGGGGATGCCCGGGTCCTTGCAGAGTATGCGAGGGACATTGCGGAGCAGCACAAGATCCTTTACGACGAGCCCATACCCGTGGAGCGTCTCGTGAAGGAGATCGCAAAGATCAAGCAGGCCTACACGCAGTATGGGGGGACAAGACCCTTCGGCGTTTCTTTCCTGATAGCTGGCTACAACGAGCACCCGCGCCTCTTTGAGACGCAGCCCTCCGGAACGCTTTTGGAATACAAGGCGGATGCCATAGGAAACAGGAAATACGACGTTATGGAACTACTGGAGAAGGAGTGGAGGCCTGACCTGACGAGGGATGAGGCGATAGCCCTCGCGATAAAGGCACTCAGGATCCCGCTGGAGGAGGGTGACGAACTAACGCCAGAACGCCTGATACTCGCATACATAGAGAAGGATCGTCAGGTCCACGTTCTGAACCCCGAGGACATAAAACCGTATCTGGGGTAGTAGGCCATGGTAAGCGTTGACAAGGCAATTATAGCCCGATATGAGCGTGGGGGACACCGTTTCGAGATACTCGTAGATCCTGACCTTGCCTGGCGCCTGAAGCGTGGCGAAGAGGTAGACATGGACGATCTTCTCGCATCCCTTGAGGTTTACAAGGACGCGAAGAAGGGTGAGCGTGTCTCCGAGGAACTCCTGCAGAAGACCTTTGGGACAACGGACATCTACGAGATTGCGAAATACATCATACGCCACGGGGAGGTTCACCTCACCACGGAGCAGAGGCGGAGAATGCACGACGAGGTGTGGAACAAGATCGCCCATCTCATTGCTCGCAGGGCGGTAGACCCCAGAACAGGGGCACCACACCCCGTCCAGCGCATACTCAACGCCATGGAGCAGGCAAAGGTCCACGTGGACATATTCAAGACGCCGGAGGAGCAGGTGCAGCAGGTGGTGGACGCCATAAGAAAGATCATCCCCATACGGATGGAGACGAAGAAGGTCCAGATCATCGTGCCGCCCCAGTATACGGGGAAGGTCTACGGGCACCTGAAGCACTACAAGATCCTCCGCGAGAACTGGGGCAACGACGGTTCCCTATCCGTGGTCATCGAAATACCCGCCGGGATGGTGGAGGATCTGCTCCACGAGGTGGCGGGCCTCACACACGGTGATGTTCAATCAAAGATTCTGGAGTGATGAAAATGGCAGAACAGGCGACTGAAAAGCCGAACAGGTGGCTCGTAGTTCCGGGCGAGGTGGTAACGGAGGAGAGAGTGAAGCTCGGTCCCGGTGTGTACGTGCGTGACGGAAAGGTTGTCGCGAAGACCGTGGGCCTCGCCGAAGTGAAGAACGGTATGGCCCGCGTGATACCGCTCGAGGGCAAGTACGTGCCGAAGGTGGGCGACTCCGTCATCGGCATCATAGTGGACGTGAAGATCCCCGGCTACGACGTGGATATAAACTCCCCTTACACTGCGTTCCTGCCAAAGGACGCCGTGGAGGGGGAAGTGGACTACGGCGACGTGATCGTTGCCACCGTTAAGTATGTGGACGAGGTGCGGAACGCCCTCCTTGAGAACGCGTCCGTCCTGAAGGGCGGGGAACTCATACACATCATACCCTCCCGCGTGCCCCGCGTCATTGGGAAGAACGCGAGCATGATAACGCTCCTGAAGAACAAGACGGGAGCAGCAATCCTCGTGGGTGCCAACGGGAGGATCTGGATCCACGGCGGCAGGGTGAACCTCGCCAAGGAGGCCATATTCAAGATAGAGCGCGAAGCACATACATCTGGCCTCACTGACAGAATAACGAAGTTCCTTGATGATAACATCTCGCAGGAAGAGGAGAGTGATGAAGATGCCGAATGACATACGTCCCGATGGAAGAAAGTTCGATGAGCTCAGGAGCATAGAGATCGAGGCAGGCGTCCTTGACCAGGCAGACGGTTCTGCCCGCGTGAAGTGGGGACTACACACGAAGATCATCTCCGTCGACCCGAGGAAGGAGGCGAAGATAAGGAACCTCGCAGAAGAATACTACATCACCCTTCGCGGCAAGGAGGGTAAGAAGCTCCTTGTTGAGGTTCCTGAGAAGATCCTGCCTCACATAGAGGATGATCTCGGTTCATACAACGTGGTTGCTGATGGATTCAAAGGGAACGTTGCCGTTGTTGCTGTCCACGGCCCGAGGGAGCCCATACCACGGCACGTGGGCGATCCCTACAGATCCGTGGTGCGTTTCCGCTACACCATGGCCCCCTTCTCCGTGCCGGAGAGGAAGCGACCGGCCCCGGGCCGCCGTGAAGTTGAGATCTCCAAGGTCTGCAAGGAGGCACTGCAGCGTATCGTCTTTGCAGAGGAGTTCCCCATGACCGTTATCGATGTTTTCGCCGAAATACTTGCGGCAGACGCTGGAACGCGTGTGACAGCACTGACGGCCGCGTCGGTTGCGCTGGCAGATGCTGGTATCCCCATGAGGGACCTCGTTTCCGCCGTGGCGGCAGGCCGTGCGTTCGGCCACATCGTTGCGGATCTCACGAAGTTCGAGGAGGACGCGCCGGACGCGGTGGACGTGCCCATGGCGGTGGTGCCTGGCACCGAGGAGTTCGTGCTCCTTCAGATGGACGGCCGTGTCACGAAGAGGGAGATGGATGATATAATCGAACTGGGCCTTGCAAAGGCGAAGGAAGTTGCCGAGCTCCAGCGCAAGGCCCTCAAAGAAAAGTATGCCAGGGTGGTTGAGAATGAATGATTTCACGTGGGAGTTTATGAAGGATCGCGTCAGAAAGCTCGCCTTCAAGGGCCTACGCATAGACAGGCGCGGGCCCCTGGATTACAGGCCCATACGCATAGAGACGAACATTTACCACCACGCGGACGGGTCCGCGTTCGTGGATCTCGGCGGAACGAAGGTGGCAGCCGGCGTGAAGATGGAGATCGGCTCCCCCTTCCCGGACACGCCGAACCAGGGCGCCATCATGACGGATGCAGAACTCCTGCCCATTGCCAACCCCACGTTTGAACCGGGTCCCCCTGACGAGAACGCCATAGAGCTTGCCCGCGTTGTGGACCGTGGGATCCGCGAGTCCAACGCCATAGACCTGGAGTCCCTTGTTATCGAGGAAGGAAAGTATGTCTGGCTGGTGTTCACGGACCTCCGCGTCCTTGACGACAACGGCAACCTCTTCGACGCGGCGTCCCTCGCGGCCATAACGGCCCTTGCCACCGCCCGCATCCCGAAGGTTGAGTACGAGGGCGAGGAGCCAAAGATCGTGCGCGGTGAGTATGAGGGTCGCCTGCAGCTCAGCGAAATACCTTTATTGACTACCTTCGTCAAGATTGGTACTGCCATATTTAGCGACCCGTCCATGCCCGAGATGAAGGCCGCAGATGCAAGGATATCTGTGGCCACCGTGGACGACGGTTCCATAACTGCCGTCCAGAAGGGTGCAGAAGGGTCATTCACGAAGCAGGAGCTCTCTCTGGTATTCGAGAGGGCCATTGACCGTGGCAGATACCTCAGAGACATAGTGAAGAAGGTGATATGATATGGGTAGGACGAAGAAGGTGGGCAGTGCCGGTCGTTTCGGCCCCCGCTACGGTGTGAAGATCCGCAAGCTCGTCGCGAAGATCGAAAGAGTTCAAAGATCCAAGATGGTGTGTCCCCGCTGCGGGGCCAAGGCGGTGAAGCGTGCCGGATACGGCATTTACCAGTGCAGGAAGTGCGGGGCCGTTTTCGCCGGAGGTGCCTACACGCTGAGGACCATCGTTGGAGAGTCCGTGGCCAAAGCCCTTGAGGCAAAGAGGGGATCTGAATGACATACGTCTGCCCCTACTGCGGGAATCAGTTTGAGGAGCTCCCGCGGATCGCCATCCGCTGCCCCTACTGCGGGCACAGGATGATCCTTAAGGCGAGACCCGCCGTGGTCAAAGTGGTGAAAGCGCGATAACATGATCATCATCACCACCTCGCGGAAGCCATCGCGGCGGACGAGGCGGTTCTGCAGGGAGCTCCAGTCAGTTCTCCCCCATTCTTTCTACGTCAACAGGGGTAAGGCGTCCCTGCGGCTTTTCGCCGAGCGTGCCCGCACTGACGGCTACTATAGGGCGTTCATTGTGGGCGAGACGAAGGGCAACCCCTCCATTATACGCGTCCTGGATCTTCATGACGAGCCCTTCCGCTGGATGGGCCAGTTATACATCACGAACGTTTCCCTCCTTCTTGACCGAGGTGAGAAGCCGGTTCCTGTGGATGCGGACGACCTCGTGGTGGATGTGGACGCTTTCCCCGTGCTGAAAGAGATATTCGATGTTTACGACGGGGAAGAGGGAGTCATTCTCGAGGAGAGAGGCGGCAGCGTTCGTTTTCTCGTTGACGGAGAGGAGGTGGGACCACGGTTTCGGATAACGGGCTGGGATCCAGTCCCGGCAAAACTGGATTCCGTGCTGAGGTAGATTTTCCCACGGAGAAGGACGCCGAAGCAGCGTACACGGCCCTTCTTCCCGAGATGGGCCAGTCGAGGCGCTTCAGGGCAGCCCTCAAGGTAGAGGGAAATAGATTGATACTTGAGGTGGACGCTGACGACCTCTCCGCCCTCCGTGCCGCTCTGAACTCATACCTCCGCTGGATTTCTCTCATAGAAAAGCTTCATAAAGCCCTCATCCCTCCTTAATTGAGAGGTGATCTTATGGAAATACCGCAGGATGTGCAGAAGGATATTGTGAACTTTCAGGCGCTCCAGAACCAGCTGAACATCATACAGACGCAGCTCGCCCAGATCGAGGCGGAACTCCGCTCCATCTCCGAGGCAGTTGCCGCCCTTGAGAGCACTGAGGATGATTTTGCATACAAGGCAGTGGGTCCGATTCTCGTTCGTGAGCGGAAGTCCGTCCTTCTTGCGGAGCTTAGCGACAGGAAGGAGACGCTTGAGGTGAAGAAGCAGTCCCTTTCCAAGAAGGCGAAGCAGATAGAGGCAAAGCTCGTCGAGCTGAAGAATAAGATAGAGACGGAGCTCTCCAAACTCCAGCAGGTGGGCGGTAATGCCCCCACAGGTGCGTGAGCTCCGCTCCGAACTTCTTTCCCTTCGCCCACCTGTCTTGATCGTTCCCCACTCACAGGCGGACGTGGACGCCGTTGCATCGGCGATGGGCGTTCATTCCTTTCTCCGACATCGCGGGATCTCCGCTGTCCTGCTCTTTCCTTCCCTTTCCGCCCCTGCCGCTAACCTCCTGAAGGATCTTGCGGTGGACTATGCAACGGATCTTGACGTGGCGGGCAGGGACGTCGTGGTTGTAGACACGTCTTCGTCCTCCATGCTCCCCGTTGACGTTTTCCCCGCCTCCCGCGTTCTGGTCATCGACCATCATCGCGGGGGCGACCTCCGCGGCTGGATATTTAATACCCCGTCCCTGTCTGAGGTGGTGGCTCAACTGCTCATCTTCGACGGCATACGCGATGAGAAAGCATACCTGGCGCTTGCTGCGGGCATATACTCCGATACTGCCGGCCTGCTTGCCGCGGACTCCGGTTCGCTCCGCGTCCTTTCCGAGATAATGGCCATTATAGACGTGAGCGTTTCCGACATCGCCAGAATTCTGGATGTCCGCCCCAGCGTCTCGGAGAGGATAGCCCGCCTCAAGGCACTCAGGAGGATGAAGATCCACCGTTTCGGGGACTTTGTGGTCGTTACGTCCTCGGCGGGGGCACACGAGGGTTCTGCCGCCTGGACACTCATTCTCGCCGGTGCAGACCTCGCTTTCGTTGCCGGGAAGGGCAGGATCATCGGCAGGGCATCCGACGACTTCCTGATCCGTGCCGGTTTTGACCTCACCGACGTGTTCTCCACCGTTTCGGAGCGTCTGGGCGGGACTTGGGGCGGCCACCCCGCCGCCGCCGGTATCCACGTGTCCGATTCGGAGTCCGCCCTCGAAACAGTGCTCGCGGTGGTAGAAGAACTAATGCGTAGGAACGGGTTCAAATTCGTGCGCAGGGACTACTGAACGAGTATCTTCACGTCTCCGTCTCTGATCTTCTGCTCCCGGTGGATAATGTAGTGCACGGTGCTCTTCGGTATGTTCAGCTCCCCCGCGATCTCTCGGACGGACGAACCAGCACGATATAGTGCGATGATCTGGGTCACTGTCTCCAGATCGATGTCTGCGAACCGCCCCCTCCTTGACAGGAGTTCTACCCTGCCCTTTACGATCTCCTTTGCCCTTCTGGACAGGCGGGCGAGCGTGGAGGGAGGCATGTAGTATTTCTCGACGTATTCGTCTATTTCCTCGAACACCTCTGCGGGCAACGGTCTCGGAACGTGCACGCGTGCCTTTCCGAGGTTCTTCACGAGTTCGATGGCTGCCTCGAGGTTCTTTCGGTCAAGTACCACAAGCACGTTAAAACATTGCCCCCCGCTTTAATAATTATGAGGTGGATTACGTTTGCCCTGATTCTCGTATACGTGATGGCATTCATATCCGGCTTTCTGCTGGGCGGCTACTACGTTGCGTCGCACTCCGGCTCCAAGGCCATGGTGTATGCCGCGGCAGTGGTGTCCGGTGGAGGAGGAACGCTGGCGGAGGTCTGGGCGGAGGTGCGCCCCGGCTCTGGCAGGGTCTTCCTCACGGTTAACCCCAAGTCCGAGCTGGACACCCAGGAATCGGCGGAAATCGCCGCGTCCGTTGCCTCCCGTCTCGCCGGCGTCCCCCTACTCTTCCATGACATTGCATTTACCATAAACGCACCCTCCGTCATCGTTGGGGGGCCCTCTGCCGGTGCTGCCATGACCGTGGCGGCGTACGCCGCGTTAACGGGCAAGACCCCGCGTAGTGATGTTGTCGTTACGGGAGAGATCCTGCCCGACGGAAGGATCGGCCCCGTCGGTGGACTGGTGGAGAAGTTACAGGCGTGTGCCGATAACGGTATCCGTGTCTTTCTCATCCCGAAGGGGGAGCGTTACGTGCGCATTGCCCAGCCGGTTACCAAGCGTAGCGAGCCGGTTCCCGGCGTCGTGGTCATTCAGAAGTCGGTGCAGTGGAAGGTGGTCGATCTCGTGGAGATGGGAAAAGAATTGGGAGTGGAAGTTGTGGAGGTGTCGGATATACGCGACGTCCTCCCCTATTTCTTCAGCTGAAGAGCCGCTTCTCCAGATACTGTGCCACCTCTTCTTTGCCTGCGATGCTGCCCCTGTATGCTTCCAGAAGGACCTCGTTGACCGCCTCAACGATCTTTTCCTCATCCACTCCCTCTTTTCTTGCCCTGAGGATTGCCTCGACCACCTCTTCGCCCACGTCGCTCTCAACGAAGATCTTTGCCGCCCTCCTGTCAAGCTGGGCCAGGACGGACGATGCGAACTCGAGGTCTGCCCTGCTGTCCATCTTTTCTATGTTCATCTTCCTGATAATCTCCGCTACCTCGCCTATGCTATACATGGGGATTGCCCTCGCGTTCCTCAGGAGCGTTGCCAGGTTCTCGATGAACGTCTCCGCCTCTGAAAGGTCCACGGTGTCCGCCGATATATCCGCCATGCCCAGGTAGTAGAAGGCGCCTATGGTGTCGTCTGGAACTTCACCGTCGAACACCCGAACGCCGTTGCTCTCAAGCAACTTCGATACGCTCTCCCAGAACCTCTCCCTCACTGCCCTCTCAGCCACCGCCTTCACGGCAGCCGCCAGCTTTACCATCCGTTCTCCGCCCTGATCCGCCAGCTCGTCCCA
>JASUTF010000017.1 GCA_030445695.1 Candidatus Iainarchaeum sp.
AACTCCACCGTCAATTCCGCCGAGGATTCCCCCTACAACGCCACCTACAACTTCGACGAAGACGCCACAGTCCGCTCCAGCTATAACTCCGGCGACGACGGCACGTATGACGCCACAGTCCGCTCAACTAATGACGGTACTGTGTACTCAACCAACGATGGTGCATATGACAGCGGCGACGACGGCACAGTTCGTACAGCCAACAAGATCGGATACTGTTCTGGTGATGATTCATCATACTTCTCCGGCGACGACGGCACAGCGTACTCCACGTACAAAACCCCTGATGATAGCGCAAAGGATCTTGCGTATAATAGTGGCAACGATGCAGGCGTTTACTCCAACCATGATTCAGGCGTGAATAGTGGCTATTGATCGAGCGTAACAGCGTTAAAAATACAACGTCCCCCTGGTGATATAATGCCCCATAACTTTGAGGCCGCAGAGATCCTTACCACTGGTTGGTGTCCCCTTAACTGCAAGTACTGTTACATACCAAAGACAGACAAGATGAAAGATCTCCACGTGAGTATCATCGAGAGCATAACTGCAGATGATCTTGTTGACCGTATAAGATCCATCCCCGGCCCTAAAACCGTTATCGGTCTGTGGGGCACGGAGCCGATTCTCACCATGTTGATGATTGCAAAGCACCTTCCACGATTGAAGAAAGAATTCCCTGAGCTCAAGACAATTGCGTTCTCGACAAGCCTTGTTCTGGACCCAAAAGTAATTGCTGACTTTGCGAGAGAGGCAGACAAATACGGGGTTGGCCTCCAGATTCAGATTTCTCTGGACGGGCCGGCGTTCATTACCGATGAAAACCGTGCACCCGGCGTTACAGAGAAGGTGGTGAACAACGCTAAGCGCTTGGTCGACCTGCTCAATGAACATGGGGTAAAGAGCGACACCCAAGTGCGCTGGAAGGCAACACTCACGATAGAAAACATCCGAATGATGAACGAAAACCCTGAACGCATACACGAGTACTTCCATTTCTTCGAAGAACTCACGAACGAGTTGCGAGAGCGCAACAAATTACCGAACATCCGTATTGAGAACAGCAGTGCCCCAACACTCACAGTTCCCGGAAAGTATACTTCCGAAGATGGGAAGGAACTCGCAAAATTCTTCGAATTCCTTGCGGAGCACAACTATCCGAACACATATGTCTTCCGTTTCCTCCGGCTCATGAACTTTTACAAGGAACTTTACAAGACAAGGATGTTCACTTGCTCTGGCGGAGACAGCAACATTGGCTTTGACGGCAGATATATGCACATCTGCCACCGCACGTTCTATCTGAATCGTCCAGAGTATGTGGAGTCTATAATGGGGATGCCAAAGTATCAAAACTGGGATGTTTCCCATCTTGATCGCGGAAACCTCAAAGAGATCGAGCAGTATTACATCGTGGATCCGAGCGATGAATTTAACTTAACCCGCTTCCAGTACGTTCTGCGCGGATACCACGATTTCATCCGCATGAAACTGGCAACCACGTACGTTCTTGTGAAGGAGCTGGCATTGGCTGGTCAGGCATCGGAGGTTTATCTCTATGACGATGCAATGGCTGAGCTCCTTTCACTCTTTGTGAACACGGCTTTGTCGTGTCCAATGGAGAATTTACTCAACACTGGGAGCCTTCACATTCCTCCTGTGAGCATGGTGAGGATATTTGCGAACGGTGCCTTTGAAGTCGTGCTTAGAGAGGCGGTAAAGTATGCCAGGGTTTGAAGAGGAGAACGACGCACTTGTTCAAAGTTTCCTTGAACACAGTTTTTTCAAAGGATGGCGGGAGAACATACCGAACTGGAATCGTTTAGAGCTTTACATGGATCAAACCTGTAACCTTGATTGTGCATATTGTTACCTTGCAAAGTACGGCGACCGGTTGTATCCTCCGTATCTGCGCAACCCCAAGACAATAGTCAAGAACGCCAAGATGCTTATTGATTGGCTTGTGGAAAACGGGTTCGCCCCAAGCATTGACATATTTTCGGGAGAGCCTACGATTCATCCAGAGTTCTATGACATCGTCCGCTATATCAACAAAGCATACAAGAATGCAGACCGCAGACCCGCTGCAATTGTCGTACCCACGAACTACTCTTTTCTCATGTCTGAACACTTGACAAAGAAAGTGGAGGATCTGATACATGAGAGCGAAATCCCCATTTTCCTCTCAGCCTCGGTTGATGGCAAATATATGGAACAGAACAGACCTTTCAAGACGCACCCCGAACTTGATCCCCGTGGCGACAAGTTTTATCAGAAACTCTTTGAGTTCAACAAGAAATACGGGTTTGGTTTCCACCCTATGATCTATGCAGATTACATTGACAAGTGGAAGATCAACTTTATGTGGTTTCAGGAGAATTTCAGGGACTATCGTATTCCTTTCTGGAGTATCTACCTCCTCGAGGTTAGAAACCCCGAGTGGCGCCCTTGGCAACTACGTGAGTTTGGCAAGTTCCTGAAATTCCTTGTCTACTATACGTATTACGATATCCTTGAGGAGAGCAAACGAAAGTTCGTCAACTTCATCTACAATCTTCGCGGTTATAACATTTTGAACGTATTTTCCATTGTGGGTCGCGGCCTTGGCTGTTCAATTCAAGCGATGCTCTATGTACGGCTTGGGGACCTCTCCATTGTTCCGTGCCACAGGACATCTTACGATCAGTTTGTACTCGGGAAATTTGTTGTGGATGACGGAAAGATAAAGGGTATAAAGGCGTTGAATCCTGAGCTCTTTTTGACTGTGTTTTCCCTTGATGCCAAGAATTTCCCATACTGTGAATCTTGTCCAATAAAACACGTTTGCTCTCATGGCTGTCTCGGAGCCCAGTATGAGTTTACAGGAGACCTATTCACCCCATTCCCGACTCTCTGTCAGCTTGAGTTGACGAAGGTTGCATCTATAGTCCAAGCGATGAAGGATATTGGTGTGTATAAGGATATATATCATCTTGCCCACCCAAATGTTCAGTCGGATCTTAAAAATATTGAAATGATCCTGGAGGAGATGGAAGATGAGACCCGAAGAGATGTACAACCAAAAGAAGGCGCAACTGCGTGCCCTTCTGGCAAACCCTGCATTTAACCAGAATTTCCCTGGTCAGAGGGGCAGTTTGATTCGCCAGTCCCTTAATGTTGTTTTTAGGGATCTGGATATGCTGGTTCAGGGCAGACAGCCAAACCCTGGCCCCAATGAGGTGCGTCTGGTAGCGCATGCTGCTCGTATAGTACAAGAAATCGCCACTTACGAACCATTGAACAAGTACATGGCAGATCTAATAAGCGTCTATGTCGAGGTTGTAAAAAACTGGAACGCACAAGTGGTACGAGCGAGGGACATAGACCTAATGCTCGACACCACTGCGAGACTTGTCGCAGGATACATGACTTTCCTTGATGCGATAAACATTATGCGCCGATTTGTTGACCGCTTTGAGCGTATGATGCGATACACCCCACCATCCTTCGACCTCGCCAGGCATTATCTGCAGTTGGTTCTTAAGAAATATGAGCGTGGTGAACCTATCAACAAGTATGAGGAGGCGAAGCAGCATATTGTGCAGCAGAAGCAGGAATCTGAGAAGGACAGTGACCCCAACTCACAGGACAAGTCCGGGAAGAAAATGAAAGGGCGCAGCAAGAAGGAACCATCCACTGCAGATTCGCAACAATCCTCAGCCGGTAGTTGTTGATCCGCACGCCTCTGGATTTTCTTTCAAATCTTTCTCATTCGCCGCGTTCACAGTAATACATACTGCATTGCCATTGTAGATAAACTCGAAGATATAGTTCCCGATTTGGTTTGACAGCCTGAGCGAGGATTTTCCGATTGCCTCTGGCTCTCCGTAGTTTTTTATGGTATATTTATATGCCTCTATGAATGCTTTGTTACAATCTACTGCCCAGAACGGCGGTTCAATTCCCTCACACGCGATATTGATTACATCCTCTGGTACTTTAGGACTCATATTGGCAGTTGCAAGAAATACTGCGCCCACAGCAAATATTGCAACGATGGCAAGCAACCCACCGAGTAGTTTTGCATCTATCTTTTTACTGCTGTTTTTCTTGTTTTCACTTTTTGCATTTCCTGAGGTAGTTTTTTGCCTTGCCATACCTGAAATAATGTCAAACTGAATTATAAATTTGAACGCTGAATAATCTTTGTGGATGAACGCTTTGCGCGGCACATGGAGGATTTTCGCCGATTGATCGTGACATCCCTTGCCATATACGTGGTTACATATATCGTATCTTTGCTGTTCTTCCCTCACATTTATCGTTTCATTGTTTCCTCAGTTGGCGCGACTATATCGGACGTTTATGCCTTTGGGATCGGTGATATTATTGGTTTTTATTTTACAGCTCCAGCGGTTGTGGCAATCCTGATCGCGTTTCCTGTAATATCAATTCTGTTTTACCAGTGGGTGAAAGATGCTCTGTTTCCGCAAGAAAAATCATTTATTGTAAAATATGCGCAAATATCTGCCCTATTTTTCCTTTTCGGTGTCGTTTTGAGCTTTTTCCTTGTTCCTCGCCTCGTAGATTTATCGGCATACTTCGGAAGGCTCTTGGGTGTAACGATCATATATTCTGCCCGTGAGATTTTCAACATCTGGCTTGCTCTCGCCGTCGTTCTTGGAATTGTCTTTCAATTTCCCATTCTGATATCACTCCTTATCCGTGCAGGTATTGTGTCGAAGGAGGCTCTTAGGGCGGCGCGTTTGTACCTTTATCCACTGTTCTATCTTGTATCTGCGGTTATTACCCCTGGCGACCTGTTGGTAACAGACCTATTGCTCCTTTTGATATTCGTCGTGCTTTATGAGGGGAGCATTGTGTTTAGCAAACCCCGTACCCATGCCAAACAACGCTCCAGAAGATAATCTTTATATACCTCCTCCCCCATTTTGGATCATGTTCAACATGGGTCTTACGGAGATCATAATTCTTGTGCTGATAATTATTGTGCTGTTCTTCCCACAGAAAACGAAGGATCTTGTAAGAAACATGGGAGTTGCTATTGGTGCTTTCAAGGAGGGGGCAAAGGAAGTAGAAAAGGAAATAAAGAAATGAGGTGGTTATGTTGGTCAATGAGGAAAAGCGCAAGTTCCTTCGCTTTCTTCTTGCTGCCCTTGCAGTTGTTGTTGCGTACATCGTCTTTGGTAATGCAAAGGAAATTCCCAAATCATCTTTCAATCTGAAGGGCAGTAGTGTCCGTGTTGAAGGCGACACACTCGTAGTGGGCTGAGGTGGCCAATGTTTCTACAGGGGTTAACCCCACCCCCACCTCTTCGCCAGTTCCTCGTACTCCTTGATCTGCTCGGGGGTGAGGGAGGGGTGGATCTTCTTTAACGCCTCCTCGAAGTGGCGCATGGAGACGCCATCAATGTGTTCTTTCCCTTTTCGGACCGCCTCACGTATGGCAGCCATTCCTGCCTCCCTGCAGACGGCTGCTATGTCTGCACCGGTGTATCCCTCTGTTCTCTTGGCTAACTCGCGGAGATCCACGTCGTCCGCCAGTTTCATACCCCTTGTGTGGACCTTGAAGATCTCGTACCTCCCCTCCTCGTCGGGTGGCGGCACGAATATGAGTTTTTCTAGCCGTCCTGGCCTGAGAAGCGCTGGATCGACGAGGTCTGGACGGTTAGTCGTTGCGATGACCACCACGTCCTTCATCTCCGCCACGCCGTCCATTTCGGACAGTAGTTGCGCCACGATGCGCTCCGTAACCCTGTTCGTGTCGCTGCCACGGACGGGAGCAATGGCATCTATCTCGTCGAAGAACACAATGGATGGCGCCACGAGCTTGGCCCTTCGGAATATCTGGCGCACAGCCTTCTCGCTCTCACCCACCCACTTGCTCAGTATCTCTGGACCCTTGATGGCGATGAAGTTGGCGTTCGCCTCGTTGGCCACAGCCTTCGCTATGAGGGTCTTGCCTGTTCCAGGTGGACCGTAGAGCAGTATTCCCCTCGGTGGCTCAATTCCCGCCTCCTTGAAGAGCTCCGGGTACTTCAGGGGCCACTCTATCGCCTCGCGGACCTCCTGCTTGACGTGCTCGAGTCCGCCTATGTCGTCCCAGGTTACCTTGGGCACCTCGATCATCACTTCGCGCATGGCGCTCGGTTCCACCCTCTTCAGCGCCTCTATGAAGTCGTTGTATGTGACGAACATCTTCTCGAGGACTTCCTTTGATACGGGGCCCTCTCCCGCCTTCTTTATGTCGGGGATCGCTCTCCGCAGTGCTATCATGCCTGCCTCCTTGCAGAGCGCTGCGAGGTCCGCACCTGTGTATCCGTGGGTTCTGTCCGCTATCTCCTCGAACATCCGGTCCTTCAACCGGTCCTCGAACTTCCTCCTCTTCTCCTCTGGCAGCTTCTTGGCAAGTTCCCTTGCCTCTTCGAGCGTCTTGGCCTTTGTTATGCCCTCGAAGTCCTTGTCTTCCCTGGCCAGTTCTTCTGCCACGCTCTTCACTGCCCCGAGGTCGTAGTAGACGTCGAGCGGCATGTTCCTGCTGTGTATCTTGAGTATCTCCACACGCCCTTCCCTGTCAGGTATGCCTATCTCTATCTCACGGTCGAAGCGGCCGGGACGGCGGAGTGCGGGGTCTATGTCGTCGGGACGGTTGGTCGCCGCGATGACGATGACGTCTCCCCTGCTCTTCAGGCCGTCCATCAGTGTGAGGAGCTGTGCCACGACTCTTCTCTCGACGTCGCCCTTGGTTTCCTCGCGCTTTGGTGCGATGGCGTCTATCTCGTCGATGAATATGATGGCCGGCGCGTTCTGCTGTGCCTCCTCGAAGACCTTGCGCAGGTTCTCCTCACTCTGGCCGTAATACTTGCTCATGATTTCAGGACCGTTAATGGACAGGAAGTGCGCGTTCGCCTCGTTCGCAACGGCCTTTGCCAGGAGCGTCTTGCCCGTTCCGGGGGGACCGTAGAGGAGAACGCCCTTGGGCGGCTCAATGCCCAAACGTTTAAACACCTCCGGGTGCTTCAGCGGGAGTTCCACCATCTCGCGTATGAGTTCGATCTCCTTCTTCAGGCCGCCGATGTCTTCATACGTAACGTCGCTCACGTGTGCCTGTACGGGCTTGTCGGATATGCGCACCTTCGTCTTTTCCGTTATGATCACCGCGCCCTGCGGCTTTGTCTTGGCAACAACGAAGGGTACCGCCAGGTACTGGTAGCCGTAGGGAATGTATATGTTCACGATGTCGCCTTGGACCACGGGCGTGTTTATGAGTTGCTCGTGGATCTCCGCGCTGTATTCCTTTATCTCTCGCGGGTACTCTCCCTCGGGCGGTGCGAGGAGGACTTCATCTGCCTTCTTGACCTCTGCCTTTACCACTTCCACCATCTCGTCAAGGGAGGTTCCCGCGTTGTGTCTCATTGTTCCGTCCATGCGTATGATGTTGGGGTTGTGGAACTCGTCGTCCGGCGCGAGGCGCAACGCTTTGGCCACCGTTTCCCTTTCGCCGCGGATGAGCACGATATCCCCCTGGGATATTCCAAGTTCGTCGAATATGACAGATGGAATGCGAACCACCTTTCTGCCCACGTCCCGGTCGTATGCCCTCTTTACCTTCAGGTATGCCATTCCATCACCTCCTTCTTGGCAGTCCAAGCGCGCTATCTATGGCACGGGCCACAGTTTTCATGTCCTCGAAGATGCGGAGCACGTCACGCTCCATCTCCTCGATGGTTCTGAGGAGCGTGCTTGCCCGCAGGCGGTAGCCCCGCCCGTCCTTTGTGATGAGCCCCATGTCCACGAGTTTTGCCACGTGGTATGCCACGGACGTCCTTGGATCCCCCCTCCGTCCCGCGAGCTCCGTTGCCGATATGCTGTCGCCTTCCTGCAAGATCTCCAGCAGGATTTCTCTGTACTTCTCAATCATGCTCTCTGCAATCCCCAGTGTCCTGAGGAGCCACTCTACGGACTCTTCAAGGTCATCGCTGTAGGGCCTCTCCACGTATGCGAGTGTGATATTTTTTACTGTCATCGACAATAATTTACTGTCATAATATTTAAAAACTCGTCTCTGATATAATATTATTGGACGGAGAGGGGGTGGTGGCCATGATCAGGAGGTGGGACAGAATCTAGGTCTCATCTCCTGGTCTGGCTGCCTTTCCCCTTCTTCGTCCGTTTTTATGCTCAACTGATGCGAGGGGGTGGTAGCATGATATACGACCCGTTTGAGGAGATACGCCGGCTTCACGAGTACATAGACCGTATGTTCAGCGACATGTTCACTCGGATGCGCGAGCCGGAGATATCGTTTACAAGGGCACCTCTTGTTGACGTGGTGGACGAGGGGGACAAGTTCCGCATCGTTGCAGAGATCCCCGGGGTTAACAAGGAGGATCTCGACGTCAGGATAATGGAGGACTCGGTGGTGATCCGTGCAGAGAAGAAGATGGACAAGGAGGACAAGGGCAAGAACTACTACGTCCGCGAGAGGGGGTACACGTCGTATTACAGGACGATAGCCCTGCCGGAGCCCGTAGTGCCGGAGAAGGCAGAGGCGACGTATAAGAACGGCGTGCTCGAGATCGTGGTGCCCAAGAGGGCGCCCAAGGAGGAGGAAGGAAAGGGCTTCAGGGTACAGATCAAGTAATAAACAGGGCCTCCCATCTTTTTCTGTGCGGGGTGTGTATGCACTTGCCCTTGTGATCGCCTCCATCCTCGTTCTTCTGGGCCTCTCATCGTCGTTCTTTTCCGTTGACAGGATGAACACCGGCTTCATGGACTACAGGAAGGCCGTGTACCAGTCGTATCTCCAGCACGACGTCGAGTATTCGCTCAGGAAGACGTTCGAGGCGATAAAACAGCAGTGCGTTGCCCTCGCTGCTCTGGGGAACCCCGACAAGTGCCAAGGAGAGGCGGATATAATGTATGCAAACTTCGTTGCTGCCTGGTCGCTCCACGGCTTTGTGATGGCGGGCGGGGGCGTTTCTGCCATCGTGACGCCGGCGGGGGCAGACGTGCGCCTCGTATCGGACCTGCACTGGAAGAAGGGGGAATACGAGGGGACGATCCCCAAGGGATACGGTGGTTGAATGGACTGGTGGTTCGTGGTCATATACGTGGCGTTCGTTCTCGTCGCCCTTGGCATCGTCGCGTCCACGCCTGATATCGCGTCTTTCACGGACTTCGGCTGTGCCCTTTCGGCGGATGCTGCCTCCATACACTTGTACTCCAACGTGCACGGCGACGGCTGTCCTTACGCTGGGGACCACGTGGGGGAAGTGCCCCTTGTGGGAAAGGCAGCGGTGACGCCGTTGGGAGTCGTCTATGAGGCGGTGGGTAAATGAGGGGGTTCGTTCTCTTCCTTGAGGGGTTGCTGGCCTTCCTCATACTCGTTGCATTTCTCCTGCAGTTCTTCGTCCCGCTGCCCGACACGCAGGGCATCGTTTCCTTCGTCCAGAAGAACGACGATTTCACGGCAGCCCTTGAATCGGGGGTGCCCCCGCCCTATCCTCCCTATCTTCCCGGGATGGAGTGCGAGGCGGTCCGTTACTCCACGGCAACGTCTCCCTTGGTTACCGTTACTGCATACTGCGTCAAATAGGCGTTATGTTGCACCCTTCTACCCTGAAGGCCCGTGATTTTCCACCACCGCTGCAGCTCTCGTCCAGTTCTACGCTTGCCTCCCCTACCTTTACCGTGCCGGAGGAGCAGTCGATCTCCACCTCGTAGGGCAGGCGGACCGTCAGTTTGGAGGCGGGGCAACCGTGGAGGGCATCTGATATTAGGGCCGCAGCGTATTCCGCTTTCTTTTTATCCATTCCGCCCATGACCACGTCGAAAAGGTTTGTGTAGTTGTCAAGAAGAATTAGAAAAATCCCTGCAAAGGCGGCGATGACGATTATCGTCTCCAGCGATATCTGTCCCCTCATTCAGACCCCATGTTCTCGATCTTCTTCTCGATCTCTGAGATCTTCGTGGAGTAGGTCTCGTTCATCTCGGTCGCCGTTGTGTTGAGCTGATCGATGAGGAACAGTGCGAGGGCCGCCATCGCCGCCAGAATGATGAGGAGTTCCGCGGAGATCTGGGCACGGTCGTCCATTGCAATTAAATATTGTTTCCTGTTCATAAAAAGCTGATGCTCAGCTCGAGAGAGGCCGTTGATCTTCTTGCTTCGTGGCTCACCATTTCGGCAGCGTTCTCCATAGTGGTGGAACCGTCGAATCCCCTTGCCGTCTTCCCGCTATACCTCATCGTGGTGGGCACCGCCTTTGTCCTGCACGAGCTGGGCCACAAGTTCGCCGCAATACGGCTGGGTTACTACGCCGAGTACCGGCTCTGGACGGCGGGCCTCGTGCTTGCCCTGTTCATGGCAATCTTCACGGGCTTCGTGTTCGCCGCCCCGGGAGCCGTCTACGTTCTCGGGTACCCCAACCGAAGGGAGAATGGTATCATTTCCCTCGCCGGGCCGCTGGTCAACTTCATTGTGGCGGTGACCGCACTTCTCATACGGTATCTGCTCTCCCCAGCCCCCCTCATCAATACGGTTCTATACGCCGTTTTCACAGTGAACGCGTTCATTGGCTTCTTCAACATGCTTCCCTTCTACCCCCTTGACGGCTCCAAGGTTCTTGCATGGTCCCCGACTGCCTATTTCTCCCTGATGGTCCCCCTCTTCCTTCTAGTGTTCTTCCCGGTTCCGTGACGTCATTATGTAGAACTGTTTTCACCACCGGGGGTGAACAATATTCTTTATATATCCGGAAGCCCTTCTCCAAATGCGGACGGAGGGGGTGATGGAAAAGGATCTTAGGCCCAGATAAGGACCCCGGGACGGCAAGCCAGCCCGCGTAGGGGTCTACGGGATAAATATCGCGCGCCATCCCGGGTCCTTGGACGGAAAACCCACATACAACCCCTTTTAAATTCTGGTTGCGTATTCTCATCATGGCTGACATCCTGGAAACCATAAAGGCAATGATCCGTCAGGGAGCCAGTTCTGACGAGATCGTCGACACGCTGAAGTCCATGGGCATTTCTGAGGACGAGGCGAGGAAGCTCATTCTCCTTGCAGAGCGTGACATGCTCCGTGTTCTCCGCAACGAGATACGGGAGATCGCAGCCGACGCTTTCATCGAGCAGGCGGAGCGTATGAAGAAGGATCTCGCCGCTGAAGTGGACAGGATGGTGGACACCCGCCTGAAGCTCGCCCAGAAGACCCTGACAGACATGATACGGAAGGAGATGAACGCATACGTGTCGTCTATCTCCCGCGCGGAGGACCGCCTCTCGCTCATAGAACGCAAGGTCTACGATCTGGAGGACCGTGTCGCCCGTCTTGAGACATACAGGCCAAAGAAGCAGGGCAACGTGGCAATAAAGTACCTCGTTCCCATCATCGGCATCGGTTTCCTCGTCGCATCCGTCATACTATCAGCAGACAAGACGCTGGCCACGTATCTGTTTGCCGCCGGCATCCTCTTCGTCCTCGGGGGTGTGATTTTTGGCAGGTAAGGTTCTTGACCCCTGGCGGTCGCAGCGGATGCTCGAGCGGTTCGTCCCCTTTGCCCCCACTTACGTGACCTCTGACGTGGACGCGGCACTCCGCTTCGCGCGTGCAAACTACCCCGTCGTCCTGAAGGCGGTCAGCGGGGAGATCGTTCATAAGAGCGATGCGGGGGCAGTCGTCCTTAACGTGAGGAACGACGACGAGCTTCTCCATCACTTCTACCAGTTGCAGAGCCGGTTCGGGCCAACGGTGATGGTCCAGAAGCAGTTGAAGGGTGTTGAACTCTTCGTCGGTGGGAAGAGGGATCCCCAGTTCGGACCAGTTGTCCTTTTCGGGCTCGGAGGCATATTCGTAGAGGTCTACAGGGACGTGGTAGCCCGTGCCGCACCAATAACGGAGGAGGACGCGTTCGAGATGATGGACGAGCTCAGGGGTGCCCCCATCCTCAGGGGTGCCCGCGGCGTCAGGGTGGACAGGGATGCCCTTGCCAGAGTTCTCGTCCAGTTTTCGCGGTTCATGGCAGAAAGCGAAAATGTGGAGGAGGTGGACCTGAACCCCGTTATAGCCACGGCGGACGGGGTCTTCGCGGTGGACGCCCGCGTGGTTCTATCCGGTGGGTCGTAGTATGCCCGGCCTTGGCTCGTAGATTTCTCCGTTCTTCTTCAGTTTCTCCACGAGCTCGTGTACCTCCGTGTCGTCTATACCGTAGCCGCGTGCCTCTTCTATGAGGTCTTCGAGCGGCATGCTGTCGTGTTCCTGCGTGTAGGAACGCACGATGTTCAGTATGATCTTCATCTTCTCACGCTTGCTCTTGGACTCGCCCGTGGCAAGTATGTCGTAGTCGAAGACGCCCGTCTCCCTGTCCTTGAGCACCTCTTCCATGGACGCCTGTGCCAGCCGTATTGCCCTTTCTGCGTCCTCCTCCGTTATGACGTTTGAGAGCCGGACGCGGGCCGACGCCTCTGCCAGTCGTATCAGTGCCTCGAGCTGGCGGGCCGTTGTGGGCACCGTTCCGCTCTTCTTGCCCATCTGGCGGAGCGTTACGTAGAACTCTTCTATTTTCTTCATGGCCTCCTCCGTCATCTGCGGGAAGACGTGGGACCGTGCGTAGGCGATATACTTCCTGAGCAGGTCTATGTCTATCTCCGGCTTCACGTGCTTCTCCGCTTCCTCCACTTCCTCCGCCGTCAGCTCCTCGCTGGCCCCCTTGGTGTATGCCATCCTTTTTTCTCCCGCCAGGTGCGTCTTCAGTATGTGGCGTGCGATCTGCCTGTCCCTCTCTGCGTCGAGCACTTCGCGGACGATGAACATGAGGTCGAAACGCGACAGAATCGTCGGCTCTATGTTTATCTGCTGTATGGGGTTCTCATACGGGTCGAAACGGCCGAACTTCGGGTTCGCCGCTGCCAGGATTGCCGTGTCCGCCTTGAATGTCGTGACGATGCCTGCCTTGGCAACGGATATGGTCTGCTGCTCCATGGCCTCGTGCAGTGCCGCCCTGTCCTTGGGGTCTATCTTCTCGAACTCGTCGACGCAGGCGACTCCCCCCGAGGCGAGTACGAGGGCACCCGCCTTTATCACCCAGCCGCCTTCGCCCATCTCGTCCTTTTCGGCGGAGGCGGTCAGTCCTGCACCGGATGCCGTCTTTCCCGCGACGTATATGCTCTTTGGGGCTATCTGTGAGACGTGCCTCAGTATCTGCGACTTACCCGTGCCGGGGTCTCCCATGAGGAGTATGTGGATGTTCCCCCTTATCCTCGACTGGTCGGGTAGCTGCTTGGGCACTCCGCCGAAGAGCTGGAGCGCCACCGCCTCCTTGATCTTCTCGTGTCCCCAGATGGTGGGTGCAATGGACTTCACAAGCTTCTCGTATATGTTGGGATCCTTTGCCAGCTCCTTTATCTTTTTTATCTCCTCGGGCGTCGGTTCTAACTCTTCAAACTCCTTCTGGACGGGCTCTATGTGCAGTGCCTGAATGTATTTGCCGTAGACGGTCCTTCTCCCCTCCGGCTGCAGGAGTTTCAGTATTCCCACAAGGTAGACGCGGTCCCCCGGCTTCACTGTGTTTACAAGGTCCCCCTCGAGGTAGACGTCTATGAAGCGTGCCTGCTCGCCGCCCCTCAGATATTCTATGGGTTCCTGTATCTGGATCTTCTGGAAATCAACCCATACCGACTGATCCGGGACCAGTTCAAAGTCCTTCTTCCCGCAGACGCAGACGAACGGTTTTTTCACCCTGTTTCCGTCCTGCAGGATGTCATACGTTCTCCCGCAGTGGCGGCAGGCCCATCGTGCCACCTTGAGTTTGGGCATTACCGTCGTGATCTGCCGGACGAGGCCCTCCGCCCCTATGATCTTCCCTATGTACTCGGCCCGTATGTCGCGGACCAGCAGTATCCTGTCCTCCGGGATGTTCGTGAGGCGCACCTTCAGCCGTGTGCCGGGCTCTACACCAGGGATCTCGATGCGTGAGAGCGCTTCCTCCATGGCGTCGAGATAAACGTCCGGGTTGTCCAGGAGAGCGTCCGCCAGCTCGTAGTCGAACGCCTCCAAGCGGCGGAAGTCCACGAGGATGCTCGTGGCGTTGGGGTGCATCATGGAGAAGTCAGAGAGTTCTTTCTCGTATGCAATGCGGAAGAACTGCTCAAAACGGGATACAATTTCGTCCACTGCTCCCTGTCCCGGCTCAGAAACCGGTACGGGGGCAGGCACTGTCCCGACGCCCTCCTCGTCCATGTTAGAATTTGGCACGTTTCTGGATTATAACAAGATCATTAGAGATCCTTACCCCTGATCCCCTGAGCTTCATTTTCCTTCTTCGCGTGCTTTTAACTTTTCCCTCAGGTAGGGGAAGCGGTAGCGTGCACCGCATTCGAGGCAGATATACTCCACGTGGGGCTGCGGCCGCGGTTTTACCCTCACCACGAGGTTCCTTCCCGGGATCCAGAACGCCCCGCACTTCTTACAGAATCGCCGCTTCCATTTTCTGGGTATAGGAACCTTGTTTTTCATGCTGAGTTTCCTCGCCAGTTCCACGTAGCGTCTCGCTCTGTCAGGGTGTTCCTCGGCGTTCGCCTCCGCCATTTGGAACAGTTTCTCGATCCTTTCCGCGACGATGCGCTGGATCGCCCTTCTGTCTGCCCTCTTCATGGCAACACCTTGATAAGATGATACCTACAAAAGATGGAACGTGGAGCTCATAAAGAAGGGGGCGGAGGCGGAACTCTACAAAATTATGTATAAGAATCGCCCCGCCGTTCTCAAGAGGAGGATACCGAAACGCTACCGTGTTCCAGAGCTGGATGAGCACATAAGGAAGACAAGAACACGTCGCGAGGCACGCCTGCTTGAGAGGGCCCGCCGTTCCGGAGTTCTGGCACCGGAGGTCTACCACGTGGACGATAAGAAGATGGAGATCGTTATGGAATACGTTTCGGGCGAGCGGGCCAAGGAATATCTTCTCAGAACTGGTGACGCAGGCCTGATGCGCAAAATAGGCGAACTCATTGCTATTCTTCATGAGAACAACATTGTGCACGGTGATCTCACGACGTCTAACATCATCCTCTCCGGTAAGGACATATACTTCATCGACTTCGGCCTCGGCTCCGTCTCCACGTCCATAGAGGACAAGGCGGTGGATCTCGTCTGTTTCGAGAAGTCCTTCATTGCCACGCACTCGGACATTGCGGAGGAGGGGTGGAACGCCCTTGTGGACGGTTACGGAAGGTATTCGGAGGCGCCGCTCATATGGAAGCGTTTCGAGGAGGTCAAAAGAAGGGCGAGGTATCTCTAATGGTAAGCATTTTATAACCTACGCTACTTCCTGATTATGACTTCTTTCTGAGGGGAGAGTACATGGCACGCATGCACGCACGCAGGAAGGGCAAGTCGGGCTCCAAGCAGCCGCCCACGAAGGTTCCGCCCAGCTGGGTCACTGCCAAGCCGGAAGATGTGGAGAACCTCGTGGTCGAACTCGCGAAGAAGGGTTACTCCCAGGCCATGATCGGCCAGATCCTCCGAGATCAGTATGGAATTCCTTCTGTGAAGGCGATCACCGGTAAGAAAATCAAACAGATCCTCAAGGAGCACGACCTCGCTCCCCAGATCCCCGAGGATCTCATGAATCTCATCCGCCGCGCCATGCGCATACGCAAGCACCTCGAGGCAAACCGCAAGGATATGCACAACAAGGTGGCTCTGGCGCGCGTGGAGTCCAAAATCCGCCGTCTCGTCAAATACTACAAGAGGGTTGGCGAGCTTCCACCCAACTGGAAGTACTCGCCCGAGACGGTGGCAGTGCTGGTGAGGTGATGCGCCTTACCCTTTTCCACAACGGTGAAGTCGTGATCATCGAGGGAGAAACGGAAGAGGTATTGCAGAAGGCAGACAGGAAGGTGGTTGAATGGCAAAGCGCGTAAGGGCTGTTGACCCCTGGAAGCTCAAGCGTTGGTATAAGATCGTTGCGCCCCGCATATGGGACGAGCGTGAGGTGGGGGAGACCGCTGCTTCTGACGAGAAGCTCCTCTACGGCAGGACCGTGGAGATTCCCGCCTCCATGCTTACCGGCTCTATAGGGCACGCACAGTACCTTGTTCGCTTCCAGATCCGCCAGGTGGTCGGTTCTGAGGCGAGGACGGAGTTCGTGGGATACGAGCTTGACCGTGCGTTCATCAAGCGTCTCACGAGAAGGCACTCGTCAAAGGTGGAGCACGTCTTTGACGTTACAACACGCGACGGCCACGTTCTCCACGTGAAGGCAATCACGTGGACCGCAGTCAAGATATCCAACCCCAAGAAGACGGCGATCCGCAAGATCATGCAGGAGATGATCGAGGACCGCGCCAGCAAGCTGGGAAAGGACGAACTCATGAAGGAGTTCATTATAGGTGACCTCACGCAGAAGATCGCCGCGGAGACGAACAAGATCGCACCGACACGCAGGGTGGAGGTCGCCAAGGTCAGGGTCGTCTCGGCGCCCAGCGAGGAGGCAAAGGAAGCGGTTGCAGAGGCGACCGCATGAACTTCTCCTTTCTTCTCTGGGTAATCCCCGCATACATCGCTAATTCCGCCGCCACATTCTCCAAATACGTTCCCTGGAAGCGACACCCTGTGGACTTCGGGCTCGTGCTGGGGGACGGACGCCGCCTCCTCGGTGATGGGAAAACGTTCGAAGGCCTTTTCATCGGCGTGCTGCTCGGTACTGCTGCCGGATACATTGTTTTTACCCCCTTTGGACTTCCCTATAACCCTTTCCTCATATCTCTCGGTGCCCTGCTCGGCGATATGGTTGGCTCCTTCGCCAAGAGGAGGATAGGGCTGCCAAGAGGGGATCCGGCCCCCGTTCTGGACCAGCTGGACTTTATTCTGGGCGCCCTCGCCCTTGCAGGCCCCTTCACAGCAGCAGAGACCGCAATCATCATTCTGATCACCCCCCTCATCCACGGGGCCGCCAACATCATTGGATACTTTATAGGTGTGAAGAATGAGCCGTGGTGACTACATACGCTTTGTGGTGGCGTTTCTCCTTCTTTATGTTGCCCTCCGGTTCACGATGGGTTATCTGCTCCGCTCTCCTACGGCTTACATCGTTTCCCTTCTCAGCGGCTGCGAATACGGGGGCGAAACTGTTGTCTGTGGCTATGAGGAGTACAGGATCGTTCCGGAGTGCACGGGCATCGTCTCAATATCGCTCTTGCTGGCCCTC
The DNA here is from genome assembly GCA_030445695.1 of Candidatus Iainarchaeum sp. GTDB lineage: Archaea > Iainarchaeota > Iainarchaeia > JAADDC01 > JAADDC01 > SZUA-1452. The sequence continues at coordinate 17,211 of JASUTF010000017.1, forward strand.
CTTTTTGTTCTGCCACTTTCCAGCGAAAGGAAGATCCGTGCCGCTGTCCTTGGATCGATCTTCCTCTACATACTGAACGTCCTCCGCGTTTACGCCCTGATAGAACTTACGCAGTCGATCTTCGCCTTTGATCTCGTTCACGCATTTTTCTGGCTCACATCCCCCGTTCTGGTGATACTTTACGTGCTCTGGCTCCTCAAGTAATTTAACCTTTTCTCGACGCTATACCTAATGCGCGTGATGCGCGGATAGCCCCGTGGTGTAGCGGCCAAGCATTCGGGACTCTGGATCCCGAGACCCCGGTTCGAATCCGGGCGGGGCTACTCTTCTTCTCTCTTCTATCTCTTTATTTTAAGAGAAACAGCGGGCCCGGGGGGATTCGAACCCCCGACCTTCGGGTCCGAAACCCGACGCGCTGTCCAGGCTACGCCACGGGCCCAGGTCCGATTCTCTGCCCTAGCGACGGACAGTCTTCGCTTCCGCTCGACCGCCCACAGCGGATGTGCGTGGGGTCGCAGACCCCACCCGCGGGCGCCCCACCGAAGCACTCGGTGGGCTACGCCACGGGCCCCTGAAGAACTATTCAGCTGATGTGTTGTTAAAAGCAAACCACTCCGTAATTTTCCTCTGCTTCATCTTCTCCCCTATCAGCACGCTCTTGGACACCCAGCGCTCCACAGGGATCCGTAACTTTGGCCGGAGGTAGTCAAAGACCTCGTTCAGCGTCCCAAACCGCTCCGGCTTCTGCTCAAACGCGTTCCTCACGTTCTCCCTGACCTGCCAGACGCCCAGTGGTATGTAGTAACCCTCGTGGACCTCTCGGAAGATGACGGTCCGTGCCTGCCTCTTCGTTCTGAGGAGGTGTTCGATGACTGCTATGCGCGCCGCGTAGTATGATCCGCCCACGTTGTCCGCGTAGCCGTCCCGTCCGCCGTATCCCTCCCAGTCGTTTATCAGGTACGGCTCCCGTCCGGAATACCAGACAGACCCCGGTGCCCACGCCTCTATCAGTTCGAAGCCCCAGACGTCGGGCATAAGGATTATGTAGAAGTGGTTGTCGAAAAGGTGGCTCTCGTAGAGGTAGTATGCGTCCACGGGTTCGTAGTGCTTTATCTCGGCCACCTTTCTTCGGTATATGATGTCGTCCGTTGCCGTGATCGCCCAGCGCGTCGGCACGAGCTTCCTGTTCCTTGGAATGCCAAAGATTCCTGCAGATAGAAGCCGGGAGAGCTGGTAGACGTCGTAACCCCTGTCGAACAAAGATACTATAGCGTCCTCCGCCTTTACCTCGTCGTAATAGTATTTCTCTACCTTTCTGTCCGCTTTCGGGTTTTCCTGTGGCTCTATTCTCCTCGCAGGGGCCTTAGGTCCCATGGGTGCTATTAACTGCCCGAATTCCACTGTTTGCTTCGGTAATTTCTCCAGTTCCGCCTCCACCAGGACTGGACGCCTGCTCATGACGAGCTCCTGCACTGTCAGCAGTTTTTCAGGGGGGTTTGAGGCGCTGTAGACGTCCGCCTGCAATGTCGGTCTGAGGAGGGCAGTCCGTATGTCAACGATTTCTTCTATACCCAGTTCCCGCCACCTTTTCGGATCCTCTGCCATCTCCACGTGTTTTACTGCCTCCATGGGGGATACTTCTACCTTTGGATAGTTATGCCAGCCCACGAAAACGGCCGGTGGTGTTGGGGCATCAATCTCCACGTCTTTCGGAGTGTAACTCTGGATTCTGGCCCTCTGCTCCAGTATCGGGCATCTTGGCAGTCCGCACCAGAGGCGACCCTTGCATTTAACGCAGAGCTTCGGGTCGATAATCTTTACCACGATCTAATCAGGTCGTTAGTATTAAATACAGGTGTTGCGTTATGGAAACGTGGGGTATCTAAAGGATCTCATTGAGCAGGTAAAGGAGCCGGAGAAGTCAGAAACACCAGCTAAGGAGGAGAATGAGAATAAAAAGTACGTCCCGCAGGGCGAGGAGGAGGTTCTCGCAGACAAGAAGAAGATCCTCGTGGATCAGTACGGAGAGGTGAAGATATACAAGGTAATTGGCGATCCACTTTACTGGTATGTTGTTCCGGTTCCACGACCCACAAGCGGGGAGCGGAAGATCATAAACCTTTTGAAGGAGGCGGCCACACGTCTGATTTCTTTAACGACTTCCCAGATTCGTGATCTTGAGGCAAAGAAGAACGTTTACCGCCAGAAGGTCCTGGAGATCATAGATAATGTTCCTGACCTCGGGATTCCAAGAACGAAGCGTGAGTTCTATGCGGAGATTGTCGT
>JASUTF010000018.1 GCA_030445695.1 Candidatus Iainarchaeum sp.
GCCCGGGCAACAATCAGAGTAATGACAATTGCGAAGCTCATGGCGAGGGGCAAATAGATTTTTAACGATACCCGCACACTCTTCTTCTTAGCAGGTTCTGGGTGATCATCATGGTAACCAAGAGATGCGTGACCTGCGGCAGGGAAACCACGGACTACGTGTCATTCAAGTGCCCTGTCTGCGAAGAGGAGATCGTGCGTTGCGAAACATGCAGGGCAAAGGGCAACCCGTGGGTCTGCCCCACCTGCGGATACACGGACGGTTGAGGTGAAGATAATGGGAACTGTTCTGGCTGTTTTCAGAGTGATGCCGGAAGATATGGCGTATTTTGAGGAGATAAAGGAGAAGATAAAAGAGGCCATTCCTGAGGGCGTGGAGCTTCACGAAATCAGGGAGGAGCCCATAGCGTTCGGCCTCAAGGCGCTGAAAGTCGGCGTCACGATGGAGGACACCGGCGGCATTCTCGACAAGGTCGAAGAGGCCCTTTCGAAAATTCCGCACGTCGAGAGCGTGAACCTTGAGGGAGCTACTCTTGTGTGAGGCGCTCCCTCACCATTCTGACCGTTTCTCTTATCTTCTTCCAGTGGTTGCCCTCCCAGTAGATCTGGCCGCAGCTCTGGCAGACCCAGAAGCGGTCGTGCGTGTCCAGCACAGTCGCCGGCACCATGCCAACAACCTCCTTCTTGGAGACCTCCACGAGCCGCCCGTTGCAGGATGGGCAGACCAGCGTGGAGGGCGACTCCTGCAGATCCAGATCAAGTTCCCTGACCAGCTGAACGAGCTGGTCCACGATGTCCTTACCGTTCATGTAGACGGCAGAGACCCCTGCGGACTTTGCACGTTCGTAGAGCTCCTGATCACGGGTTAAAAGAATCCGGTCCTCATCCACGGCTATATTAATCAGATCATCGTCGTCCACGGGCATATCCGCCGCGCAGAGGGTATCGTATCCCATCATTCGAAGCCAGCGGGCGAGTTTGCCGAGCATCGCGTCCGCAACGAACCGCATACCGTTCACGCTCCACCTTCATTCAAAGCTTTTTATGATGCGTGATGCTTATAAATACCGCATGATCAGAAGGGTCGTCCTGCGTAACTGGAAGAGCCATTACAACACAGTGGTGGAGTTCGAACCGGGGACAAACATAATCGTGGGCATAAACGGCGCCGGAAAGTCCTCCGTCCTCGAGGCAATACACTTCGCTCTCTTCGGACCGCCTGACAAGAAGAACTTCTTCGAGCGAACCCTGCGTTACGGGGAGAAAGAGGGATATGTAGAACTGGTTTTCGAGTTTGGAGGGAACGTCTACACAGTGAAGAGGTGGTTCAACCGCAAGGGGCAGAAGGACGCGCGCCTGGACGGGCCGGAAAAGGTAATAACGGGCAGGGCCGGTGACGTGGATAAAAAGATCGTCGAAATACTCGGAACGGACGGGAAAACATTCATGAACGCCGTTTATGCGCGCCAGAACGAGATGGCAACCATACTCCAGAACAGCAAGCAGAGAAAGGAGCTCATAGACGAAATGATAGAGATCTCTGAATTCTCAAAGGTGCGAGACGTCCTGGTAGCGCTAAAAAACAGGGTGCGTGACTGGCTGAGCGGTGCCGGAACACTGAGCGTACGGGAAGAGATGGAGAGGAAGGAGAAAGAACTTGAGGAAAAGAAAAAGCTGCTGGATGAAAGGAGAGGGGAACTGGAGAAGATAAACAAGAAATTGCAGGAAAAGGAAGAACTGTTAGAAACGCTGGAAAAGAAGCTCGCAGAGGCGGAGGAGAAGTATAAAAAGCTGAAGGAGCTTGAGAGGAAACGCTCTGAACTTATCGGAAGACGGGAATCGGCCGAAAAACGGCTTTCAGAACTCGTTGACAAGTATGGAGAGCCCTCCGGCAGCGAGGAGGGGGACATTAAGAAGTTCAGATCAGAACTGGAAAAAATCAAGGCGACTGAAAAGGAAATTGTTCGTCTCGAGTCCACACTCGCCCATCTGGAGAAAACGCTTAGAGAAAAGAAAGAGATCGCAGAGCGTGAGATCCCCGTAAGCGAGAATGCCGAAGAAAAAGTAAAGGAAATGGAGAACGCCCTTGAGAATCTCCGGGAAGAAGAAAGAAACATCCTGACGTCCCTGGCAGCCCTGCAAAAGGAGAAAGAGTCTGCCGAAAACGATCTCAGAAGAGTAAGCGAGGATCTGAAAAGAGCGAGAAAAACAGTGGAGGAACTCGAGGAGATAAAGAGGAAATATGGCGACGTGAGCGCCAAGATATCCGAGAAGAGGGCCGAACTCGACAGGACGCTGAAGGAAATAGCTGCCATAGAGTCGTCCATCAGAAGCGAGGAAGAGTTCGTCCGGTCGCTGGAGGGGGCAAAAAAATGTCCCGTCTGTGAATCGCCGCTCACGGAGGAGAGGGCGTCTGAGTTAAAGGAAAAACACGAGAAGAAACTGCAGGAACTGGCGGACCGTCTCAAGGAGCTAAAGAGAAAGAGAGATGAGGAGGAAAAAGCCCTAAAAGAGCTGGAAAGCATATACGATAAGCTCATACGCCTCGCAGAAACAATCCCAGACGTGAAAGGTCTGGAAGAGGAGAGAAGAAAGCTGGAGATGCGTTTAGAAGAGATAAAGTCAGAGATACGGGAAACTGAGAAGAGGAAAGAAGACGTTGAGAAAATGATCAAGCAGAAGGGAGAGGAGCTGAAACAACTCAGGGATGCCCTCAAAGAGGCACAGGAAGTACTGAACGCCAGAAAGGAGGTTAGGCAACTCGAGGAGGAACGTGAAAAGACGCAGAAGGAAATAGAAAAGCAAAAGAATGTCCTTGCGGGCCGCTCATCGCAGGAGATAGAGGAGAAGATCAGGGTGCTCGAGAAACGCCTGGAAGCACTGAGAACAAAGGACGAACTTGCAAGAATAGAGGAAGAGATCCGAGAGGTTGAGAAATCACTTGCCGGGCTGAGGGACGCTGAGGAAGAGTTCAAAAAGGCCCAGAATGACATGGTACGGGCAGAGACGGAAATCAAGGCCTTGAAAGAAAGCAGGGAAAGGACAAAGAGAGAGGTTGACCTGCTCGAGAAGGACGCAAAGGCGATCCAGGACGAACTGAAAAAACTGAAAGAGAAGCTGGAGGAGATTGAGAAGAAAACAAAGATCCTGGAGACGCTCAACCGCCTCATCCCTGCACTGGAGGCGGCAAGGGAGAAGGTGAGGGAAGCACGCATACAGGCAATAAACAAAGCCCTCAACATTGTATGGCGGGGGCTCTACCCGCGTGGTGACCTGACGGAGATACGTCTCCGTCCAGAGGGGCAGGACTACGTGCTGGAAGTGAAGAGAGCCGGTCGCTGGATTCCTGTGGATCACCTGTCCGGGGGAGAGTTCTACGACGCCGCCCTCGCCCTCCGCATCGCAATATCAGCGCTGAAGGCAAAGAACCTCGGACTGCTCCTGCTTGACGAGCCGACGCACAACCTTGACGCCGAGGCCACAGAGGCACTGGCCCAGCTACTGAGCAAGCTGCCGGAGTACGGGCTGTTCCGCCAGATCATAGTGATTACCCACGACGAGACGCTTCAGAAGGCGGCAACGGGAACTGCATACCTGTTCGAGCGCGACAAGGACCGAAACAAGCCAACGGTTGTCAAAAAGCTGGCAGTCACGCATGAGGTATGATCGTTTTTATCATTATTTTCCACCACATATCCTACGGAGCCCCGTGGTGTAGCGGTCAAGCATGCGGGACTTTGGATCCCGCGACCCGGGTTCGAATCCCGGCGGGGCTATAACCATTCTCACTTCTTCTTGCCGGCCAGCCTGTCCTTGGCTATGCCCACGTAGACAGTGAGCAGACCCACGACGATAAACACGAAGGGCAGGGTCGTGTAAAGTGCTGCGAAGCTTATCACGCCGAGCCGTTCCAGAAGAAGCAAGACCCCAAAAAACGTTATAAGTATGCCCGTGACCACCGCGTCAACGTCCATGTAGTTAAACGGTACAGGCAATTTATATACATGCGGGACAGGTATCTGCGGCAGCGGGCGGCGGTGGATCAGGAGGCGCTATCCAGATCGCGGGTACTGGTGGCAGGTGCAGGAGGACTCGGGAACTTCGTGGCCACGGAACTGGCGCTGGCAGGCGTGGGGGAGATCGTAATCGTAGATCCGGACACGGTGGAGATCCACAACCTGAACAGGCAGTTCCTCTACAGGGAAGAGGATATAGGAAAGTACAAGGCGGAGATTGCAGAGGAGCGCCTGAAGGAGATAAACCCCCACGTAAGTGTCAAGGGCTTTGTCGGCCGGTGGCAGGATTTGGACCTAAACGGGTACGATTTGGTGTTCGATTGCCTGGACACGTGGGAGGAAAAAAGGGGGCTCATGAGGAGCGTAAATGGCGTTCTGGTCAGCGGTTCCGTGGGCGAGGACGTTGGCTTCGTATCTGTTCTCGTGAAGGGAGAGATCCCGGCGGAAAGCATACGGGGAACGTGCACCCAACGTGTTCTCGGCGCGCGTGTGGGCGTGATAGGATCGATCATGGCAAACGAGGGGATCAGGGAGCTCAGTGGCGAAAAGTCGCCATTAAGAGACAGGATCCTTTACGTGGAATTCAGACGGATGGAGTTTCACATCCTTGACCTCCCGCCGTGAAAGACATTTAAAAATTCGCATCCATTATTCCCTTCGGATCCGGGGGTAGCTCAACCTGGTAGAGCGGCCGGCTGTAGTCTGGCTTCTGGGCCCAACCTGCAACAGGCAGAAACCGGCAGGTTGGGGGTTCAAATCCCTCCCCCCGGACTCCTCAAACACTTCTCGCGATCTTCCATTTCTGGACGAGATACGTGAAGAGGAACGGGCCGAAAATGGCAGTAGCCAGAAAGATGAGAGAAAGCGTGATGAGGAGTTCCACGACATTCATAAGCACGTTGAACAAATAAATATATCGGCGATGATGAGGAGGTATTACCCTGAACGTTGATGAGAAAGGCCTCAGCTGAGCCCTCCTGCTCTCGATGATATCCAGACCCGTGTAGAGTCATACGCCTCGCTCTCGAAGGGGAAGCGCACCCTCAGGACAAGGAAGAAGGAACCGGTGCCCTGAACGATAACGTCCCTCCCCAGCGCACGGACTATGTTCTCCGGCGTGATGTATTCCTCGTGCGCCACGATGATCACGGCGTCCTGAATCTGGGGGTAAATGAAACGCTCGTTCTGGCCCGAGACCGCCAGGAACTGCACGACGTCCGAACCGGTCCATCCGATGTAGACGTCAGCGCCGACCCCTCGCGAGAGAGATGAACGCAAGTAACCCTGGAATCCGAAGTCCGTGGGCTGAATAAACACCTCGGCGATGTCGTTGGCGCTCTGGACCACAAGACGCTGCTTCTCGAACTCAACTGCGTAGAGGGGGACGAAGAAAAGGACAACGACACCATCATACTTGCCCGAGAGCCGGTACCCTGGGAGCATGATTTTACCGTTCCCCTGCGCATCGGCCACAAGGAGGTGCGCCTCGGGTAGGAGGGGGTGGGAGGATAAGGAGGCGGCACGCTGGATGGAGAATGACCTATTAAGCCCCTCGGCGCGGCGAACAACGGTGAAATAACCGTAATCGGCAGGGATCGGACTGGGAACGTAGAAGTAACTGCTTGAGACGGTTATGGATTTCGCCAGCCCGCGGATCCTTGTGCCCCGGAGATAGATCTCAAGGGGCCGGAACAGGGCAAGCACGGAGAAGAGGATGTATGCGGAAATGGCAAAATATGCGACGTCATGGGAAGGTGCTGTAAGGAACACGACGGGAAGAAAGCCCAAGAAGCCAATGGCAAGAGCCGATGCGGTAATCACGAAGTTCCTGGGAAAATGGGGGTAGGGGAATGCGATGGTGATGATGCTGGCCACGTGCTATTAACACCCCCATGATTTATATACGTCCCCGCCCATCTTGGTAAGATGGGTGTTTGCCTTTGCCTTTGTTGACGCCCCTCTTCTGATTTTCCTACTCGCTGGAGGTGAAAAAGGTGGTTCTGAGGGTATACAATACAATTAGCGGGCAGAAGGAAGAGTTCAAGACGCTGGAACCGGGAAAGGTAAAGATGTACGTGTGTGGGCCGACCACGTATGACCATTCACACATCGGGCATATGAGAACGTTCGCATTCTTTGACGTGGTCCGGAGATGGCTGGAAGAGAGAGGATACAGCGTCACCATGCTCATAAACATAACGGACATAGATGACAAGACCATACGCCGGGCAAACGAAGAGGGCGTCTCCTTCGCGGAGATCGCGGACAGATACATGTTCGACTTCATAAACGCGCTCCGCTCATACAACATCCGCCTCCCGAACATCATGCCCAAGGCCACCAGCGTCATAGCGGACATGTACTACGTTATTCAAACGCTCATAGACAAGGGGCACGCATACGTGGCCGAGGATGGCGTCTACTTCGACGTATCAACATTCCCGGATTATGGAAAGCTCTCCGGGCAGAAAAGAGAGTTCCTGCTCACGGGTGTCCGCATAGAGCCGTCCCCGCACAAGAGGAACGCTGGTGACTTCGCACTCTGGAAAAAGAGAAAGGAGGGGGAGCCGTTCTGGCACGCTCCGTGGATGGAGGGGCGGCCGGGATGGCACATCGAGTGTTCCACCATGATCTGGAAGTATTTGGGCGAGCAAATCGACATACACGGGGGAGGAAACGACCTGATCTTCCCGCACCACGAGAACGAGATCGCACAGAGCGAGGCGTTCACGGGAAAGAAACCCTTCGTACGCTACTGGATGCACGTGGGCATGCTGAAGATAAACGGAGAGAAGATGAGCAAGTCGCTGGGCAATTTTATCGTATGGTTCGACGCGCTCAAGATGGCACCCGCGGCGGCATGGCGTCTCTACTACGCAATGAACGCCTACAGACAGCCCATGAACGTAACAGAGGAGGGCATAAACAACGCATACGAGGCGACAAAAAGGATCTACAGGACGGAACTGGCACTTAAGCAGGCGATAGAGGACAACGAACTGGGAGACATGGAATACAGCCCTGATAAGAGGTGGAAACAGTTCTCGGAAAGGATGGACGACGACTTCGACACCCCAGGGGCCGTGGCGGCACTCATGGAACTCATAAACGACGTAGGCGGCAAGATATACAAAATGAACGAGAATTCCGCGGAAAACACGCTGAGCGTGCTTAGGAAGATGATGTACACGCTCGGTATGCCGGAGATAGAGGTGGACGAGCGAACGAAGAGGATCATAGACGAGATCGTGGCCCTCCGCACGGAGTTCAGGGAGCGAAAGGAATACGAGAAATCGGACGCCATACGTGCGACGCTGGCAGAGGCGGGCATAGAACTCCACGACGGAAAGAAGGGCACACGCTGGTTCCTGCTCCCGTGATCCTTTTATTCTGCCCCGCCCCTTTTTCTTCATGGAGTTCGCTGAGGCAAAGGAAAAAGGTGATATCACCATCGTCGGTTTCCCGTATGAGGGCATACTCTCGGGCCTGCCGGGCATGAGGGAGGGGCCGCACTTTATACGGAAGGCATCCTACCTCCTGGAGTCCTACGTGCCCCGGCTGGACGTAGACCTGCGAGACGTTCCGTTCACGGATATGGGCAACCTCGAACTCTTCGGATCGCCGGAGAAAGTGGCAGAGGAGGTCTCAGAGGCCATCGCAGGGATAAAACACCCGGCAGTCCTGGGAGGCGACCACACCGTCACCATCGGAGTGGTAAAGGACTTGATAAAGCGTTACGACGGGCTGAAGGTCCTCTACTTCGATGCTCACTGGGATCTCAGGGGTGATTACGGTGAATCAACGCACTCGCACGCGTGCACGGCCGCAAGAATAGCAGACCTCGGTGCAGAAGTCATATTCTTCGGCGTGAGATCCGGATCGCGTGAAGAGTGGGAGATAAGCAAGAAATTCACGAGCTTCAGTGCAACGGAGGCATGGCCCTTCATGTTCTCCGGTCCGGTATACATAACTGTGGACATGGACGTCTTCGACCCCGCCTACGCACCGGGCGTGGGCACCCCTGAACCTGCGGGCGTCCTCCCCGCAAAGTTCTTCAACTGGCTCTACGATCTGGACGCAAAAATCGTGGGCTTCGACGTGGTTGAGACGAACCCGCTCGTGGAAGACGTAATCACGCCAGTACTCGCGGCGAGAATCGTAAGGGATATGATCGCCAAGATGTGGAAGGGGATGCAGAAATGATCCGAAGGATTTCAGAAGTTTTTCGCAGGCCTCTCAGACGAAGAACTGCAGAAAGCGAGCTGCCGGAGGAGATAAAAAAGGCGGTGACGGCCCTGAAAGAAAGCGGCGCGCACGATAAAGCGCAGGTGCTCGAGAACATATACAAAGAACTCGCGGGGACGGAGTGGAAGTATAACTGGAGGGAGAAGGGTTTAGAGCTCGTAAGAAGGAGTATCGACCGTGCACCGCTTGAAAATCTAATTATCGCCGTGGACAAATACCACAAAGTCAAGGAGGGCAAACCGTGGCAGAAGGCGGGGTGGCTGCTACTTCACCTCAACGTGGATCCGCAGGTGCTGGAACTGCTTTACAAGGAAATGGAGGCCGCAAAAAGCAGGCGAAAGGAGAGTGAGGGATCTCTGGAGCTTGAGATCGGAACGTCTTACTTTTCCCACCAGCATATGCGGCAGGGTAGCAGAGCCGTGGGCCTCAAGAGGGTCGTGGAACGTATCGTGGGGCTGAAAAACCCGAGAGAGATAGAAAGGGTTTGGAAAGCCATAGAGGATGTTTTGAGGAGGAAATACAGGCAGAAGAAGCGTGTGGAGGAGCTCGTGGATAGGAAGTCAGAACTCATCATGGAGAGAATAGACAGGAATAACATGGAACACGTGAGAAAGGGGCGCGAGCTGGAAAGATATATAGACGAGTTAGAAAGACAGTGGGAACAGGGGAACGGACCTCCCCCGGAAGAGCTATTTATGTGGAAACGCGAAAAGAAACCGTGAAGAGAGTGGGTCATGCGGATCTCCGGCTCTGCTCCGGGCCAGTGCCACACTATAGGCAGATCGTGGAACTCGGCGGGGCGTTGATAGAGTATATGGTGGATGAGATAGGCACGGCGGAAACGCTCAGAAAGTTCTCAGACCCCATCTGGTTCGAGGCCATGGCCAGCGCCATGGGCTTTGAGTGGCAGTTCTCCGGAGCAACTACTGTAACTTTAAGGGCGATTTCTGAGGCGATACGGGGAAAGGAAGAATCACTGGGGCTCTGGGTAGTAGGAGGGAAGGGCAGCGACGCGAGAACGGTGGACAAGATCCCCGAAGAACTTGCAGAACCGGATGTGACCACCACAAAGGTTGATTCTGCCCTCGTGCAGGACGGATACAGCATATACTTTCACTCGATACTTTACGACGAAAGGAAGCGTTGGGTGGTGGTAAACCAGGGGATGAACGTGGAGGACAGGTTGGCCAGACGATACCACTGGAGCTGGGAGGAAGGGCGGTATCTGAACGACGCGGAGAGCATAGCAGGAAGAAAGGAGAAAATAGTTATGGATCTGCAGACGAAGAATAGTGAGGAGGCCAGAAAAACGATACTGGACATCGTGCGGGACGAACCTCCGAAGAAAATCGTATACACGATCCTTTCCCTTAGACGGCGGCCGGGACAGATGACGCTTGCTGATTTCGGCAACGGAGGATCTGTAAAAGTAGAGTACATGCCCTTTGCGTTCAGGATTCCAAAAAGAATAAGCGAGGAGGCGCTGCAAGTAGCTAAAAACGCCGAAAACTTCCTTGAACTCATAAGAACGCCGGGAATAGGACCGTCCACAGTTCGAGGGCTGGCATTCGTCGCGTCTCTCGTCTACGGGGCGCCCGTCTCGTGGAAAGACCCCGTAAAGTATACTTACGCCTTCGGGACAAAGGCAGGGAAACCATGGATGGTGGAACGGGAGGAGATGGTAAAGGCAGCGTCTTTTCTGCGTCAGGCGGTAGAAGAAGCAAAAGTAGGGGATAAAACAAAGAAGGGGGCGCTTCAGCGCCTCTCAAGAATAGTTGCCTAGCGGCCGGACGGTTATACGCACGTAGTTGCCCTCTATGTTCTCCTCGACCGTCTCCCCCTCCAGCCGCTGCTCCTCGCTGAAAACAAGTTCCTCGATACCCGCCCTTGCACGGAGCAGGTCCCCGTGTTCCTTGACGGCCCTGCGTATCTCTTCACTGCCCCATATCTCCACGATTATTCTATCCTTTTCGAGCAGGTGGAGCTTCTTGCGAATATTCTGTATCCTGCGAAGCACCTCGCGGGCAAGTGCCTCGAGATAGACGTCCTCGCTCAGTTCAGAGGGCACCGCAACAACACCGCCGTCGAACTCCTTGGAAACGTATCCCTCGGGGACGCTGTCGGTGAAGCGAAGCTCCTTTGCATTGACGTAACGCAGGAACGCGTCCCTGAACGTCTCGAACGGTTTCCTGTCCTTCACGACGAGGACCACGTCCTGTACTGGCCAGCGGAGGCGAATCCCTGCATCGTGGCGTGCCGCAAGCACCGCTTCTGCTGCCGCCATAACTGTATCAAACGCGTCCTCAAGCTCGGGGTGGTGGCGGAACTTCACGGGCTCCGGGTAGTCGATCAGGTGAACACTCTCCGGACCGCCGAAGGGCCGTACAACGTCCTGATAAATCTTCTCTGATATGAACGGGACAAAGGGAGCGGTAAGGACCACCGCCTGCTTTAACACGTCGTATATTGTTTGATAGGCAGCCACCTTGCTCGGATCCTTCTCCGGGAGCTTCATGCGCTCGCGGACGAGTTTCACGTATGTTCTGCTGAAGTCCTCCAGTATGAAGTCCTTGAGCGTTTCGAAGGCCTTGTCGTGACGGTGACGCTCCATGTAGTCATTAACTTCCTGTGTAACGGTCTGCAGGCGTGAGAGAATCCATACATCCTCCGGTGCAAGGTAAGATGTCCTGTCCTTCTCAGGATTGAAGTGGAACTGGTCCACATAGCGTTTCAGCAGCTGTGCGAGGTTCCAGTAGGTGTTCAGGAAGGTGTAATACTGTTTCACTTCCTCCCAGTCGAAGCGGATGTCCTCGCCCACGGGCCGGGAAACCATGTATGCACGGAGCGTGTCCCTCGTATACTTCTCTATAACGTCCTCAGGAGCGACAACGTTGCCAAGCGACTTGCTCATCTTTATGCCGTGCACGTCCAGGACGAAGCCGTGCATGACAACGTTCTCGAAGGGCCTCCTGTCGAACACGATAACGCTGGTGATCATCTGGGAGTTCCACCAGCCACGCACCTGGTCCACACCCTCTATCTCGAGGTCCGCCGGCCAGTAGCGCTTGAAGAGTTCCTCGTTCTTCGGGTACCCGAGGGCGGCCCACGTTGTAATCCCCGAGTCGAACCAGACGTCCAGGACGTCGGGCGTGCGGTGCATCTCGCCGCCACACTTGGGGCACTTGAGAACAACTTGGTCCACCCACGGGCGGTGCAGTTCGAGGTGCTCCGGCAGTTTCACGGCCTTCTGAAGTAATTCGCCCTTGGAACCAATGACCTCCACGTGCCCGCATTTATCGCATATCCATATGGGCGTTGGTATGCCCCAGAAACGCTGCCTGCTTATGGGCCAGTCGCGGAGGTTGTCCACCCAGTCCTTGAATCGCTCCGTAGCCCACTCCGGCGTCCACTTGACCTTCTCCGCCTCCCTCTTTATCTCATCCTTTATATCGGACACCTTGTAGAACCACTCGTCCACGGATATAAACAGCAAGGGCGTCTTACAGCGCCAGCATATGGGGTACTGGTGTCTCAAAGTGCTCGCATGGACCAGAAGGCCCTTCTTCTCGAGATCCTGCAGGATCACCTTGTCGGCGTCCTTCACGAACATGCCCGCATACTTGCCGGCGTCCTCCGTATACGTTCCGTCTATGCGCACGGGAGAGAATACGGGGAGGCCGTACTCCTGACCCACGAGGAAGTCCTCGCGTCCGTGACCTGGAGCGCTGTGCACGAGGCCTGTACCGTCCTCCATGCTCACGTATCGCTCGGACATGACCACGACGTGGGGCATCTCCCTCTGCTTCGGAACTTCCCCCTCAAGAACGCCCCTGTATTTCAATCCTTCCAGTTCCTTGCCGGGGAACTCCTCGAGAACTTCGTAGCCCTCCCATCCCAGCTCCTGGGCTACCGGCTCCAAACGGGTCTCTGCAAGTATGTAGATGCGGTCGCCCACGCGAACCCTCACGTATCGCTCGGTGGGGTGCGCCATTATGGCCACGTTGGCAACCAGCGTCCACGGAGTGGTGGTCCAGACGAGGAGGAACTCGTTCTCCTTCCCTTCGACGGGGAAAGCCACGTATACAGACGGGTCTTCTTTCTCCGTGTACTCCACCTCGGCGAAGGAGACGACGGTGCCACAGTGGGGACAGACGTGCACGGGATACTTCCCTTTATAGAGTAAACCGCGCTCGTAGGCCTTCTTGAACGTCCACCAGCCAGACTCTATGTACTCGTCCCTCAACGTGATGTATGGATTTTCCCAGTCCATCCAGACGCCGAGGTTCTTGAACTGCTCAGTCATGGCGTCTATGTGCTCCGTGGCGAACTCCTTGCACATGTTCACGAAGTTCTCAACACCCACTTTCTCCTCTATCTCCTTCTTTGATGAAACGCCCAGCTTTTTCTCCACCTTGTTCTCAATGGGCGTGCCGTGCGTGTCAAAACCGGGACGGTCGAAGACGTCATAGCCATTCATCCTGTAGTATCGGATGTAGACGTCCTTCAGGATCTTGTTCCACGCCGTTCCAAGGTGAATACGACCCGTGGCGTACGGGGGGCCGTCCATAAAGAAGAAGGGTTTTCCATCCTTCCTTTGCTCCTTCGCCTTTTTGTATACATCGTTCTTCTCCCAGAACGCACGCACTTCCTCCTCTACTTCCTTAGAGTATCGGCTCATTCCCTTTCCCTCCTACGAACATAAAGACCAGCGTACCGGGTGAGGAGATCAGGACAGAACCAGGATTTGACAATCCCTCCTCACCCGACTCACCGGTATGATATGGACACGCATGTTTTTATTGTTTGTAGTAAGCGAGGAATGCACCGAGCCAGCCGGCAAGAACGCCCGGCAGCACCGCCCAGAACGGTGTGAAGAGGAAGTAGTTCCACAGTACCCCAAGGGTCATGGCCCTGCTCCCGTAAAGGACGAACGTGTAGTAGTATGCCTGAACACCCAGCACAAATGCCAGAAAGGTTACCACCAAGGCGCCGGCAAGGAATACGACGTATTCCATGGCCTCATTCGGCCAGTTAATCTCGTCCCTGAACCAGCGAACGATAAGGAACGTTGCAATGGCCCCCACAATTGGGAAGAAGTAGTGCGACCACGTCAGGCGGTAGAGGGCCTGCCCGTTATAGAAAGCGTCGTTAACGTATGCAGAGACGAGGGGTGCCACGAAGAAGAAGAGTGCGTATGCGAGTATGACCGATGAAACGAGGAAACCGTACTCCTTCACGTTCATCGCTTCTTCACCTCCACTGCAGTGCCGTAGGCGTACGCCTCGTACATGCCGTAGCCGGAGCGCCAGATCTTTATCTGAACGCCGAGAACCGCGTTGGCACCGATGCGGCGGGCGTTCTCACGAAGGCGTTCAACGGCCCTGTGCCTGAGACGCTGGAAAAAGCGGGAATAGAAGCGTTGTCGGGCCTGAGGATCCAAAATAGATGCAAAGAAAGCGTATATCGCCCTGTCGGCGGGCACGAAGTCCAGGGCGCTGCCCATCACGAACCCTTTGCTCTCCACCACATCGTAGTCGGGAAGATGGGGTAGGGACGTTATGAGCACGTTTTTATCTTCTCCGCTCCCTTTCTTCATAGTAGGAAAATCGCGTTCATCCATATAAAGATGGTGGTAACATGGACTACGAGCTTCCCTGGACGGAGAAATACAGGCCGAAAACGCTGGACGAAATGGTGGGGCAGGAAGAAGTCGTCGCGCGGCTCAAAGCATACGCTGAGAAGAAGGAAATGCCGAACCTCCTGTTTGCCGGTCCTCCGGGAACGGGAAAGACCACTGCGGCCATGGCGCTCGCACGGGAGATCTTCGGCGACACGTTTGAACAGAACTTCCTCGAGCTGAACGCATCGGACGAGAGGGGCATTAACGTCGTCCGCGAAACAATAAAGGAGTTTGCGAGAACGCTGCCCTTTGGGGGCGCCAAGTTCAAGATCATCTTCCTGGACGAGGCGGACGCGCTGACGGCGGACGCCCAGCACGCCCTCAGAAGAACCATGGAGAAGTATGCCGCCACCTCCCGTTTCATACTCTCCTGCAACTACTCCTCGAAGATCATAGAGCCAATACAGTCGAGGTGTGCCATCTTCCGGTTCCGTCCGCTGAGCGAGGAGCAGATAAAGGGCCGGCTCAGGTACATAGCAGAAAAAGAGGGACTGGAGATCACAGAGGACGGGTTAAACGCGTTGGTATACGTTTCAGAGGGGGACCTCAGAAAGGCCATAAACCTCCTCCAGGCATCCGCCGCCCTCTCCAAGAAGATAGACGAAAAACTCGTCTTCCAGGTCGCCTCCCGCGCCCGCCCCCAGGAAATAAGGAAGATGATGGAACTTGCGTTGAACGGCAAGTTCATGGAAGCAAGGGACATCCTCTACCAGATCATGATAGAGTACGGCATGAGCGGCGACGACGTCATACGGCAGATGCACAAGGAGGTCTTCAACCTGAACGTGGACGACAGGACGAAGGTGGAACTCATCGACCTCATTGGAGAGTACGAGTTCCGCATCGTGGAGGGCGCCAACGAGCGTATACAGATAGAGGCACTTCTTGCCCAGTTCCTCCGGTTCAGCAAGGGGAAGGAATAAATACCGCCCCATTCTTTTTCTATTGGTGATTGATATGGACACAAACGGATGGGTTCTCTCTGTATGGAACTTCATATACCCCGGCGTGGTCGCCTTCGTAATTGCCATCGTGGGCTACATACTGGCGGTCATAGCCGAGGCGATCACGAGGAAGGTCTTCAAGGGCCTATACTACGAGGAGTGGTTCGCAGCGCACGGGGTTGATCGGGCGATCCTGGGGATTCACATCACGGACGTCATATCGACCCTCATCAAGTGGTGGGTGTTCCTTGGCTTCTTCGCGCAGGCGATAACGTTCCTTGGGATGCCCCTTGTGACGCAGATGGCCGTATCGCTCTACAACATATACGTCAGCATCGCGCTGGGGATCGTATACCTGTCCATCGGCCTCATCGTGGCAACATACGTGGGCATAAAGATGCGCGAGGCAGAGATGTACGGGGGAGAGCTGGCCATCAAGGCAGTGCAGGCGATCATCATCTACTTCGCCCTGGTAACGGCACTGCCCTACTTCGGCATAAAGGACACGCACATACTGACAAAGGCCATTGAGATCGCACTCTGGGCCGTGGCGATCGCCTTCGGCGTCGGTCTTGGAATCGCCATAGGTCTGGGTGGCCAGGACATCGTCAGAGACGTGCTGAAGAAGAGAAAGAGCCACATCGAGGAGATCCTCGTTGGCAAGAAGAAGTAAGAGGGTTCTTGACGCGGCTGCCCTCCTCAACTCCTCTTTTTTTGGATACGAAGAGGCACTCATACCTCCAGCCGTTGCATCGGAGATTCGCTCCCGTTCCCATGTTCTGGACGCGCTCGTATCGTCTGGAATGGTAAGTATAAAGGCACCCCCAGAGGGGGCAAAAAGAAGAGTGGTGAAAGCGGCAGAGAGATTGGGGGAACTAAACAAACTCTCAGAAGCGGACGTTGAGGCACTTGCGCTGGCACTGGAGGTAAAGGGAGTCCTCGTAACGGACGACTTTCACGTCCAGAACGTGGCAAGAGCACTGGGCATAGAATATGAGCCGGTGACGGAAGGGATCAGAGAAGAAAGGAGATACGTTAGAATCTGCAGAAACTGCGGGAGGAAATACCCTCCCACGTATAAGGGGAAAAGATGCCCCCTCTGTGGCGGCCCCCTTGTCTACTCCTCGAACTCGGAGTTGCCCTCAACGTAGCCCTGCACCCATTTCTTGATCTTCTCCCGTCGGACGAAGATGAGTGCTGCCACGATGAGGAGTAT
This sequence comes from Candidatus Iainarchaeum sp., assembly GCA_030445695.1. Taxonomy (GTDB): domain Archaea; phylum Iainarchaeota; class Iainarchaeia; order JAADDC01; family JAADDC01; genus SZUA-1452. The sequence goes on from JASUTF010000018.1 coordinate 16,101, forward strand.
AACCGAGATGTAGATGTTCGTGGATGCCGAGAAGAGGATCTCGACAATGGACGGGATTCCCGCCGGCTTGGGGATCTCGTAGCGGACGTAAATGTCATTGGTCGTTATGGGCCCTTCCCACGTGATCATGTTCTCCGCACGGTGCGCCTCGTCCACCGCAGGAGCGTATGATATTATTCTGGATCTCTGGGGCAGAACGACGACGAGGGACATGCCCTCCGGAATGATATATGCACCTGACTGCCGGGGCAGGTGGAAACGGTTCAGGATATACTCCCAGCTCGTGGCCGTTTCCGCTGAGAGAGAAGCCGCCTTAACCTTGTACCGAACGGTAAGCTTTACAACATTTGGACCGACAATCCCCCAGTAAAGGGATATGTTCGACAGATCCGTATACTCCCTCCCCAGATGGAAGTCCACACCGTCAACACCGGCTATCCAGAGCTGATAAGAGTTCCCCATCTTGCTGGCAAGATTCACAAATGCATTCATCTCGCTGCTGTCGTGGAAGATGAAGAAGTACTCCTCTCGCACGCTGGCAACACCCTCCTGATCAACAACGGCGGTAACCGTGACGGACGACGGAGAAATGGCCATTGAAAGGGGAATAAGAACGAGTAGAAGAACCGGAAATGACCATCGCATGTAAATAAGTGGTGGTCCGCGTTTAAAGCTCTATGGTGTAGCCGTCACGGGCGGCAACACTGTGCTCAAACACCTTCCGCGCCTCCGCCTCGACCACGGACAGATCCTTGATGCGCGCTGAGAAGTGTGTAAGAACCAGGAGACGGGCGTTCAACTTCTTTGCAAGTTCTGCTGCCTCCAAAACGGTGGAGTGCTTCTTCTCCACTGCGAGTTCGTGATCATCGTGGAGGAACGTGGCGTCATGTATGAGCACGTCTGCCCCCACGGCTCTCTCATGGAAAATGGGACAGGTATCTACGGCGTAGACGATCTTTCTGCCCGGAACCGTATATACGATCTCCTCCGGGCTGATCGTCCTCCCTTTCCAGTAAACGGGGTTGCCCGCCTTGAGCTCACGGACCAGCGGCCCCTCGATACCCAGCTCCTTGACCTTCTTCTTATCCGCCTTCACCTTCGGGCTCTCCTCGAACACGTAGGCGTAGCAGTCCGACGTGTGCTCCAAGGGGTAGGCGTAAACGGTGAAGTCAGCCGTGTGGAAGAGCAGGCCCTCGTCAACACCGTGGATGTAAACGGGATAATCAACGCCCATGGGAATTGCGTTAAGGAACGCCTCCACGTAGGGAACCTGGCGAACAGGTACCCAGATGTGGACGGGTTTTTCCCTCCCGTATAACGCAAGGGTGCTAAGTAGCCCGGGGAGGCCAAAGAGATGGTCACCGTGATAATGGGAGATGAGTATGTGTTCAACCCTCATGACTGACCGGCCGAAACGCATGAACTGGCGCTGCGTACCCTCTCCGACGTCAAACAGTATCCCCTGCCCCTTGTATTCCAAGAAGACCGCTGGAAGGCCCCTGTCCTTCGTGGGAACCGAGGCGGACGTGCCAAGGAAGGTTATCCTGATTTCCGGCATACGTGAACCCTCCGGGTGAGCTTGGAGTGTACATACCAATTGGACACCCGATCTACATAAAACCCGGCCATTTCAAGCAGGGGTGAAACATCGCGGTCAGCGACGACCACGCAGTATCTGCCCCTCTTCAGCGCCGAGAACATGGACTCAAACGCGTCCCTGTACAGAGCACGCAGATCACGGGTGAGCACCTTCGAGGAGCGGCCATAGGGGACGTCCGTGGCAATGGCGTCAAACCCTGTCCAGGGAATGCTCCTGGCGTCTCCCCTGAGCACCGTGCCCCTCAGACCGTAGTGCTGGAGGTTTACTGAGGCACCGAGAACCATATCCTCAACGGCGTCGATGCCGTAGACGTCTGCACCCACCATTGCCGCCTCTATGAGTATTCCGCCCACGCCGCAGAAGGGGTCAAGAAAACGCTCCCCAGGCAGAACCCCGGAAATATTCACAAGGAGACGGGCGTCCCTTGCGTTGAGCGACGTGGGGTGGTGATACGGACGGTTCTTCGTGTCCCTCGGTGCAAAGTCCTTGGCACGGATCTCCAGTGCAGGGGCGATGAAATAGAACCTCCCGCCGGCACGGACAACGAATATTGTTGTCTTGGGTCGCTTCAGATTCACCTCGCCGTCGAAGTACCAGCCAACACGTGCATCGAACTCCGGGGAGACGTTGGAACGGATGGCGAACGGCTGGTTACTGAGCAAAAACTGCTGAAGACCTGACTCCCTCGCGAGCCGGCCCGCATCGCTTATCCTCTTCGTTGAGAACCAAACCCTGCCATAGACCCGCGTGTACGCCAAGCGGGAGTAAAAACGGACGTCATCGCCCTGAACGGTGACAAAGCGGTCTGCCACTATCTTATACCTCTCGCCACGACGGGTGGCCAGAGACACGATCTCCTGCCGAGCCAGATCCGTCAACCGGCCCAGAAGGTAGAAACCGATCACGGAAAAAGAGGATGAGATGAAGATAAAAGGGTTAACAACCAGATGTTAGCGTGGGCGTGCTGGACGA